>WLQG01000003.1 GCA_009698445.1 Actinomycetota bacterium
TATGTGTCGGTAGACTTAGCATTCACGACCCTACAGGCGCCTGTAGCTCAGTCGGATAGAGCACCCGCCTTCTAAGCGGGTTGTCGCAGGTTCGATTCCTGCCAGGCGCGCATGGCCAATGAACAACCGAACCTGATCTGGATCGACTGCGAAATGACGGGGCTTTCTCTTGAGAAAGATGTCCTCGTCGAAATCGCCGTCCTTGTAACCGACTCTGAACTCAATGTCATTGGCGATGGCGTCGATGTTGTTATAAAAGCGAGCGCCGATGCATTAGCCGGCATGAATGAATTTGTCACAGCGATGCACACGACCTCAGGATTAATCACCGAGATTCCAAATGGTGTTTCTGTGACAGAGGCAGAAGATGCGATTATTAAATATTTGGAGAGCGCTAATACTGCGCCCGGAAAATCACCGTTGGCTGGTAACTCTGTCTCGGTCGATCGCTCATTTATTGCACGCGATATGCCACGGCTCAATGAATACCTGCACTATCGCACCATCGATGTCTCATCTATAAAAGAGTTAGCCCGTCGCTGGTATCCCAAGGCCTACTTCAACGCCCCGGCAAAAACGGGCAATCACCGCGCCTTAGGCGATATTCAAGATTCAATTGCCGAATTAGCGTATTACCGCAGCGCAGTATTTGTTCCGGGCACATCGGTGTAACAGGTAGACTTTGGCACTCATGGTGGACGTAGCTCAGCTGGTAGAGCACCCGGTTGTGGTCCGGGATGTCGCGGGTTCGAGCCCCGTCGTTCACCCCACTTTTACTGCACGACACACTAGAGAGTTGGGCGAAAATGATTTTTGACGTAGTCGTAGAAATCCCAGCAGGTTCTAGAAACAAATACGAAATCGATCACAACACCGGCGAAGTTCGCTTAGACCGCATGCTCTTTACCGCAACACGTTTTCCGCATGATTATGGCTTTGTTAAAAACACACTCTCATTAGATGGCGATCCACTTGATGCACTTGTCATGCTTGATGAACCAACTTTTCCGGGCTGCGTAGTTTCATGTCGCGTAATTGGCATGTTCCGTATGACTGATGAAAAAGGCGGAGATGACAAGCTTTTATGCGTTCCCGCTGGTGATATTCGCAAAGCAAGCCTGCAAGATATCGATAACGTTCCTAGTTATGAACTCGATGAAATTAAGCACTTCTTTGAAGTCTATAAAACTCTAGAGCCAGGCAAAGAAGTTCATGGCGGTGCATGGGTTGGTCATGAAGCAGCTGAAGAAGAGATCAAGAATTCATACAACCGATATAACGGTTCGCATTAATTACTTGGTATCAACTGTTTTGGGCACGTTGTAATAATCTTTTCAATCGCAGCTTTTTCAGGCGCCGTTAACCACAAGCCATATTTAGCTTTGACTGCTACTTGGCGAGCTACGTAGGCGCACCGATAACTCTTCTTCGGTGGCAACCAGGTTGCTGCATCTCCATCACCTTTTTGAGAGTTCAGTACACCTTTAACTGCCAATAAATTCAGTGGGTCATTTGCAAAAGCTGTACGCTTTTCAACTGTTAATTTAAAAGCCCCGGTCTGCCACGCGTTAGAAAGCGCAACAACGTGATCTATCTGCACAGCATTGCTAGTGCCCACTCCCCTTACAAAATCTATATTTTCTCCAGAGTATGGGTCAGGCAAAGTCCCCGAGGTTATGACGCAGCGATCCTTAAATACTTGATCCAATAAATCGCGCTTTAAAATATCGTTGCGGGTATCGCAGCTATTTCCATCTACATCTTTCCAAGCAGTTCCAAACTGATCTCTTGTGTAACCAGTCTTTGGCGCACGGCCCTTAACCGCCAACGTTGCAATCACGTCAGTAACAGTTGGCGCCGCCGCATTAGAAACCTCTGGAGCCCCTGCCAGAAACAGGGTCAGAACAAGGGCAATCCGTATTTCCCAGTGACTCATATGACCATTTTGGCGGTGTCGCGCGTGTGCGACAAGGCCGTAGATGCTGATAGGTTTCCACCTGCATTCAAGCGTTTCCGGCGCCTGGATGCTTCGGGTTGTTAGCTCAGTTGGTAGAGCAAGGCACTCTTAATGCCTGGGTCGGGGGTTCGAGTCCCTCACAACCCACTTACAAGCGTAAGTGTTCCTGAGATGTAGTTCAAAAGGTCTTACTGATCTAGTCGCAGCAATTCATCTATCTCACTTTTTAATTTACGTTAAATCGTCCCCACCCTGTTGGCAATGGACCATTCCATTCATAGGGTGCGAAGTTAGTGATTATTCCAAGATCACCTTGGTAAACAGCATCGGGGTTACTGCTGGTGTTATTAAAGATATGGCGATTGTTGATCGTTCCGTTACTCAAAACTTGTCCACGGTTGTTAAATACTCCACCAAAATTGTTGTTGATAGTGCCAGTGGGCGAGTTAGAGTATGAATTATTGAAGTAGGGCCCATTGTTATTTATGGTGCCGTTATTGGTTATAGCGCCACTGCTATCTATGGTCCCATTATTAGTTATGGTCCCATTATTAGTTATGGTTACGTTTGGATCGCTAATTCTCAATGTGTATCGCTTAGGTATTAAGAGAGAAGAGGAACCCAGCGTGACGCCAGAATTAACCGTGCAAACCAGTAAGTTGAGTGTTCCGTTCAATGTATTGCAAAAAGCTGGTTCCACATCAATATGATCATTGCTTTCTATCGTGAGGCTGAATACCTGTGTGGAGAGTGCAACAGGCGATGTGAAAGTGAAGGTGAAAGTTCCTGAGTCACTTGTAATTGAAGCACCCGTGCTACCTGTCCAAATTTCAAATGTTCCCGAATTGTTATAGACCACGGCGGAAGTAGAAGTTGTATTAAAGAGTTCAAGTGGTGAATTGCCCGAGTTTCCATAAGCCTTGATGGTGAAATCTTTGTCATAACAAGAAATAGGAATATTGGAAACTGTTACTGATGTGAAGTAAAAAGCTCCACCTCCAGTAGCATTTGTAAATTCTGCATTAGGGGTGATCGTTAGCTCGGTTGTGCCCGAGCAGTCGACTGTCTGGGCAACGCCTTGTCCGAATTCAACGGGCTGCGAACCATTCAAATCTATATTTGCTGCCAGCGTCGACCCAAGAACTAGTGATCCTGCAAGAGCTGCAATACCAAGAAATATTTTTAGGCTCTTCTTTTTACCTCTCGGCGCAGGGCCCGATGATTCAAAGTTGAGCAAAGACATGGTGAGAAGGTTAGGCCATAACCGCCAGATATATAACTAGAAGCAGCAAACATTCCCGATTACTAGAAGAACTTGTCGGTGAATTTAACGGATAACTCGCGCACTTCCGCCGCCAGCAAGTTTTGCAACTTCAGCCAATGTGACCATCGTTGTATCCCCTGGAGTTGTCATAGCTAATGCCCCATGTGCTGCGCCGTATTCAACTGCGCTTTTCAGATCTCCGATTTCTAGGAGACCGTAAATCAAACCAGATGCAAATGAATCTCCACCTCCAACGCGGTCCATGATTTCAAGATCTTTGCGTGCGGTCGATTCAGCAAAGCCGATTTCTTTAGACCAAGCAATTGCTGCCCAATCATTGCGACTTGCAGAAGTAACGCCGCGAAGAGTTGTGGCAATTACTTGGAAATTAGGAAATTCCTTGCTGGCCTTTTCAATCATCTTCTTGAAGCCAGAGGTATCAAGGTCAGTAAGGTTTTCATTAGCACCTTCAACTTCAAGGCCAAGGGAAGCGGTGAAATCTTCCTCGTTGCCAATCATGACATCGACGTATTGAGCTAATTGGCGATTAACTTGTTGCGCACGCTCTACTCCTCCAATTCCGCTCCACAGAGAAGGACGGTAATTGAGGTCGTATGAAACGATGGTGCCGTGTTTGTGAGCGGCTTTCATAGCAGTTTCAGCAACTTTTGCCGACGATTCTGAAAGCCCCGCAAATATTCCACCAGTGTGGAACCAGCGCACGCCTTGAGAAAATAATGCATCCCAATCAATATCGTCAGGTTGCATCTGTGCGATTGCAGTATTGCCACGATCACTAACGCCGACTGCACCGCGAACACCAAATCCACGTTCGGTAAAATTTAAACCATTACGGACTGTGCGGCCAATGCCATCGTATTTTTTCCAGGTTACGTATTGGAGATCAAGTCCTCCTGTAAGCATTAAATCTTCAACAAGTCGACCAACTTCATTATCAGCTAAGGATGTAACAATCGCCCCGCGTAGACCGAAACAACGGCGCAATCCACGAGCAACGTTGTATTCACCGCCGCCTTCCCAGACAGCAAATGAACGAGCCGTTCGAACACGGCCTTCGCCTGGATCAAGACGCAACATCACTTCACCCAGTGAAACGATGTCGTAGCGAGTTTCTTTAGCCGATTTGATTTTCACAGTTTCACTTTAGACAACTTTGCCGTATAGGACAATTGCAGTGCCTTATTCGAGCAAAGGCTACTTTCTGAGCGCCTGAACTTCAAAGATTCAACTATCTGGCTGATTTCGACAAGCCAAATCCGTTGTTTTTGAACCCATGCGCCCAAACCCTTGACAGTATTGATTGACACCAGCCACCAGGTTGCGCCAGGTGCTTGTCATCATTTCACATTGATATTTGACTGCAGATAGTCCATTGAAATCACTTGAGCCAAAATCAGTTGTGCTTTAGCCCAGGGAATTCCATAAACGAGTTCAAATGCTTGGGAAAAGTTATTACCCCTGGCCTCTAGTGCATTCAGCGCCATACACGATTGCACCCCGCCAATTGCGGTTAAAGCTTCTACCGCTAACATTCCAGTTGCGTATCCCCAGTGGTAATAGGTGTCATAGCGTCCTACGGTGCTTAAGGATAGGTAATCAGAGATCTTTGAAACTTCTGTCGGTGGTGTTTCACCTTGTCCATTTGTTCGATGAAGTGCCTCGCCATTACGCTGAATTAAATAGTCGTTAAAAGTCGCTGAGGCGAGTGTTTTCGCAGCAAAGTGTGCAAGACCTTCGTGTATCCATGGTGGGTTAACTGCGAACAAACTATCTTCATACGCATTTGAAACACCTTTCCATTGTGATGCTTGTACAAGGTGTGTGTACTCATGAATGTCTAGTCCACCAGCTCTGTAGGGATCTAATCTCGTCGAGGGATCTATAGGAATTCCAAACATCATTAGTCCGATATTGCGTGAGTAATCGATAATTCTTGCTGCGCCAGATTTACAGTCTTCTAAGGTGGTAACCGAGTCATAATTGGTAGGGAAACCCTTACTACCAAAGTCATAACATGAAAGTCGTAACGATGAGGGAGAACCGCCAGTTGTAATTTTTTCCTTCGTTCTCCACTCAGCATAGGCTCGCTCCGCCAGAGGTTCATCTTGAGTGTTATAGAAAAAAGCCCCAAATACACTTGGCTGAACGAAACCTTGCCACAGTCTCATAGCTTTTTTGACATGATCGCTGTCAGAGATTGTCCCGATTGGCACTGTATTTGGACCAATCCAGAAAGTTGAAGTCATCCCGTTTGGGGCTGTGTTTTCTGCATAAGTTTTTTGCACGTTCTCATATGCAACTTGAGCAATTTTTCCCACATTATCAAGAATGTTGGCAAAAGTTATTGCCCCTTGGGCAACTGGAAGTGTTATAGGAATAGGTGCAACAAAAGGCGTCGTGGTCTTGGTTGGCGTTGGTGTTGGAGTGGGAGTTGCAGAAGCCGTTGGTGTTGGTGTTGCAGAAGCCGTTGGTATTGGAGTAGCAGCACCTTTATTCCACACTAACTTCTTGCCCGATTTAATGCATGTGAACTTAATCCCTTTAACAACTGATGTTGCACCAGCCTTGGCGCAGATTGCACCAGCCTTGGCGGTAGCAGCACCTGCTTGAGGTAGAACAAGAATTGAAGCCAGAAGGATCAGTGACGTGAAGAATGAAAGTTTGCGCATGAAATTCTATCTCTCCGTAGTTGTAATCACGTTTTATGGTTTAGTTTGATAGGTCAGAGCTTGACTAGAAAAGGACTTAGTTATTTTTTCAGCAACTACCTCAGATAAAATTGGGACGGCGGCATCCCAAGTGATTCCATAAACATCACTAAATGCCTCATTTATTGATTGTCCCGCACTCAATCTCTCATCGAGAGCAAAGACGGATTCACTTCCACCAAGTGCGACAAGAGCTTCAACGGTTGCAGCTCCTAAGGAGTAAGAATATGCCCAATTATCTCTTTTCTGGCATGTACTTACATCGGCAGAGTCTTTTAGATAGGTTTCAATTTCCTGACGAGTCCAGATGAGTTGATTTGAGTCTGTCGGATTTAATCCACCTTGTCCTATTGTGTAGGGACGAAAATGTTGTAATAAAAGGTAGGTGTTGAAATCATCAGCGACAACAGCTTGTGACCATTCGGGTTCACCTTCGGTCATCCAACACGGTTGAGTGTTATGGATGTTGCCCCCAGGATGGAAAGCTACTTGGATGGTATGTACGTACTCATGTGCTGCGATGTGAACAGCAACCCTTTCGTCATCTGCATTGAGTGGGCAAACACTTACGGTGATAACTGAAGTAGTTATAGAGGGTGAACTATTGGTTGGTTGGCTGAATGCATTTCGCTCAAAGTCTGATCGGTCGCATCGGGTTTGAATAAAGACTGAGCCTGCTACTACTCCATCGCCGACATCGATGCCGTAAATACTATTTAAACTCCGAGTGAGAGCTAATAATGCATCTGGATAGCTTTTTTCTATTTTGGCCAGAGTCGCAACTTGCTCTTCAATCGTTGTTGCAACGAAATAGACATTCTTCGCACGAACAACATTTGCGTAAAGTGCCATAGTTCTCTTTATAAGAACGGCGGCTTTGCCTATAAGTGGATCTGTACTCAAAGCACCAGGACTTAAATATGATGCAAATCCTTTGTAAACGTCAGGAATACTCTGATTACGGGCCAGAGTGTTTTGCGCATCTGTCCAGGCAGCTGCAGAGATATCTTTTATTCGGCTGGTGATATTGCTCCATGTTATTCCGTAATCTCCAGTAACAGGATGTGCCTGAAGGATTTGGGCATTACTGAATTCGAAAGGCGCTCCGACACCATTGCCTTGAGCGTCACGACCAAGGATGTTGACGGGGCCGATAAATTTCCATCGCAAAGTCAGATTACTTTCTAACCTAGCTTTGGCATATGCTAAATAACTATTCATAGGTAGATCAAGGCGATTGCACGTCTTCTTCCACCCAATCTCAACAGTCTTAACATCAAGCCAGACTTTATTTACAAGTGCTTGTAAAATTGGTGTCGTAACTTGCGTTCCATTTGAATCAAACCCAACCGCACAGCCCTCAATGTCATTAATAGTTGAAATCGCTACTGAATCTGGCGCCTTGTAAAAAACTTGTTTAACTGGTGTTGGAGTGGGAGTTGCAGAAGCTGTTGGTGTTGGTGTCGCAGAAGCCGTTGGTATTGGAGTAGCAGCGCCTTTATTCCACACTAACTTCTTGCCCGATTTAATGCATGTGTAACTTCGATTTGAATACGCAATCTTTTGGTTCAAAACCTTGCAGGTGCTTCCAGGAGTAATTTTCTGAGCCGAATTTGCTGAAACGGGAATCAGGGTAAGTGTCAGGGCAAAGAGAACGCCCTTGGCGATTATTCTCCTAATTCGCATTGCAGAAGGGTAACGGGTCAATTAGGCGTTGGCGTTTTCTGAGCGTATTCCATTGCAATTACTTGGCCCAAAATTTCCGCCGCTTTTTTCCATGAGGTTCCGTAGACTTTTTCAAAAGCGACATCCAGAGAATTTCCTCGGGCTTCTAATACAGACAAGGCGATTACAGACTGTGGTCCACCTATAGCAACCAGACACTCAACTGCCATTGATCCTGTTGAGTTTCCTATTTCCCAAATTGGATTTGGTGGATATGCCGAACCATTAACTTTATTTCCATTTATATCTATGCTCTCCTCTAATGAGCTGTAGAGCAAATAGTTTGTGATGCTTTGAGCAGTTAAATTCTTAAATCCGCTGTTGCGTAGATTAAAACCTTGATTATTTCTCGCTTCTAGATATCCATTTAAAGTTCCAGTGGAGATTGTCCAAGCGGGCTGTGTCACGCTACCTTGGAAAAGCCAGCCTGTATAAGCCTTGTTTTTAAGCGCACCAACATCTTTAATTTTAGTACCGTCCCATTGCGCAGATTGCACAGTATGTCCGTAAGAGTGTGCCAGCGTGCCACTTTCCAGGAACCAATGTTTTCCGTTATCAATTGGGATATTTAAATAGGCTTCATTTGTTCCTGGAACTGATCCGCTTTGACTGCCATTGCAATCTCCATCATTACACGCGCCTTTTGCTGACCTTATATACCCGTCATAATAGTTGGCGAAAGAAGCGTATTTTCTAGTTTTTGCGACTTGCTGGTATTGATCGTTAGCCCAAGCAATAGTTGAATAATCATAAATATAAACATCATAATAAGCACTCTGCTGAAAACCTGCGTAATATTTCATAGCACGATCCAGAACTTTCTCAATACCGACCTTCGTAACAATAGATTCAAGCCCAGGCGCAATATAGATTGCATGAGCTGTAGCAGGTGATGTATTTGTTTGAATTAATGCTTCTGCTTTGGTGAAGGCAGCACTCGGAATATCTGATATTCGACTTGTGATGTTTGAAAATGTAATTGCATTTGATTCTGTTGATTCAGGTACCGGTAGCGTGATTGGAATCGGTGGAATAAAAGCGTTTGGGGTTTGTTTTGGAGTGGCAGTTGGTGTTGGAGTGGCAGTTGGTGCAACCTTTACGCCTTCATTCCATACCAATTTCTTGCCAGATTTAACGCAGGTATAAACCTTATTTTGGTAAGTCACCTTTTGTTTGTAAACCTTGCATGCGGCTCCAGGACTTATCTTAGAAGCTGAAAAAGCTCCAACTGGAATGAGGACAAGGACTAAGGCAAGCAAAATCCCTTTTGCTAAGTTCCCCTTAATTTGAATACTCCGCTGCTAAGACTTTGGAAAGTATTGTTGAAGCATCACTCCAACTTATTCCATATACATTTTTGAATGCAGTTGGAAAATCTTGACCTTCAGCGCCAAGAGCAAAGAGTGCCATAGTCGCTTGCGGACCACCTATTGCAACTAATGCTTCAATAGCCTTGGCCCCCAAATCAAATCCAAGTTGATAGAGAGGTCCATTTCGATAACACGTTGTAGGGCTTTGGTTATACAAATAATCTCTAATGGAACCCGCAGAATAATCAGTAACATTCTGCCCTGGATCCTTACCGAAAGATCTACTTGAGAAATAAGAAGAAAAATCTGAGTTCGCAACCATCGTGTTTATTCCATTTGGCTGACCTTCATTTATCCAACATGGGGTAAAGTCATGAGCTAGTCCCGTGCGGAAACAGTTATTACCTTCGTTATGGCAATTTGCATTTCCAATCCACTGTGCTGACTGAACTGTATGTGTGAATTCATGAACTAATTTACTTCCATTTGTATCAGGACGTTCTATGTCCCCTTCTGCCATCTGAATAAAACTGTTATCTGAATTTGTCACAGCGCCCGCATCGCCTCCACGGCAAAATCCAAGTGCAGCTCCACCAACACCTGGTGCGCTTTGACTTTGGCAACTTATACTTAAAGCATTTAAAGCAGAGCCTATTGTGTCTGATCCATATCCATTAACTTTCCAAATATCTTGCGTTTTTTGTTCTGCCCATTTTTCATCGGTTATGTTGTAATAAACTACAGAATAATATTTAGACATGGTAAAACCTGCCCAGAGTTTTGTAGCTTTTTCAAGAATGGAATCTATGCCTGCTTTTCCGCCAGTAATTGTTAATTGAGTATTAGGTCCGACGTATGTGTCGTGCTTTATGGTGCCGGCACTATTTGAAGCAATCACATCTTGAACTTTCTGCCAGGCCGTTTTTGGAATGTCAGAAATATGGGACATCACATTTTCAAATGTGATTTCACCAGTTTGTGCGACTGGAAGAGTAATTGGAATTTTTGCTACGAAAGGTGCCGCAGTTTTAGTTGGGGTTGGAGTGGCCGTTGGCGTTGAACTAACTGCAACACCTTTATTCCATACGGTCTTCTTACCTGATTTAACACATGTATAAACCTTTTTTGAGTAAGTAACTTTCTGTCCTAAAGCTTTGCACGAACCTCCAGCGCTCACTTTTTGCGCAGAAATTGCCGACACTGGCATTAGCACTAGAACTAAGGCCATAAAGATTACTTTTACTTTATTCATTTCTTTTTGTATCCAATCGGACAAACAGGTTTGAGGGAAGTTACCTTCTTTGTGTTTTTCCCTTTAACGCAAGTAATCGTTGTCTTTTTAGGAGCAACGGCTTTATCTGCCGTTGCCTTAGCTTCGGCATCTTGTTTAGCTTTAAGTTCTGCAGCTGCTTTATCAGAAACTACTTTGTCGGCCGCAACCTTGTCATATCCACCTGAAATCGTGACATCAACGGGAGCAGATGCAATTCCATTGGCAACTACATACATTTTTGAAGGGCCATTTTCGAAATTTGATCCGATTGTGAAATCGAATGTAGAAGGCACCATTGGAGCTATTGAAGTGGTGCTGAAATTCGAAGTAGTGGCATAAAAGACATGGTGTGAAGAGTTATTAACGACTCTCACTAAGGGATAGTTTGTGGCTGATTCAAACTCATCTCCAAATGTAGCGCCTTGAGTCAGTCCGGATAACTGCTTACCTGAAACGCTAAAACTCTTTCCTGGAGTTAAAGCTGCGTCAGATATTTTATCGACGACTGGCGCCCATGATGAATTAGGTGATCCTTTAGAAGTATAAAACGCAATTCCACCAGAGCCAGGGTTTGCTCTCATATTAATAACCATGACTTGTCCATTAGGCAAGGGAAGCATTTTCATATAGACCGAACTGCTGCTTGATGGTGGAAGCATTAAATCATCAATAACTGGTAGCCACGCATTTGAAGAAACGTCATACTCGAAATATCTAGCTGGTCCCATTATGTCCATGTTGCCAGTATCTCGAGCAATGTAACTAGTTACCGTGAGCAAATTTCCATTAGGCAAGATCGCAGTGGGATTATCGGGAGCACTTAACTGCATTCCATTATTTAGTTTTGGAAAATTCGGTGCAGCTGCCCATGTATTTGTTACCGGATCATAGAGAGCGTTGGCACCAGTAGCACCTTGGGCCAAGGTTTTTCCGCTAGGCAATGCAAGCGCTGGGCCAATTTCGCCATTGGATAATGCCACAGGCAATGCTCCTGTTTTACTCCAAAGACCAGTAGCAGGGTCATAGATTTCGGCGGTAATACCGCCCCCATCCGTATTAACTGTTAGCACTTTGTCATTTGGAAGTAATGAAAATCCAGCTTCAGAGTTCATTCCGGTTTTATTAGTGCCCGTAATGGTCCATTTCATTGTTGTTTCATCAAAAAGCATGGACTCATGGCTTGAACTCGGATCTCTATCAGAGAAATTACCAATCATGATTCTTCCGTCTGCCAACTTCACAAAAGGAGGAGCGGCGATATGTGCCCAAATTCCCTGTCCATTATTGGGTGGTGCTACTTCAGTCCAGGTATTACTAGAAACGTTATATATATAACTCTTATTGTTATTTTCTTCAAATACCTTCGCATCAGAGAAATTAACTTCGCCACCTGTCACAAAGAAATTTCCACTATGAAGGACTGCACCGTTATAAGCCCAGGGATTGTAATTAGGAATGCGAGCAACTTGAGTCCAAGTTCCATCATAATAATTTCCATCAATATCTGGTGTGATCGTCCACCAATTGGCAATCTCACTATCGTTTGTCGTTTGAACTAAAATTTTTCCATTTGTTAGCAGCCAAGCCATTCGCGCTATGTTGCTCGCCACGTTTGGTTTTGTAGTCATTAACTGCCAAGGATCATTCCCAACAGCCTTGCGCACTTGTTGAGTGGTAAGCATCCAATTACCACTGGCATCCTTTGTTACTGGCGCCCCATCGGCTGATAAAACTTCCACACTGCTATCACTTTTTGCGATCACTAAATAATCCGTAATATATTGCCCGGTATAACAGCTGCCGCAATATCCACCTAGGGTGTACTGCTGTGCTTTGATTGCAAAAGTTACTACTCCATTATTATCGGTTCGGCCTCCTGGTGGATCGCCTCCATCGCGATTGACCGCGCGAACACTGACACCGTTTCCAGCTCCAGCGTTTGAACCCGTCGCGGGATTTATCAAAACAAAGCTGACATTTAACGTCGAATCAGCATGGGCACTGGGAGAAATGAATGAAGAAAGCAAAACTAAAGTCGAAATCAGAACAGATATTTTTTTAGTCCGCATGAAAATCTACCTCTCCGTAGATATATGTGAATCAATAATTGAGTACTCGTATGGGACGCACTTATTTAGAAAGATCGAATTGGTCTGACATGATAAGGGGCCCCTTTTGCAGCCCCATTGTTGGTACTTCCATTTATAAACCAAAGTGACTGCCCTGCATCTGAGGCTAATTCAGTGGAATTCCAATAATAATCATTATCTTCAAAACCTTTTGTAATTGTATTGCCGCCCTGAGGGTGCTCTTCACCCAACCAGATACCGTCACCAATACATTTTCCATTAGCATCAACACCTAGTCCTTGTACATAAATACATAACTGGTTTAACTCATCGCGCGAAGGTAAGTACCAATCTTCCTTGCCGCCACCTTTATATTCTCTGGAAGCACCCGCAGCTGTTTCAATACCGTTGCCTTGATCAACAATTGCCTTACTGTTGGCAAAGCCCGAACCAATGCTTGTGTGCTGAGCACCAGAGCCAACTTCCGTACCCTGAAGCTCTGATTCAGCCCATTTAATACCTGGTTCGTAACCGTTTGCTCCCTTCCAATTTTTATCGCGCGCGTATTCCAGATAGTGACACCTTAGTAAAAGAGTTGAGCCACATGAAAAGCCGATTTCATCGTAGTAATAGACAATTCCTCCACCAGGTCCGATATCGCCTAGTGCGTAGGTGATTGCATCGCCACCTTTTGTTTCAACTGTAATTCTCTTTACGTCTTCAGCTGATGCAAGTGGGGTTCTAGAAATTGTGTAGGGAACGGTACTTGCGCTTGTAAGGCTTAATGTAAATGAAGTATCGGTTAAATCTCTTGTGGGATCTCCAACGTTTGCATCGTTTGTGACGTCATCAACATCTGTACCACCACTTGACCAAGTAAATACTCCGGCGTTATCAGAAATTTCTATCAAGTCATAATCAGTTGTTTCAATGATGGAATTATCAAGGTTGGATGTCACTGTGTAATTGAACAAATCGAGTTGGCCAGTATCGCTATATGCCTTAATCACGAAAATCTTTCCGGAACACTTATCTGCTCGGCTATCTATTCCACTAATTTTTATCGACGTGAGTTTATGTGAGCCTGCACCTTGCTCATTGATAAAAGTTGAGTAGGGCGTTATGGTGATCTGATCATCACAGGCTGTAGTTGCAGCAACTCCCTGTCCGAATTCAACATTGCCTCCACCATTGAGATTGATATTGGCGGCAAGGGTTGAACTAAGTGCAAGCACGCTAGCTAAAGCTGCGATACCGAGGATGAGTTTTAAAGGTTTGCCAATCCGGTTCGGCGAAGGCTGAAAATCGCCAAATTTAAGAGTGGGCATGTATGGAGGGTACCCCTATTAATCGAAATGGAGAATGCGCTGAAGCAAGTTAGAAGGACCGAATTGGATGGCAGAGAAATATGCCAAGCCAAATGCCGGTGTAGTTGTGCCACTCAGTGCCAGTGATGTGACTCTTGATTATTCCAGCAAGTTAGTAACTGCACAGAATTTGAATTACACCTTGACTTTGAACCCAACCAAGGCAGCTTCAGTTACATCAACATCTCTTGGACCAATTGGGATATTGGCAAATGGAGCGGTTATTTATAATCCGTATGAAGGTGATGGAAAGACTGTTGCTGTCACTGGAAATGTGTATTTAACTGATTCCAATGGGGTTAAGTGGGGTTTTCTTGATGTGTGCAACGGCCATCCAGGAATGGGCGGCATGTACCACTATCACGGTATGCCACCGTGTGTAACTTCAGTAATTGATAAGGTCGGAGGGCCATCACACATTTTGGGATTAGCCTTTGATGGTTTCCTTATCTATGGCAACAAAGACATCAATGGAAAGCTTGTAACGTCCGCACAATTGGATGCATGCAATGGAATTACAAGTCCAACGCCAGAGTTTCCAGCCGGCATCTATCACTATGTTTTAACTGAAGAAAAAAGTAATCGATCAACAATTAACTGCTTCGCAGGAACACCAACTTTAACTAAGGGTGGTGGACCACAACCTGGTGGTATGGGACCAATGCCAGGAATGGGTGGACCACAACCTGGTGGTATGGGACCAATGCCAGGAATGGGTGGACCACAACCTGGTGGTATGGGACCAATGGCTAGCTCAACTCCAGAAGTAAAACCCGCTGCGTCGCCTACACCAAGTTATACAACTTTATATAAAGCCGTAAAAGCCACACAACTCGTCTGTCAAAAAGGTAAAGTTAAAAAGACTGTCATTTCAAAATCTTGTCCTTCTGGATCAAAGAAAATCAGCTCAAAGACTGTTACAACATTTGTAGAAACAAAGGTTTTAGTTAACCCTTGAAGAGAACTTTGCTACCAACCGACCGCGGCATGATCTGTAGAACAATCACCATTTCCTTGATTAGCTAAGCACGTTACGTCATAGCCACTTCCGTTATCTCTAGTTTCGAGCGTGAAGTAATTAACGGCAGCCAAAGGAAGGCCGCGTTGGGTCACTGAATCCCATGCGTTGTGTCTAATTAGATATAGCGAAGCGTTCTTTAAATTCGAATATGAAATATCTGTAATTTCCAAAGCTTCCCACTGAGATGACCTACCAAGAACCTTCAATACACCCTGTGGAGAGGTTGAGATGGCAAAACCCCAAGCAGTGTTATACGCGTCTGTGAAATTGAATACAGGGTTACTGTTAAAAACTAAGTACAATGGAGATGTTATATCAGCACCAACTGTTAGATAAGCAAAATCTGTCGAAGATGTAAAGGCACGCAGAATCACTGCCTTTTTCTCACACGTTGGTACCCAAATATTGATTGAACTATCCCAGTACTCCCCTGGGTGGTTATCAATTTCAGATTGTGACTTACCGGTATTAGAAGGGTCACCCGCTGGCGTTAAATCCAAATTACTAATAACTACACGCTCCATCGAGTAATATCCATCTATAAGAGTTGAATACGGCGTAACAGTTATTTGGCTATCGCAGCTTGTTGACATTGAAATTGGTTGTCCCGAAATTACACTCTGATTCTCAATGCTCTCGATAGTAATTCGCTCAACATCACTTGCAGCAATATCAGGCGAAGTGAAAGTTAGAGTTATCGAACTATTGGTTGAATTTAAATCGCTTTGCTCTATGCTGCCATCAGGGCTGCTAAAAGATGTCGGGCTTACATATATTGAATATGAAGGTGAAAGTAATTCGCCATTTTTCTTATATGCCTTAATGGTAAAGGTCTTAAAAGCACACCCTGGATCACCAGATTCTTCCTGTATTGTGGAATCTACGTTGGATAAAGAAATGCTTGAGAACTTAAATTCCCCAACACCCGAATTATCGAAAGTTGAGTATGGCGCTAAGACAATTGAATTATCACAAGCAGTGGTTTGCGCCACCCCTTGGCCAAATTCAATTGAGTTATCAGTATTAAGGGTGATCAAAGAAGCGACAGCGATTCCAATTGTTGAGATAAAAAATGCAACAGAAATGCCAATCAATAATGCAGGAGATTTCTTCTTTGGTGGTTCCTCGAAATTCAGAATGCTCATAGATTCCCACGTCCCATTTGGGCATGAAGGTACGACGAATCGCCGTAATACTTCTTCGAAGAAATCACGGGCGAATTGTCTCACCGCTGGGGCAATTCGCCAGACCCCCAAGCGGCTTAATGGCGGGTGAACTTCCTCGGTTCACGCTCAAATGCCATACTTGGAAATGTGAGTATGTTCAATTTCGGCCCAGGAGGCTCAACAACGCCCACCCGAAAGATCTCGAGAAAGCTTTTTTCCCGCATAGCCCTAATTGCTGCCTCTTGCGCAGTCATAGCTAGTTTGAGTTCAACGTTTGCTGCCAATATAAATATTAATTCAGGCCCAATTGAATTTGGACAAGGTATAGCACAAACAACTGCATGTTCTGGTGAAACTCCAATCGTGATTACTCCCCAGGCAAGTTTTATCAACCAAGAATCTGGCGGAGGCTTCGAATTTTCCTCTGTAAAAGTTTCTAACATTCCAGATTCATGTGATGGTAAAGATTTCATAATAAAAGCTTGGGGGGCGAGCGGAGACCCATTGTCCCTAGTAGGTAGTTGTGCTTATCCTGGAGCAGATGACAGAGCACTAGTTTATTTTGATGGATCTGTAGTGGATGATAATTCTGAAGTGCCCCCTCAAATACTTGCAATCGTCACCGGTGCACCATGGAATGTCGCACGATTTGGAGCAGGCAGCCCAGCAGGTTTTGCAGCAACTTATCGCGCTGACAATGCAACAGGATTGTCGGAAGTCACCGGCGATAGCTTCACATTAAAAATTCATGACTTTTTTTACTGTTCACCAACAGATGGTGCTGAAGCACGAAGTATTTCAAGAATCACGATTGAGACTGCTGAGGGCATGAGCCAGTTGCTCTCCTGTGCCGATGGCGGAGCTTGCACCATCGGAGACACAGGTCCTGGGGGTGGGTATATCTTCTACATAGATGAACCTGATGATTTTGATTGGAATTACTTGGAAGTTGCACCAACAAATTTCGATGGTAATGGAATTAATTTCTGTACCTACAAGGATGGTTTTCCATTAACGGACAGTGGTCCAACTGACGATAATCCTGCATCAAACCCATTTGCCACTGCCATAGGAACGGGTTTTGAAAATACAAACAAATTAGTCAATAACTGTGATGGCGGCGCGGGAGTACAAGCGGCCAATTACACGAGTCCAAATGGCGTAGATGATTGGTTCCTGCCATCTAACGATGAATTAGAACTATTGCTTCCATTAAAAACTATTTTGGGAATAGATTCATCAAACTATTGGTCATCTAGTGAAATGTCGAAGTTAGTTGCACCTAGCCAAGCTGCACATACATATGGGCGCCAATGTTGGTTTGGAACTGGGCAAGTTTGTGGACTTGGTTCGATGGCCGGTGCCTATAAAGTTCGACCAATTAGATCCTTCTGATTTCAATTGGCTATCGGTTGAGAAGTTCTCGAATTCTTACGCAAGAAATTCTGTCTGTCGTTGGCTCATACAATTGATACGAATCCTGATTGTTGGGTGGCCAATTTGGTGAGAACTTCACCCGCGCTTCGGTCACAAGCTCATCTTCGCAAGTTTGTTTTAAGGTCAGCAATTCACTCTTCCAAGATGGGGGGCTTACACGATAAGCAGATGCCGCAAAAGTATTCACTCCATTTGCAACTATCAATAGGAGCAAGATAATCCGTGTAATCCTGCGATTTCGATTTCCAAAATAATCGGCAAGCCCGGCAATGACTCCAATAACAAGTAGAGTTGAGAGAAATAGGTAACGCCATGGTGAACCGTTGGTTGCTATAGAAATTGCGAGGAAACTTAGCAGGCTAAAAAATGGGACTACAATTTCCTTTCGAAACAATGAGAAATTCTGCTTTTGCATTTCTCTTTTTTTTACTTTAAAAACTAAAAGAACTAGAACAATTAGAAGGACTGCAATTTGACCAAGTGTGGGGATTGGGACCTTGTAAGTAAGTTCTCTATCACCAATTAGATAGATCGACTTCCATAAATCACCTAACAATTTGCTAAAGATACCTCCCGGTTCGAAATTTGCATTCCGATGACTAAATGTCATTAGAACATATATCGCTTGGATGAAGTTACCGATACCTGAGGTGAATAAAAGCACAAGGTAGGATTTTGAATTCCTTCTACCTTGAAGATAAGAAATTAGAATAATTGTAAATGGGATAACTCCAAGAGGTGTCGAAATGGCGTGAATGAAAATGAGTCCACTCAAGATATATCTTTGCTTATTATTCTCTTGCTTCGTCTTATTGTCGAAAGTGAGAATCAATATCAAATAGAATGTCATCGTTAAATAGAAGTTAGTCATTACTCCAATTGTTTCAATTCCTGCAATATTTATGATTGATGGTGCGATTGTCACTAAAAAAGCTAAGTAGAAATCTCTGCGATTGTGATAGATAAAGTGAAATGTTATGGCTGAAAACACGAATATCAGAAGTAGAATTAGAAAATTCATGACAGTTGCCCATTCTTGCATTGGGAAACGAGAAACTATCAAAGCCATAAAGCGCGGTAAGCCCGCAAAATAGCCGGCATTTCCATCAAACAGACAAGAAAAACTTGATGCCTTAACGTTGCATAAAGTGAACAGCCCATCTTCAGCCCACAATACTTTTGTGAAGTATCCATGGTCAGCAAAATACAGACGAAAGAAAACAATTACAGTTGAAAACATTGCAACGCAAGCAGTGAGAAACGCGGAGGGCAGCCTGGGCATACGTTTTAAGTGATCAAAATTCAACGCTCTCACCGGGGAAGTTTAACTGTGAACCCTATAAAAGTTAACTGTTCCTGCGGATTGACTGTGAAAATGAGCCTAAGGGTCGCCCTTACTAATTAACTAAGTTAGAATTCGGGTTCAAACAATAGGGGTGCAAAAGGGATGAAACTTAAAGGCTTTAAGTTCACTATGGCGTTATTAACGTCAATGATTTTGCTTGCACCTATTCTTATTAGTCAACAAAGTTTTGCCGCGTCGCCTTCACCTTCACCTTCTGCAAGCTCTTCAGGTGGACAAGGAACAGCTCCGATTCAAACTATCGCCCCCGTTTATCCAGATACAAATGTTCCTCAGATTATTTCTCTTTCAACCTCTGGAGAAAAAACTGACAACCTCTACACACTAACTGTCCAGCTTGGCGTTCGAGTACATCGCAATACTTTGTCATCGGTGACCATCACACTTCTTCCCCGAATTGATGCTGGAGCCTTAGTTGACCCGATTTTTCAGGCCCCATGTACAAAGCTTGGGCAAATTTCCTCCACAACGCTTGCACCAACTGGTGAACTGGCAAGCCTTCAGACCCGTTCGGCTGATGGAGATTGGTATAAAGAAAGCTATGTATTTTCATCTCAAACTAAACTACCTGCAGGCCAAAACATCTGCCTAGGCAAATATGTAATTACTGCAATTAATATTGTTGATGCTGCAAAACATACACTTGTTATTACAGCAAATCAGGCATCAACTACATCGGCCAAATCTACTTTCAATGATGTTGCGACTCAGAGTTCGAATATCTGGGCTTCACACCTGGAACTAGCTAAGTGCCCCCAGGCAGTAAACGCTAACCCTGTAACCACTACTTCAGGCGGTAAAACAACTACTACAACTCCGGTAACTTCTGCCTCACTTCGCACAACTTGTGATCACACCATCAACTTTGCAAATGTTTATTTAACGGCAGTAGCAGATACTTCAATTGGTGGCACCGGAGCTACTACGTCAACTGGCACATCCACATTACCCATTGTTGATTATGTTTCCCAGGTAAAGTCAGCTCTTGCAGAGAATGTAAGAATGAAAAGCCAGCAAGACCAGATGACTAAACAAATTGAATCACTACAAAAGCGCATTGAAATTTATCAGGGCGGCGGAAAACCAACTCCCGATCCATCTTCGTCAGGTTCATCTTCAGCCCTACCAATTGTTGATTACCAAAAGCAGGCCAAAGAGTTGCAAGCACAAGTTGATGCACTGAGTAAGCAGTTGGCTGCATTCATGGGTAAGCCCACAGCTAAGGCAACTTCAAAAACTGTGGTCAAAAAGCCCACAGCTAAGGCAACTTCAAAAACTGTGGTCAAAAAGCCGACAACTAAAGTAACTGCAAAACCTACGTCAAAACCAACAGCAAAGAGCACTGCCAAATCTTCAGTTAGTGGATCGAATAGAAATGGTCAGGGATCAAATGGTTCCGGTCAGGGTTCAAATAGAAACCGCAATAACCGTCAGTCCAGATCTCCATCACCTGCTGCAACGATTAAGAAATAACTTATAAACCTACTACGTTAAGAATTAAACCTACAAAGGGCAATACTAAAATAAGTTTGCCCTGAACATTTTTGGTATCCACTCGCTGCAGCGTTGTTCCTGCTTGAATATCAACTGAAGTTTTATCAGCGTTGATGACAATTGCTAAGGCAGGGTCGCTATCTTTAATTCCAGTCGTGACAACAATTTTGTCACTCTTTGCAACTTTAGAAGTGTGACGGTAAACGGCAACGCTGGATGAAGCGGATCCGAGTGCACTCTTTAAACCAGATTGTGGATGAGAAACACGCAGCCCAAAAGCTGATAGAAGAAGGCAGGCAAGGACAACGAGGATGGCTGGGCGAATAATTTTGCTCATAACTATGCTCTCTCGTTCTCTCCGTAGGGGAAAAGTCTAGCGTGAAGGTTTAGACTTTACGCTCTTCTTGCCTGTTTTAGAGGCAGAGATTTTCTTAGGGGCAGGCTTTCTTGTGGGACTCTTGGCAATTTTTGACTTGGTGACCACACCTTTGTCCCCTGTTTGAATTGAAGCCGGCTGATCATTTTTGTCAGATTTGGGGCCCGCCCCAAATCCTACAGATTTTTTAGAATTTTTATTGAGAATCTGATTGAGCCATTCATCAACTTCGCTATCAATATCGTCTTCTATTTTTGCCGCAGCTTTAATTTTCTTCGCAGGTATAAATTTTTTAAGATTAACTCTGGGCATAACTTTTGAGAAAGGATTTGATTTAGTCTCTTGTGAGTTTGAAACGGTTGAATCATCTGCGCTGCTATATACCGACGAAGTTGTAACCTGCTTTTGATCCTTTTTTCCAGCCTGGCCTTTAAAGTCAAATAGCCACTTGAATCCGTAAACAATCTTAGGAACGATGGTCTTTAACAAAGCACCTGGGTCTTTAATCAGATCAATGATCGATTTTTCTTCAGCCGCAGCAGTTGCCTTGAACTCTTCTGTAACAGTTGCTTCTAATTCGGCATTAGTCATTCCCAACATCATTCGATTGGTTCGAGAATCTGGGCGACCAGTTCCACGCCAAGTAGCAACTTCAATTACCGTTCCATGAGTCATCTTTCCTACAACCAGCTTTTGCCCATCTGGAAGGTCGATAACAAGCGCAGAGTCTGAAACAGGAACTGGAATCCTAGAGACGACAGGGGCAGCAGGTGCCTCGTTCTTCTTTTTAGCCACTTAGTTCATCTGCTTTCTTTAGGGTTTCACAAATTCAAAAGCGATGGAATCGGCAAGGTCTCTGGTACTGACCGATGACACGTCTTCCAGGCTTAATTCTGGCCAATTCATGATTAAAGAATAATCAGTACCATTTGAAAGCTTGCAAGATACTCGTGAGTTCCATTCTCCATCGCCAAGGACGTAATTCACATTTAAATGATTACCAATCTTTAGATCGATAACTTTTTTATTATCTCGAGTGGATCCAGCAAAAGTTACCGCCACACGATCTATATTGGCTACATCAGTTGAGTCATAAATTCTTGAACAGACAATTGACTGACCCCCCGCATAGCCCCCATTACTATAAAAGATCGGTGACGCTTTAATTGCGAGGTAAATGGTAAATTTCATACCTTCCTTTAAGCAATCAGTATTTACGTTCAATAACGTCACACTATCTAGGAAAAATTCTTTACGCTTATTGTCATAGTGATGCTGCAAAGTCGTCGTAACTGGATCTGAACAACCATTTACGGCTACTGCAGATTGTCCTTCAGCTGCCGTGCCACCACCTGAGCCATCTGCACCATTGCAGACATATTCAATTACTTTTTGATCCCCGTCACCTGACTCAAGTTTCTGGCCCCCATTTGCAGGACATGCTTTGACGCCTGGACTTTTTTCAACAGTCTCATCAATTTGTGTAATCGTCACACCAGGGCCTCGTGGACCAGTTCCGCCTGAAGGTCCTGTTGCACCGTTACATGCAAAGGTTGAATTTCCATCGGCAGTAACAAATTTTGCGCCGCCATTTGGGCATGACACATCACCACTAGCAAGTATTACTGAAGCAACTCCAGCACCTGCAGGTCCGGCAACTCCTGCAACACCTTGAATTCCTTGTGGTCCTTGTGGTCCAACTGGACCAGGTGCTCCTGGCAATCCATCTTTTCCGGCAACTCCATTCATGCCAACAAAACCATCTTTACCAGCAACGCCAGCTACACCCGGTTTGCCTTGTGGTCCAACAAGTAATGCGAGTACCTGATTAACGTTTACATTATTTACGGAAGACCCAAGAAAGAAGTTCTGAATATCTAAACCTTTGGTTGTATCAGGAGATGCATACGTTGTTCCAACGCGCGTCAGTAGTAGGACGATTAAAAAGAATGAAAACTTCTTCATTTCGCACCCACCTCCTGGCTCTCGGAGACATCATAAAGGCTACTGAGCACAGAGTGAAATAAGAGCGGCAGAAAACCTAGAGCAAGCAATATTTCTGACTTATGTATGACCTCGTTGGGAGTCTTGGACACGATCCAGTGGGCTCCAAATGAAATCACGGTGACCACTACAGCTTCAAGGTAAATATGGCGTCGCCATTTTGCGAGAGCAGCAATTTGTGGGCTTGAGAATCGAAAGACTAATAAAGCAAATGGAACAGTCAATATTGCACCTGGAATTAATGCACTGGACAAGGACTGTGTCCAAACAAAAATCACGCTGGTAATAAAGACAGCCATTACCGCCACAACAATGGGAGAGATCAATGAAACTACTTGGAATTCTTCGGTTATGTAATGTGAATCTTCTTTTGTGAGTAGTTTTTGATCTTGCCTTTCCCAGAGAATTTCTTTGGCTATAAATAGCAGGGCAACTCCTGCTGAGACAAGAAGCAGTTGTACTGTGTTGGAGCGAATTTCAGTAGTTAAACTGTCGGCTAAACGTTGCATAAAGAAGAAGAATGCGCCTGCAACAAATGCACTTGGAATTATTAGCGCCTTAGTCTTAGTTGGGTTATTCGCTCTATTGGCATCAGGAGTGATGTCATGGCGTGAAGCTAGAAGGAAAAACTCTGCAAGCAATGCCGAAAATGCCCAAGCTGTGCCTAGACAAATTAAAATCAGTACTGATCTAACGTTTGTAATATTTCCAATCATTATTTGTGCAGAGGCAAATGCAAAAACTGCAAATAATCCGGAATAAGAATCTAGTAAGCCAATAACTGCCAATACTATGACTGCGTACATTGGAACTACAGATGGCCCATCTCCTGAAACAAATCCACAGATAAATCCAACAGCAATTCCAATTGCAGGTAGCAAGGCCCACAAGACCGGTGAGAGTCTATGAGTGAAGTTTCCATCACGCTTAACTAGATAATTAAAAAGTCGCGGCTTTTGTTCCTGAAAACCTGCATCGCGAAGCTTATAGATTTTATACAAAATGGAAGGGAATCGGGTATCGGCTACAAGTGACTCTGTCTCAACAAGGTTTTTCTCGCGAATAAATCTCAACTTTGAATACTTCTTTGATCTCGCCACAGAAAATGCAGTAATAATAAAAGTTAGCCACAATAAAAGGCTCTTTAAATCAGAAGGTATCTGCGTAATTGAATAGACCGTCATGGCAGTTACATTCACACCTGCTACTACTGATCCACCATCGGCCCCTTCACCGAATACTTCTATCGTGTAATAGCCAACTGGAAAATCAGCTGGTATCGGCACGGAATAGACTACGTATCCGGTTGTACTAACCGTACTTCGCTTAAAAGTTAATGGTGCGGTGTCTTTGCTCAGTAATTGAATAGACCAAGTTGGAGGAATTGAATTTCCTCCCAAAACGATGTTTTGTTCTTTACCGCGCTCCCACGTCAAGAAGGGAATATCAGCAGCCGTTGCTGCCGGTACTGAAAAAATTAGGAAAATGGCGGCCAGTAGCGAGCCGATTAGTTTTTTACTCACCTTTGAGCGCATCCAAGACAAGCCAAAAACCAAAGATGAGTGGAACCAAAACAATTAATGCGCGGGGAGTAAGAATCTTTCCTATAAATGGAATTGTGTAAATAACAACGCCAGTGATGTCAGGAATCTTCGGATGCTGGACGTCTGGGGTTGGGTTTGCATCACCTTTTACGATGAAACCAGTTTGTGCATCTCCACCGATAATTCTGTGCGAGAAGATTCCAACAGAACCGCCATCAAATCGGCGTCCGGTATAGGCGACCACATCACCTTTTTTCGGGGTCATCTTTGCTGGAGGAACTGTCAAAATAATGTCACCTGGATTAATAGTTGGTGACATAGAACCAGTCAATACAATTCTGGCTTTGATTACACCGCTTACACTCATTGCAGAAAAAGTAAGCAATACAGCTGCCAAGACATATCCAGTTATCTTGACGGCAGAATTTACTCTTGTGTACCAAATTTTATTTCCAGCAACCACGCGCTCTGGTGGGGCTTCTACAAAAAGGCTTGCCTTGCTTTCAACGATCCTATTAGGTGTTATAAAAACTGTTTTTTCGCCAATTACATTAGAAATAGTGATCAGAACATTCGCGTCAGTAAAATCAGGAACCCCATCAATCCACATATCCTCAGATTCTGAGCCCGGGAAAAGCGCTCGAGCATTCTCGGATGGCACCATCGCATCCTTATCTTCATTCATTTTGATGTGCGCGCCAATCTATCGGAATGCCCTGAATTAGTAAGTGGGAGTCTACCAAAGCGAATCTAAAGCGATATTTAAGGGGTAACGGTTATCCGACCTGAAGTTGCTGAGCCGGCCGAGTTTGTGACAGTTGCAGAACTAGTTACTGCCCCTACAGGGATAGTAAATCTAATTTGAGTGTCACTAACGACAGTAAATATTGGCGCATTGACAGTACCTAATTTGACTGACTTAGTTCCGGTAAACCCGCTTCCAGTCAAAGTTATTTGTGCACCAATAGCTGCAGAGGCAGGAGATGGCGAACCTGTAATTCTTGGAGCACGAGTAGCCGCAACTTTAAACGTCGGTGTCGGTGTCGGTGTTGCAGAGGGGCGTGGTTGCGGAGTAGCCACAGACTTTGTTACCACAACAGCTTTAGTTACCAAGACAGTGTAATTCTTGATGGTTGTTCCATTTTGAGCAGTAACTTTAAAGTTAAAAGTGTTTAACCCCGATACCAGAGTCTCATTTCGAAGCGAACCACTGCTAATCGAAGTATAGGTTCTGATGCTTGCATTACAACAAAAAGTAATTGATGCATTTGCACTTGCAGTGGGCGTGAAATTTATTGA
Source organism: Actinomycetota bacterium (assembly GCA_009698445.1). Lineage (GTDB taxonomy): Bacteria > Actinomycetota > Actinomycetes > Nanopelagicales > Nanopelagicaceae > Planktophila. Next base: position 25,399 of record WLQG01000003.1, read on the forward strand.
ACTTACAGTTTCAGAGACTGAAACTTTAATAGTCGTCGTATCTAAAGCCGTTACCGGGGCAGAGACAGTTCCAGGAGAAATTACAAATGTTAATCCCGCTTCAGCAGATCTGGGGGGCGCAAGTGGAGAAGATAAAGCACTTGGCGCAGAATCTGTGAAATAGATCCCATCGCCAATTGCAAGTAATTGAACTTTATATTCCGTGCCTGCTTCTAAACCAGATATGGTATCTCCGGATTGAAAGTCTTCGATGTCTGATCCAATTTGCGTGATGCCATCTGATGCTAAATAAACTTTTGCTGTATACGTCGCTGCATTTGGATCTGCAGTAAATGCTGCTGTTAATGAAGTTGATGATCCAGTCACTACTGACAAAGTTGGTGCTGAAGGTGTGGGTAAAGTAGGTGTTACATAACTAATATAGACAACTCCGCTAAATCCATTTCCACCTGCAGATGCATATGTAAGCGCGTTTGAGTGACCTCCGCCGCCGCCGCCGCCGCCGTAAGAGATCGCATCTCTATTGTTGCCAGCTATTCTGGATTGACCCTCACCGCCGCCACCTGATCCACCAGAACCGCCAGTTAAAGAGTTGCCGGTGGTTGTACTAGTCATACCACCACCGCCGCCGCCGCCATAAATTACATTGCTTCCAGTTATATCCGATGTAAAACCAGAACCGCCATTACCTCCTGAGCCACCAAGATTTGGAGCATCAACTCCATCGGATCCATTTCCCCCAGCGCCGGCACCACCGCCAGCGGCATCGTATGCATTTAATCCGACGGTGGTATTTGTTTGCGATCCGTTGACGATGTTTCCGGATAATCCGCCATCTCCAGAACAACTTGCAGATGGTGCCGAGAGGCATTGTGCGGTTCCAACTCCACCACCACCACCACCTGGTGCGGTGTAGGTATCAGTAATCACAATTGTTGTCGTACCACCAGAGGTTCCAGGAGAAGTTTGATATTGACCAGTTGCAATTACTGCAGCACTACCAGATCCTGCAGATCCTGCAGTAACCGTAATTTTTCTGTCAGTAGGAACACTTGTTTCTGTGGTTCGGCTCCAAACATAACCGCCACCGCCACCGCCACCAGGTGCGCCTCTTTTAAGAGATGTCGTTCCACTGTTATTTCCTAGCGAGGCTCCACCGCCACCGCCACCGCCACCGACCATTAATATTTTTGAAATTGCTGTAACACCGTCTGGAATCGACCATGTGCATGCTGTGGTATTTACAAACTTAACTACCGTTTTTCCTGCGCCATCTCTAAATAAATCTGGGGTACATGTGGGGAGCATCGGTGCAGCAGATGCGCTTGTGGTTACTGAGAACAATGAAGTCACCAAAACACTAATAAGGAGTGTGTGAAAAATTCTTTTCATTAAATTAGTTCGCAAGCTTTTTTAGATGGCGCAGAAAATCTAAGGTTTCCAGACTCTTGCTCTGCCATTAGCCTCTCCATGCCTCTCACCCTAACAGGGGGCAAGAACCCCGTCTATTTTCACAACTCTTAAGACAATAATACGGCGCAAGTTAGTTGAGTTTTAGCCTTCAGAAGCGGCCACATTGTTTGGCCCTGATTCAATAGTAAGGCTGTACAAGTCGGGCCAATGCGATTGGGGGTACAAACTGAAGTCAACGGTGATACGTCGAGTATCTGGGTCGATGCTAAAGGCGATTGGAGCTCCTGGGATTGGAGCACCGAATTCATCTAATGACTCCTCAATTGGTGTTCCATTGTCATCTACCAGCTGAATCGAGCCGTACTCATCGACGTTTAAAGAAACTTGAAAAAAAGTTGTTTCCGGGGTTGCTGGATCCGTGGAAGAAAACAGAGGGATCGGTTCACTCGATAAGTTTGAAAACGCCTTGAAGTGCAACAACGTTGATCTACATTGGTCTGGGTCGACGCCATCAATTAAAAATCCGGTTATGGGAGAGTATCCAGAGGCATCAGGTGACACGGTAGGAATTTGAATCTGTACCCAACCATTACATGCTTCTACTGCGTAAACACCTTGACCAAATTCAATTCTATTGCTGCCATTAATTGAGATATTTGAAGCATATGTTGCACCCACTGCGACCAGCGCAATTATTAATAGGCCGATCCTTAAAGGAATGGGCTTTTTCTCCGGCTCTGAAAAATAACTCATAAGAGCTGGGGTTTGTTAAATTATCGAGTTGGGTTGTTAACAGTTTCAACCGTTGTGCGGCCAACAATCTGACCATCGATATTAACTATGAGACCAGTTGGGTCAAGATAGAACGTTACATCTGCAGAATCAGATGCTAGATCAGAACCGTCATAAACAGAAGTGCCCGAAGTATTCAGTGAAACGGCAGCATCCATGTTAGATGAAATAAAAGTTCCATCTCCGGTTAAGTAAGTAAGTGCAAGTCCAGCAGCATCTGAAGTACTAACAGGTGATTCGGTATCTGGCAATGAAATTTGCAGAACGTGGGGCATTGTTGTCTCATCAGCAGATGCACCGATAGGAATTTCAACACCGTTGGTATCAATTAAACGAATACGTAATTTTTTGCCCTTGCAACTAATTAAATCCAAATTCGATACGGTCACTGATTTGACGCGAAAGAATCCCGCAGATGAATCAGTTTCAGTAGGCGCTGAATGCCACTCTTCGCTAATGGCTGCAAATACATTTGGATCACATGCAACCGCTTGCTGTGAACCTTGACCAAATTCAAGAGCACCATTTCCAACAGTGACGCTAGCTGCAAATGTTGAAAGAACAAATGGCACAATGCCAATCATGAGAGTTCCAACAACAATTTTGTTTTTATAACGCCCGGAGCCGCCAAAGCCAGCTCTCACTTTGCCACTTAAAGGTGAATTCAAGTTACTTGCCACTGGTGCTCCTTTCTTTTCGCAAACGATGCTTTTATAGGTCTCGCGGAATGATATCTCAGCGCTTAAGCTTTATGTCACCTTTCTTCAAATCTAATGTCACACCAAGGGGGCGAAGGACGGTCGTGCGGGCATTTTTAGGCTGGCCCTGGGTACAAAAATCCGCCCTTAAGGTTGGCATTGACACAGCCACGAAACGCCAGGCGACTTCCGCCCCCGCAGCTGAGCCGGTTAGTGAATATGTGGCCAATCCTCCTCCGCCATTGATGATGGCGGCAACTTGCTCAGCACTTCCGGTGATGGATACAGCATGCGTTAAATCTCCCGAGACCATAATGTCTCCGGCAAAACTAGAGTCGATAATTCCACGTGCATAAACATCGAGTAATAATTTATCGCTAGTGATACATGCCAGTACAAGAGCAGGTGAAGTCATAATAATAGGTGGGAAATAAAGTCGAGTTGCCCTGGGATCAAGATTTAAACTCGCAGGAATATTAAGTTTGAAATTTTGGGCAGAGACCGGAAGCACTTTAGGGGTCGGAGATGGTGATGGTGAGGCAGATGTAGATGCAGATGATGAAGCCGTGGCAGATGAAGTTGGGACTGGGGCATTTGAAGTTGGGGCCGGATCTGATGGAATCGGTGACAACGTAGGCGTCGGGGTTGGTGAAGCTGACGGCGATGCTTCGACAGTCGGTGTGCCTGTTGGCGTAGGAGTACTAGTAGCAGATGCGGATGCAACTGGGATTTCTGGGGAAGGAGAGTTTTCTTCAGCCAAAGTTGGAGCAATTTTTGAAAAAATAAGCGCCACGACAATCAAAGCACCAAAGCGCATCGCCAAATTAAAGCGGCGGCTTTGTGAGCGGGAGTTGAGCGGAGACATATGCCAATCGTAGCCGCAATGCCTAAAACTCTGGCAATCCCCAAAATTGCAGATAATGAGGTACTTTTTCGCCCATGGCTAGAGCGAAAAAGAACCAAGAGCACATCGAACACCATGCGGCTTTGCAAGCGTGGGCAACTAAATACAAGGTGCTCAGTGACCCTTACGTGTCAGGATTGTTGGACGCCCTTGAAAATCGCCGCAATCTATCTATGTGGGCAACTCTTTCGCCACTGGAATATCTGCCTCAACCATCTTTGCATGGTGAAAAATCGAGAGTTTTATTTTGGTTCACCCTTTTGCGCAATACTTTAATTTTCGCCCCTGTTGCTTTGACGTGGGCCGCCGTTGGAAATGCCACAACTGCCTTTGGAATCTATGTTGGGCAAAATGCTGGTGCAGTGGTTAACTTCCTCGAGTTCTGGCAAAACGGTTATGGTGTTTTGTCAAAAAATTGGACTATCGGACATATTGCAACTCTCGACTTCATCATGATCGCAATGGTAATTGTCTTAATTGTTTTTCTGCACTTTGCAAATGAGCGCGAACACCTGCGCTTTCGTAGTGTTGAAAATGCCGCTGATACCGAGCGGATTAAAATCGCTATTGAGCTTCATGCATATCTTTTCGATAAGCGTGCAACATCAAATGTTAAAATGAATGAAAATTTAGCAACTGCAACACAGGACTTACTTCGCACATCCTCATCTCTTGAAAAAACGGCAAAAGTAATTGAGAAGTCAACGAGAGAGACTCCTACAAATAAGCAGATTATGGCTGATCTAAAAAACCTGATTAAAGCTAAAAAACCAACGCGGTGGGATTCATTTCTAGAATGAGATCTAGGCGCATTGAAAGAGTAATTGAAGATGACATGGTCGACAAGGCGGGTTGGATGTATGCCGATCTCTTTCTCGGCCTTATGGTGATTTTTCTTGCAACTATTTCATTTGTGCCTGAAATTCGTGATAATTCAAATGCAAATGCGGGAAATCGCGTAAGTAGCAACACAATTAGGCAAAGCACAAGTTTTAATTTCGATAAAGGCTTAACCATTGTTATAAATACACCTGATGTACTTTTAATTGAAACACGTATCAAATCTTTCCTGGCTGGCGAAAGACTGCCACTGGATTCTCAGATAGTTTTTGTGAAATTCATCGGCGGATATGACCCAATAAATGAACGAGTCTCCGATGGCGCAACACGTGCACTCGAATTTGGACTCAAACTACGCGCGGATAACCCAAAGTTATTTGCTAATGCTACGAATAGCGCAGATGCCAGCCCTGATATTGCCTCAGGACAAGTTGCGGTAGTGCTTACTTTCTCGTCCCCGCTTAAAAAATAATCTTTAAAGGTCAGCTAGTGGAGTACAGATCGCTCCAAGACTGTCGATGCCTGCACCCTTGCGTCCATAAACACCAGTCATCCAGCTACCGGTCGGACACCATGAGTGTGCAGCCGTTGCCGTGCTTCCAGCCACGTTTTTATTGGACTGGTTAGCACCCGATGAGTAAGTTGCACATCTGATTCCTACTCCAGAAATGTAATCTCCTTCTACTACGTTTAAGCCAACTCCTGCAGCACCTGCCTGGCACTCTGATGAAGAGTGCCCCGTTAGATACGTAAAGTCTTCCACTCCGAGTAACTTAGTTTGGGAATCAACAACTTCAATATCGTTAAGGATTCCGTTAACGTCAGCTACTTCAACACAATCGACATGCATATATCCGTAAAAACCATAATTTGGGTGCGGAGAATCAGCAAACGTTACGGACTTAATTATCTGTCCTGGGTCACACGATGTCGAAAATTCTCCGCCACCAGTACCGCCATAAAGTGTTGCCCGCCCTGATACTTCTAGAGCTTCACGCAGGTATGAAGATTCATGTGATTCAATCGTAATCCGATCAACATCATTTGCAGAGATTGCGTCAACTCCATTTGAAGTTATTCCATTAATGGTTAAATCTGACTTTCCAAGATTGCCATCTAATCCGTTATCAGTCATCTCAATATGTGCACTCACCATGTCACCATTTGAAACATTAATGACTGCGCCATTATCCCAATATCCATCTGTGTAGTTATTTCCATCAACAGAATCTGAAGCAAAATTAACAATAACCGGTTCGTTATTTAATGGAGTCGAATCACCATTGGTATAAAAATCAAGGACGAAGAGAGCGCCAATACAGCTCGTGGCAATATCACTCATTGCTATCTGATCTAAGACGAAAGCATTGATTGAAGTGTCAAAGGTGGAAGTTGGGGTAACAATTACCGAGCTGTCACATGAAGTTGTCTGTGCCACACCTTGACCAAATTCAATAGATTCATTTGAATTAAGCGAGATATTGGAGGCCAGTGTGCTTCCGAGAAATGCAACCGTTGCGAGCGCGGCAATCCAGCCAATTGCGGTGACCTTTTTTCCGTAGCTAACCCCGGGTGTTTTTGAAGGGCGCATGAAAACTAGTTGCATATGGCTATCCTACATACGGTCGGTGATCGGAACCAAGCAATGCCTGGAAGTCCTGAACTAGGTCGCTTAGCCTCAGTTTGGGCTCGTTTTAGATTATTCTCTGCCTCATGACTATGCACCCTCAAGCCCAAGCATTTCTGGACTACACCGCAAAGAACAATGTTCTGCCAGAGAATCCAACCCTTGAGGACCTTCGGGCCGATGCGGCAGATTATCTGAAGTATGCCGGTCCTCTATCTGATGATGTTCACACTGAAAATACATATTTCACTTCGCCCACAGCCGATCTTCATGCCGTGATTTATCGTCCAAAAAATGTTAAGCCAAATGCTCCAGCATTAGTTTATTTTCACGGTGGTGGTTGGGTATTTAGTTGGACACTTCGATATGCGGCACAGATGAGCACTATTGCGGCCGAAACTGGTTTTGTTGTTATTGGTATCAACTATCAAAAAGCACCTGAACATCCATTCCCTACGCCTTTTGATGATTGCTATGCAGGCCTGCTGTGGGTTGCAAAAAATGCAGAGCGTTTTGGTATCGATCCAACAAAGATTGGCGTGGGAGGCGATAGCGCTGGAGGCAATTTAGCTGCAGCCGTGGCGCTCAAAGCTGCTGATACCCAGGATGTGACGTTGGCATATCAAATGCTTATTTATCCTTGTTTAGATACTGATTTTCAATCTCAGTCCTACCGTGCACATGAAACCGGTTTTGGTTTAGACAGTGTGGGTATGCAGTGGTGTTGGGGGCAATATGTGCCTGATGCACACCTAAGTAATAAATATGCAGTACCTGCACGTGCTACGGCTTTTAATAATGTTGCTCCCGCAATCATTGCTTTGGCCGAACATGATGTGTTGCGCGATGACGGCGCAAACTACGCAGTTGCTCTAGAAAAGGCTGGTATCCCAGTAATCATGAAAGAGTATCCAGGGATGATTCATGGATTCTTTGGTCACGGTTTTATGGTCGAGGATGCTTACAATCTCCGTAAATGGCTAGGTCAGCAGATATCTAAAGCAGTTCAGTAGTGTTTGAAGCACACACTCTCTTAATTGCGGGTTGTTTATTTGCCGGGGCAATTCTTTATACATCAGTGGGTCATGCTGGTGCTTCGGCATATATAGCGGTTATGACCCTTTTTGATCTTCCTCCATTAGTAATTAAACCAACGGCGCTGACTCTCAACATCTTTGTTTCTTCCTATACATCTTTTCGCTACATCAAAAGTAATTTTTTTAATAAAACCCTCTTTCTTTTTCTGAGCATTGGATCAGTGCCGGCGGCCTACATTGGTGGTCACATCAATCTACCCAGCCATATTTATAAGCCAATCATTGGTGTGCTCTTACTGCTATCTGGAGTTCGCTTTCTCGTGCACGCGCTGCAAACTGATCAAGCACACCGCGAAGTAAATAAAATATTAGCTGTCTTTATCGGCGCCTGTGTGGGTTTACTTTCAGGAATTACCGGTACTGGGGGCGGGATCTTCTTATCCCCCTTAATTATTTGGTTGGGTTGGGTCAGTGTTAAGCAAGCAAGTGGCACTGTTGCCGCTTTTATCTTGCTTAACTCAATGGCTGGACTACTGGGGAATCTGCAATCAACTTCATCGCTGCCAACTGAGCTTCCAGTGTTCTTGGTAGCAGTATTACTTGGTGCATTTATAGGAACACGGTTTGGAATTAAGAGATTCTCAACCGTTGGGGTTAAGCGCGCGCTGGGCTTTGTTTTACTAATTGCAGGAGCTAAATTCCTTCTGGCATAAATAAACCCTCCCGTCGGGAAAATCGGGAGGGTTTATTTTGTTCTTATCTACTTCTTACGGCGTTTTATTCCATTTGCGTCGTAATACTGGCGCCAGATACCGCGATGAATCGGAATACGCATTGGCAGAGATTTAATTCCAGGAATTACTGGAATCAAGATCAATCCCAATGAGAGAAGACCCATGAGAACCATGATGTATGCATCAGCATTTGCGCCAATTGGCTTTGATTCTTCATTATTAAATGGCGGAATTTGATACCAGAATGAATACAGCCATAACCAGGCTTGTCCTGGATAACGACCAGTTTCATTCATCATGCCCCATGTTCCACCCTGCAAATTAGCTGTAGTACCAGCATCATCTAGATAAGAGCCATCACCAAAGAATAAAATCTGTTTGGTGTTATCAGTTTGAAAGAACCCACCTTGTGACAAGAGTGCGGCATCAAGTGCTCCACCTTTTGCCATATCGGTTAATCCTTGTGCTAACGCTGGAACAGGTCCATATGCACCCGCGGCAACATCGGCTAATTTTCCATCAGCCTTAGTAATTGCATCATCGTATGTAGCAGCCCACGTTTGCTTTTGTGAATCACTTGCTGCCTTCCATGTTGCCAAAGCACTGGCAATTTCAGTCGACATTACTTGGGTACTCAACGGTGCGATGACAAATTCATTAACAGTATCTATCGGGTGTGTAACTCCTGCCCACTTTTGCAGCCAGAAAGGTCCCACGTTAAGACCATCTGAGGCTTTGTTGTAAGGGCCACCGTATGTGGCAGATCCACTAGTCCCAGCAATCTCTTGAACTGCAGTTACATAGAAGTTGTCTGCATTACTAACTGCCCACCCTTTAAAGGTTAAAGGTTTTTCATCAGGAGATCCCATGACAAGTGAAAGAACTATCGCTGCAATTGCAACCAATGCAACGGCAATGCTTCCCTCTTTTACGATGTCATAGCGTTTTGTTTTTCCGGCCCAAGGGGCAGCATCAAATGCGTGTTTGGCCTCTTTTGAAAACGTCATCTCTCAACTCCGCTCAATAAAGGTTCGGCATCAATAGGTGGGACAACCCCACGACGACGTACCATCAGTACGTGAATAACGGTAATAACTCCCAAAAGAAGTGGGAGGAATGCCACGTGAAGTAGCAACATCTGCCCAAGATTGGTCACATTAAAAAATGCACCAATTCCCATTGCATTAAACCCATCTTTAGCTTCAAAAGAGATCCACTGTGAATCGAAGTTTGTTTGGACTAAGTAGCCAGTAAAAGCTGTGGCGATGGATGCAACGAATGCAACTGCGCCAGTTGCCCATGTTCTAAAACGATTACCGCGCCATGCAGCCATCCAGTACTTACCCCATAGGTGAACCACCATAAAGACAAAGAACATTTGCACTGACCAAAAGTGCAAGCTATTAACAAACAGACCAGTATCTGAAATGTGATACCAAGCCGGGCCTTCAAAGGCCAAGATAATTCCAGATAAAATAATCATGGCTAAAGCTGCAAGTGTGAGAACACCAAATACATAAATCCAGGAAACAACATATGCAGGTTGATCATCTGGAAGAAGTTTTTCAATTGGAAGATTCTTTTGCCACTTATTACGAAGTTTGGCTGTCCACATTTCACTCATTTGTGATCCTCTTTGTCTTTAGGAAAAGGGACAAAGACTGCGAGAGCGAAAATTGTTAGCATCAAAATAATAACAATTAAATTTGATACTGAAATCTGCAGCCAACCTGATTTGAGATAAGTTGCAGGATGATTCATAAAATCTGAAATCCAGCCTGTCATTAAATTGTCCATTCGTTCGAATCGAGTGCTCTCGAATTCGTTATGGTCACGATAGAACTGTTAAGAAAATTCACCTATGAGGATAGTGAGCGCTGACACTCTCTAAGCAGTTAATTAAGTGTTAAGAAGTTCCTTGAGTAAGGCTTCTACGCGTGCTTTAATCTCATCACGTATAACTCGCACAGATTCAATACCTTGACCTGCTGGATCCTCTAGAACCCAATCTTCATAGCGCTTACCTGGATAAAACGGGCACGCATCTCCGCAACCCATTGTTACCACTGCATCAGATGCTTGGACCGCTTCAGGTGTTAACACTTTAGGAACATTATTAGCAATATCAATACCAAGTTCTGCCATTGCTGCAATTGCGACTGGGTTAATTGAATCCTTTGGCGCAGATCCTGCAGAAAGTACTTCGACTTTATCCCCGCCAAGTGATTTCATAAAACCTGCTGCCATCTGTGAACGGCCAGCGTTGTGAACGCAAACAAAAAGTACGGTTGGTTTATTTGTCATGTGTGAGCACCTTTGTTAGGCCTAGGCCAATGAAGGCACCGAGTATTTGAGCAGCAATGAATTTTGTGACACTTCCTGGAGCTATACCGGCAAATGAATCAGTGAAAGCTCGACCGATTGTGACGGCCGGGTTAGCAAAGGAAGTTGAACTCGTAAAAAAGTAGGCGCTGCCAATCCATGACGCAACAATCACAGGAATCATGGTCAATTTTTCCTGGGTAATGAGCACGTTAATAATCAAAATTAAACCTGCAGTGGCAACAATTTCTCCGATATAAAGATTGCCGCCAGAACGCACTTTTGTTGCCGTTTCAAGGAGTGGCTGGCTAAACATCGCATTTGCTAGTGCGGCTCCAGAAATTGCTCCTGCAATTTGCGCCACAACATATTGAATGAAAACTACTAACGTTGTGCGTTTTTGAATCAAGTCAATCAGAGTGACAACGGGATTGAAATTGGCACCGCTGATAGGCGCCAGGATCTGAATCAAAACCATTAAGCCAAATACAGTTGAAATTGTATTAATTAGAAGCTGAACACCAATATCCTGTGAAAGATTTGTGGCCATAATGCCTGAACCAACAACAACTGCAACTAAAAGGGCCGTGCCCAGAAATTCGGCAAAGACCTTTTTCATTTATGAAACAGCGATGATGTCTACGACGAAAATTAGCGTTTCATTTGGGCCGATAGGGCCAGAGCCATTAGGGCCATAACCAAGATCTGCTGGAATAACTAGCAAGCGGCGTCCACCAACTTTTGCACCAGGCAAACCCTGTTGCCATCCTGCAATCACACCTGCAAGTGGGAATGTTGCTGGCTGCCCACCATTCCATGATGATTCAACGATTGCACCATTTGACCACGTCATCAATGTGTAATGAACGGTCAAAGTAGAAGTTGCAACAACTTCTGTACCTGTTCCAACAATGATGTCCCGTGTTTGCAAGGCTGTTGGAGCGGTACCAGTTGGCGGTGTAATTATTGGTGCTTCACCTGCATTAGCAGTTACTGCCGGCAAACCTTGAGATGCTGTATCTGACACTTTATCTTTTCCTCCACATGCTGACAGGGATGTAATTGCTACTGCAAATATTGCTGCGATTGCTAAATTTCTAACCTTTGAGTTCATTTTCATCCTTTATTCGAGTTCACCAATCAATTTGAATTCACCATCACCAAGTTGTCCTTGTGCGCGATACATCTCAAGCTTTGCTCTGGTATCTGCAATATCAAGGTTGCGCATAGTGAGTTGACCAATGCGATCAACTGGGCCAAAGGCGGCGTTTTCTGTGCGCTCCATAGATAGTTTTTCTGGTGCATAACTTAGTGCTGGGCCAGTTGTGTTAATAATTGAATAATCATCACCGCGGCGCATACGCAATGTAACTTCGCCAGTAACTGCAGATGCTACCCAACGTTGCAAAGATTCGCGAAGCATCAAAGATTGTGGATCTAACCAGCGACCTTCATATAGCAACCGACCTAAACGGCGGCCTTCAGCGTGGTAGTTAGCAATGGTGTCTTCATTATGGATTGCGCTAAGCAAACGCTCGTACGCAATAAATAAAAGCGCCATTCCTGGAGCTTCATAAATTCCACGGCTCTTGGCTTCAATAATACGGTTTTCAATTTGATCTGCCATTCCAAGTCCATGACGACCACCAATTGCATTAGCCTCTTTCATCAGTGCGACTACGTCATCAAATGGTTTGCCATTGATTGCAACTGGACGCCCTTGAACAAAAGAAATTTTCACATCTTCAGAATCAATTTTTACTGCTGGGTCCCAGAAGCGAACTCCCATAATTGGTTGAACTAATTCAACAGAGGTATCTAGATTTTCCAATGACTTTGCTTCGTGAGTTGCACCCAAGATATTGGCATCGGTTGAATAAGCCTTTTCGGTGCTGTCGCGATATGGAAGTCCATGAGCAACTAAGTACTCAGACATCTCTTTGCGGCCACCGAGTTCATTGACGAAATCAGCATCTAACCATGGCTTATAAATACGTAAATTTGGATTAGCTAAAAGGCCATAGCGATAAAAACGCTCGATGTCGTTGCCCTTATATGTTGAACCATCGCCCCAGATGTTTACTGAGTCTGCATACATTGCGCGCACTAGCATTGTGCCGGTAACTGCGCGGCCAAGGGGAGTTGTATTGAAATATTGTTTTCCACCAGATCGAATATGAAAAGCTCCACATGCAATCGCTGCTAAACCTTCTTCAACAAGTGCAGTTTTGCAATCAACAAGTCGTGAAATCTCGGCGCCATACTCTTTAGCGCGATCTGGAACTGAGTCAATATCAGGTTCATCGTATTGGCCAAGATCTGCGGTATAGGTACATGGAATCGCACCCTTTTCGCGCATCCATGCAACAGCTACAGAAGTATCGAGACCACCTGAAAAGGCGATACCGACTTTTTCTCCAACTGGCAGAGATGCAAGGACCTTAGACATGTGTGAAGTCTAACCGATAGTGAAGGTGGGAATTTTCTTTGACAGGGCAGGAACGATGCCCCATTGTGAGGTGATTTCACGATATCTATCGATATCTATCGCATCTGGTTGTGCTCCGGTCTTCACCGCACGAATCATGATGTTTCGAGGTGTGTGTTCTCCCCCAATAAATTCAATTACTTCGACGCGATATCCAACTATGCGCAAAATCTGTGCGCGCAATGCATCAGTGAGCAAATCACCCATCCGTTCTTTCATAACGCCGAACTTAGTTAATGCGCCCCATGGTTCTGGGATTTGATCCATCTGCTTTTGAATATCGTGGTGGCAACATGGAGCAATCAATAAAAGTTTGGCTCCGCCATTTACTGCCCAGGCAATCGCGTCATCGGTTGCGGTATCGCATGCATGCAATGCAATAGCAATATCGGCTTGCTGCGCCGTTGTCGTAGCAATTTCTTCAGCTTTAAATGTGATTGTTTGTGAGATTCCAAGCGAAGTTGCGATTGCATTATTTCGATCACGTGATGCTGGGCGAATATCAATTCCAGTTACATGAACATTCATGCCAACACTGCGAAGATACTGGTGGGCTGCAAAAGTTAAATAAGCATGGCCGCATCCAAGGTCTACGATAGAAAGAGGTTTTTCCTTAGTTGGCTTTTCTATCTGCCCAGCTTCTATTGCTGAATTAAGTGTTGGAGCCAACAACCGTAAGAACTCTTCCACTTGCTTATATTTATCGTTTTTAGAGGGCTTAATCTGACCTTTATGATCGGTGATACCAACTTCAAGAAGAAATGGGTCGGAAGGATCTAACAATCTTTCCTTCTTTTTATCGTGAGCGAAATCTTGAACCAGCGTTTTCTTTTCATAGTGGACTTGGGCATCACCACTCTTTGTTACACGAACACTCATAGATCCATCCAAGCTATCCACAGTGATATTTGCATAGCCGCTAGTAAGAAGTTCCAGTATTGTTTTAGTTTCTGCATTGATATTTTTTGTTGTCGTAGCACGTCCATCACTATGAGTAAGTTGCAAAAGAATTGAGCCTTTAATTTCTACAGGACGGATATCGATTCGCTCATGCTGGGTTTGCATGTTGCGTCTGCGCCCAGATAAAACAACCCGAACTAACGTGCTGGTATCAGCGATTAGCATGCAGGCTTCTTCTAACGCTTGCTCGAGTGAAAGAGGCATCTTATTTAGGCGAAATTACCGCTGTGCCCTTTTCGTGGGGATAGATAGTTAAGACATGGCTCGGAAGCGCTTTAGCAAAGTTTTCGGCCAATTGCCGTTCGCCTTCTCGATTTACATCATCTACGACAATGACTGCATTTGGTGAAAGTTTTGCAATTAACTCAGCACAAGCAGGCATACGTGCCTGCGGATTTTTAGAGCCCGGAGGGCCATCAACTATGAGTAAATCAATTCGCTTTAAGTCTTTTAGCATTGCAGTGTCATACCAATCAGAGCCTGATTTGTGAGCCTTAAGTTTTGCGACACGGACTTCAACACCGCGAACTTTATGCTCTTTAAGCATCTCGCGAGTTTTTTCGGCAAATTCGGCAGAGTGATCAATGCTAATTATCTTTTTTGCTCCAGCTTTTGCTACTACTAATGTTGAAACTCCAGAGCCTAGTTCAACAACTAATTTTGGATTGTGCGTGCGTACTAGCTGGGCCAAAGTCAGCAGTAAATCCGGTGATGCTGCCCAGCTGCGTGTTGGAGGAATGGGAGAAGTAAATTTCAATAGCGTCATCAATTGCTGCATCGCTTCACTTTGGCGATAGGACTGCCACACCTGCGCTTTGATCTCTTTCGTTGAGGCTGCAATCTCACGAGTTGTTCGTTCAGATCTAGCGCTAACTTTCTGATGCAAACCACGCAGTAATCGGATGCAATAAAGCAGGCTTACCGCAATGACAATTAACAGAACAAAGGAAAGTGTTTTCACCTAGTAAGTCTAAGCGCGAGGCAGTTGAACTTCAATTGCCAAACCGCCGAGTTCGCTTTTGCGCAGAGTAAATACGCCTTTATGTCTTTCAATGACAGCATTCATGATGCTCATCCCAAGACCTGTGCCTCCTGTATCCCGAGAACGAGATCGATCAAATCGCTTGAGCCCGCGGATTTTCTCACCGTATGAGGCCGTAGGTAATCCCGGACCGCTATCTTCAATCACAATCACAATCTGCTTTTCAGCTCTTACGGTGACCCTTACCGATGAACTTGGTGGCGTGTGTAATCGGATATTTGTCAGGGCATTTTGAATAAAGCGCTGTAAGTATTTTTGTGACCCCACTAATACCGCACTTTCATCAATGTGTGACGTAACAGGATGGGTTGGAGATATCTCTTGAAAATCCAAAACATTTTCGCGCATTAACTCTGCTATATCTATCTCTTCAAAATCTATGTTGCCTTCTTCACCCAATTGGGCCAACATCAATAGATCGCCAATCAAAAAATCCATTCGTTTTAACTCACTATTAAGTCGATCAAAGGCAGCGCTTTCACGTTCTGGATCTAGCTGTTTGCCTTTAAGTAATTCTGCATATCCTTTCACGACCGTCATTGGTGTTCGAAGTTCATGGGCAGCATCGCCCAAAAACTCTTGCATTTTCTGCCTTTGAGCACGCTCTTGTGCCAAGGCGTTGGAACGAGAAAGTAATGAATAAACTATAGAGGCGAAAATATTTGCAAAAATAATGAAAATCAGTAGTTTCCAGAGGTTTCTATTGAGTGCACGATTTATGTCAACGATAGAACTTGCCAGAATTAATTCATCACCTTCTGGAATTGCGATATGGCGAACTCGTAAATCTTCACCCTCTAATAACGTCCCTGATGATTCACGCAAGATAGTGACTTCACCATTTGGGGTAGAGAAAGCCAATGTAAAGTCAAAATTATTTTGTTCAATGCTCAATAAAGCAATACTTACTGCGTCTAATGGGTTGGTGCGAATATCGTTCTCTACTCGATCAAGGCGTTTATCCACCATGGAGATTTCACTTTGGTGTGATCCCCAGACAGCAAAACCTCCAATAAGAATGGAAAGGGTGGATGTTACGAGCCCGGTCGTGACTAATTGCCGTGTCCTATTCTTCATGAAACTTACTTTGGCTCCTGAATTTGGAATCCAACTCCGCGAACAGTTTTAATCCCCTCAAATCCATCTCGGTGAAGTTTCTTTCGCAAATAAGAGATATAGGTGTCAACTACCGTGCTCTCAGATTCAAAAGTTATCCCCCAGACTTCATCCAAAAGGAGGTTTTTACTCAAAACGCGCCCCTTTTTCTCAATAAGAATTTGTAACAAACGATATTCAGTAGGTGACAAATCAACTTCTTCACCATTAAATGTAACAAGATGTTGATTATCATCAATTGAAATAGGACCGCAGGAAAGTAATGTCGGAATATCACTATTTTTTGTGGAGCGACGTAAAATTGCTTTAATTCTTAATACCAATTCTTCAATTCCAAAAGGTTTTACGACATAGTCGTCGGCACCTATTTTCAAGCCGCGGGTAATGTCTGCTTTATCCTCTCGAGCAGTAAGCATCAATACGGGCGTAAAATCATTAGTACTACGCAAACGTTCTACTAGTTCAAATCCATCCATGAGTGGCATATTGATATCAATGACTAATAGATCTGGCTTATGAGTGCGCAATAGCGTTAGTGCTGACATCCCGTCGGTTGCTTCCAGAGTTTCAAAGCCAGCAATTCGCAAGGTGTCATTTAACAGGGCCCGAACGCCTGGCTCATCATCAACAATCATAATTATCTCGGCCATAGGTTCACTCTTGCATGATGTGTGCCTAAATCCAATAAATATCCTTGAAGTAGAGTCATTTCACAGAAAAATCACAACTGAAAGCTGCATGATTTGCGCATGAAACAAAAAGGGCTTGGAGTTTTGCTGATGGCATGGGTGCTGGTCTTCTCCTCAGCAAATTTTGCCGTTGCAGATGCGTCACCCTCTCCTAGTTCTACCCCAGAGATTAAAATTTTGATGAACCAGTACAAGTTGGCAATGGATAAATATCGAGTATTGATTAAAAATCGCGATGAAGTACGTACTCAGATAAACCGCACATTTATAGTCGCAGTCGAATCTGCTAATCGTGAAGCACGCATGTCAATGAGGTTGGCAATCACGGCTTCGGAAAAAACTGATGTGATTGTCAAACAGAAAACCGCGATTGCCTCAGCAAGTGATGCGCGGGATGCGGCAATTGCTGCTCTTGGAATCTTGCCAACGCCACCGGTAAAACCGGTTAAGCAAGGCGAAGTAGCGCCTACGAACAAAATGAAATCTCAAAAACCATCGCCAACCTCAACTCGTAAATCTAAGAATTGACTATCGTTAGGCCATGAAGAAATTCAATTTATGGCTAGCTGGTAAAATTACTGATGGTGTTGCAACTATGTGGTGCGCATATTTATTCGCAGCAATCGCACTCATTTCTCTGCCAAAGGCAATTAGCTCTGGTGATTCAATTGTTATCGTTTCCTGGGTTGCTCAAACTTTTCTGCAGCTAGTTTTGCTCTCTATCATCATGGTTGGGCAAAAGGTTCAATCTCAGAGCGTTGAAGAAACTATCAACGAGACACATGCTGCCTCCCTTGCCGAATTTGAATTAGCAAAAGAGGCGCGGGGCATTGCCCACAGCGAACTTGCTGAACTGCATCAGCTATCGAAAGATATGCACAAACTGATGAGAGAAGTCGAATCTAGATTAAAGAGTTAATTCGTTCTAAAAGTGCGCTCAACATGCTCGTCCTTTCGTTCTACGTCCGGTGCGAGGTTCATCCACTAACTGGCAGAATAACGGCATGGAATCTACGTCGACCTGGATCATCACAATTGGAGTTCTAGCAGGGATCATTTTATTTGACCTAGGAATCGCCGTTATCCGTCGCAATAAAGCAACCTCCATGTTTGAATCATCATTTTGGACAGTTTTCTATATCGGAACTGCAATTGCATTCGGAGCGCTCCTGCCCCACTGGGCTAGCGAGCAAGGCCAAAAAGAGTTCTTTGCAGGATGGCTTACAGAATATGCATTATCGGTCGATAACATCTTCGTGTTTATTATTATTCTGGCCAGCTTAAAAGTACAAAAAGAGATGCAACAGTTAGTGCTACTTCTTGGAATCATGCTCACTATCGCTATTCGTGGACTTCTTATTCCGCTCGGCGCCGCACTCATCTCACGCTTTGCAAGTGTTTTCTTCCTATTCGGAATTTTCCTCATTTATACCGCTTGGCAGTTGGCCAAGGAAAGCGAAGATGATGAGTGGAAAGAAGGCAAAGTTATTGCCCTGCTAAAAAAACGTGGATTTAGTACCTTTGCCATCGCCCTAGTTGCCCTGGGTTTAACTAACTTAGTCTTTTCTCTAGATTCAATCCCAGCTATTTTTGGTTTGACGAAGGATCCTTACATTGTTACAACGGCAAATGTCTTTGCCTTAATGGGATTACGTCAACTCTATTTTTTGCTTGAAGGACTTCTTGCCCGCCTTGTCTATCTCTCAAAAGGTCTTTCATTTATCTTGGGCTTCATCGGAGTGAAAATGATTATGGAAGCCTTTCACGGAATTGGGATTGATGAACTTGCTGGAGTCCATATTCCAGAAGTCAGTTTGGAAGTTAGTCTGGGCGTAATTATTGCAAGCTTAGCCATCACGACAGTAGCTAGCCTGACCGCTACCCGTAATGATGGCAGTGAAATTATTTAAATTATTTTTTATTCCGCAACGTTTCCCGGTTGTGCTCTTTACTCTTTTCATGAATTTTTCGTATCTGTATTTCAAAGGTTTTCATTGCAACATCAAAAGCTGCAACATCGTTAAATTCAGAGGCCTCTGCACGAATTAACGGTCCAGATCCATGAGAGGTCAAAATAACCCTATGCGAATGTTTGCCCAATTTGGGATTTACTTCATGAATTACTTCAACTTCTACTCGATCTATATCAACGCCAAAGCGCTCCATAGTAATTAGTTTGTCATTCGCGATATCTTTAAAGTCTGCGGCAAGTTCGCAATTACGAGTATGAATAAGGATCTTCATACTTAGAAGGGTAGCGCTATAACCACCACAGTCGCTATCAATGCCAACATAAAAGATTTTCCTAGAATTTTAAGCGCAGTTGCACGATCTGCTGCTTTGTCTGACGCATCACTGACGCGAGACAAATCACCTAGCTTGCCAAAATTAAAAGTTCCAGCAAATCCATAGGCAAGACAGAATTTACTGCGCGATTGAACATAACCCACAGCTGCAACCATGAGAGGAATAAAAATTCCAAGCCGTGCACCTCGTGGAGCGCTCGTTGAAATCATTGTTAGCAAAGAAATAGCTGAAAAAAATAATCCAACACCTGCAACAAATTGCCTACGGCGAATTTCCTTTTGCCCGATGTTGCACGTTCCTGCAATATATGTTGAATCAGACATCTTCGAATTCATCTTCATCAATCCATGTCTCGGCAGTTGAATCTTCTTGATGCTCGATCCAAGACAGGAATGAGCCCACGGCACGGAATGCTAAAACCGCAACAGTGACTGCTGCAATTATTCGGCGAAAGGCTTTGACCATGAGATAAAAATACTCTCTATTATCCGTTCCCGCTTTAGATAGAAGCTAATGCCTTACTGATGTCGTCCCAAATATCATCAACATGCTCACAGCCAACCGATAAGCGGATCAACTGCTCTGGAACTGAAGGGCTTTCAATTGGCCAGCGGCGTCTGCGCTCCCACAGTGATTCAACCCCACCCAGGCTAGTTGCATGCGCAATCAAGTTTGAAGAGTCACATACATGTTGGGTTTGTTCTGGTGTTCCATCTACTTCGAAGGAAATAATTGCCCCAAAGCCGGGATAGCGAACTCGCGTAATTCTGGGATGGGCCTGCAATCTGATAACTAATTCTTTTGCATTCTCTTGCGACTTATTAAATCGCAAAGGGAATGTTCGCAAACCGCGAAGTGCTAGCCAGGCTTCAAATGGACCTGGGATTGAGCCGTTAAAACTTCGGGAATCCTGTAGGCGCTTTAATAAAGCTGCATCATTAGTTGAAAGGGATCCCATAAGCACATCACTGTGACCAGATAGGAACTTAGTTACTGAGTGCATAACGATGTCTGCGCCCATAGCTAATGGATTTTGAACTAGTGGAGTTGCAAAAGTGTTATCGACGGCTACTCCAATACCTAATTTCTTGGCAGCTGAAATAAGAGTAGGAAGGTCAGCAACATCTAGACATGGGTTAGTTGGCGATTCGAGCCACACTAATGCTGCCCCTTTCATTGCTTCAATAACTTCTTGAGTATTTACTACATCTACAAATCTGACTTCTAAGCGACCGCTAGCATGAAAAGAATTAAGCAAACTCATCACACCGCTATAACCTTGATTTGATGCAACTATCGGTGCACCGATAGGAAGAATTGAAAAGACTGCGCTGACTGCTGCCATCCCTGATGAGAAAGCAAGAGTTTGCCCACCTTCTAACGCACTTATTGCTTCCTCTAGTGCAGTCCATGTTTGGTTGCCGTAGCGCCCATAACCAATTGGTCCACCTGAATGAAATGTCGAAGTTAAATCAATAGATGGGTTGAGTGGAGCATCGGGTTCAACCGGTGGGCGACCAGCGGTGATAGCTCTTGTTTCAAACTTTTTGCTCATGCGCGCATCCTATGCCCCAAGCTTCAAGCACTGCCATCGCAGCGTTGTGACCAGGAATACCGCTTACACCGCCACCGCGAATTGCTCCTGCACCGCAGATAAAGATGCGGGGATCATCGGTTTCTACTCCCCAACGTATTTCTTGGTTATCTTCGCGAAAAGGAAAACTTAAATCCTTGTGGAAGATATTGCCACGGGGCAGGCCAACTTCACCTTCAATATCTAACGGTGATTTTACTTCAATGGCAGCAATTACGTTTTCAATTGGCTCAACTAGATATTGATTCAGTGAAGCCAAAGCTGCTTTAAGTGCCACAGCTTTAGTGCTTTCGTTGTCAGCATCGAAAATCGCTGCTGGAGTGTGTAATCCAAAGAGTGTCAGAGTTTGATAACCCTGCGCCTGCAGTTCGGCGCTAAGAATCGAAGGATCGGTAAGGGTATGACAGTACATTTCTATCGGAAGCTTCTCTGGCACATTGCCAACCTGAGCATCCATATAACTTGATTCACACTCTGCAAAAGATTCATGGGCGTGAAATGTTCCTGCAAAAGCCAAACGTGGATCTATTCCAGATTTCAATTGAGGCAAGGACTTCAATAAAATATTTATCTTCATCTGTGAGCCTTCAAGACTCACAGGCGGATTTGTTCCGCGCAGTTTTGCTAGAACTTGTGGAGCGGCGTTGCTCAACACATAGCTAGAGGTTATCTCTGTGCCATTTTCAAGAGTGAGTGTTGCCTGGCTCGAGGAAGTTTTAACTGAATTAACGCGTGAATTAACTTTGATATGGACTCCCACTGCAGTTGCAACACGTACAAGCTCTTTGACCAGTGCGCCCATTCCGCCACGTGGAACTTTCCATTCGCCGGTTCCATTTCCAATCAAGTGGTAAAGAAAGCAGATATTTGCTTGCATCTGGAAAGCTGAAGCGAAAGTTCCAATGAGTGCATCAGTCAAAATAACACCACGGACTACATCATCCTTAAAACGTGCTTCGATTTCCTCACCGATGGGGCGCTCCATTAAGTAATCCCAAACCTTTGGCATATTAATCTCTGCCTTTAACTGACTTCGTGACTTCAAAGGTTGCAGCATTGATGGGGCAATTTTGATCGCAAACTCAGCAATTTCATTATAGAAATCCTGCCAAGCTGCCCACTCACTACCGGATGGATCTAACTCGTTAAAAGAATCTTCTGTTTCTTTATCCCACTTGCGCGCTACATACAGACCACAATCTTCACCGTTACGAGAGTAAGGCGTATAACTAGAAACCGTCCGTGAAATACGTTCGAAATTCAAACCAAGATCACTCACGATTTGATCTGGTAGCAGCGAAATCAAATAGGAATAGCGAGAAAGCATGGCATCGTATTCGGGAAATGCTCTCACACTCGTTGTTGCACCACCTACCTCTGCATTGGCTTCAAGGATGACTACCGATTTGCCAGCTTTTGCAAGATAACTCGCTGCAACAAGACCGTTATGGCCTCCTCCAATAATTGCAACATCGTAATGAATCACTACAAAGATTTCACAATTCGATCTATTGCCTCAGTCAGAATTGTTGGACTAGTCGCGTAATTTAAACGGACAAACTGTGTGCTTTGCGCTCCGTACATATATCCAGCATTAAAGGCTACCTTGCCGCGTTCTAATAAAGTTTGAGCAGGGTTCTCACCTAAATTAAGTGAGGTTAGATCCAACCAAGCAACATAACTGGACTGTGGCAAATGTGTCTTAACTGAAGGTAATTTGGCGCTGAGTAAATCTCGCACCATGATGGAATTCTTTTCTAATGTATCAAGAACTGAATCGAGCCAGACTTCACCATCTTTAAATGCTGCTGCAGATGCAAATGCACCAA
Organism: Actinomycetota bacterium; assembly: GCA_009698445.1. Lineage (GTDB taxonomy): Bacteria > Actinomycetota > Actinomycetes > Nanopelagicales > Nanopelagicaceae > Planktophila. The sequence goes on from WLQG01000003.1 coordinate 47,791, forward strand.
GGATTGAAGATCGAAATTTAACCGCTGGTGGCATCAATTTTAGAACTTCATCGATGGACTCATTTTGCGAAACAATTAAAGCTGATTTAAGCCCAGCAATGTTCCAGCCCTTAGAGGCAGAAGTTACGGTAATGCCAACTTCTCGCGCAGCTTCACTGACAGTCAAGAATGGAACAAATTCATGTGATTTAAAGGTTAATGGTGAATGAATCTCATCACTGATTACGATGACGCCGTACTTCTTGGCCATATCTGCGATTCGAGTTAGCTCTGCACGAGAATAGATTCGACCCAATGGATTATGCGGAGAACACAAGAGATGGACTTTGATACCTGATGCATACGTTTTTTCAACTTCATCTAAATCTAATGTCCAGGGATTCACATCACTATCTGAACCCGTGTTAACAAAAGGAATATCTATTCTTTCTAATCTGACTTCATTGATCCAGTTAAAGAAGTTTTGATAAACTGGTGAATTGATAAGTATGCGATCCCCAGGCTGTGTGAAAACTCTCAATACTTCAACGCAGCCAACTCCAACATCTGCAGCAATTCTGACCTGTGACTTGTCTACTTCCCAATTCCAACGCTTGGCGCAAAATGCTGCGAAGCCATCAGCTAACTCAGGAACTGGCCCTAAATATCCAAGGTCGGATTGAGTAACCATGTCAATTAATACGTCGCGAATAGGTTGTGCAATTGGAAAGTCCATTTCCATAACTGGCAGCGGTAAAACATCTGCTGGAAAACCCCGCCACTTTTCAGAGCTATGGGTGAGAAGTTCGCTCAATGATGGCGCAACAACGTTGTGATCAGACATAGCGGCAAGATTACCCTGCGCCGTTGAGTTATTGAAATAGGTCCGGGGCTCAGCAGTCTCCAGCGCTGCTCCCACTGCAACTTGCAAAAGCTAGGGGAAAAAAGGGTAAATTGGCTTCCATGAGCAATCAAATTGAAACACAGGTCGATGTCACTCTCACTGAACGAAATCGCGTGACTGCATTATTTCGAATTATTCTTGTCGTACCTATGGCCATCTTTGTAGCTGCTTTTGCGCCACAACAATTTGATACCACTAACACCGTTTGGGCTGCAGGATTTTTCGTCTTGCCAGTTGCTTTGTCTATCGTTTTTCGCCAGGCATATCCATCGTATTTATTGGCATTTAATGAAGCCTTCTTATCGCTATCCACTCGCGTAGATGCATACATCCTTTTACTAACCGATGAATATCCTTCACTCGAAGAAAATGATGTCGTCAGTGTCACTTTCCCTGAAGTGGATCCAAAAGCTCTCAATCGTTATTTGCCATTGGTGAAGTGGTTGTTAGCAATACCTTTATACATCGTTGGTCTTGTTTATGGTATTTACGCATTCTTCTTAACGATTTTTGCTTGGGTAAGCGTTGTCCTTACAGGTAATTATCCTGAGTGGTGTGCGCAAGGCGTTGTAGGAACTATTGCTTTCTGGAACCGCGTTGTTGGATATGCGCTTCTTATGATTACAGATGAATATCCAACTTTCTCACTCTAAATAAATGGCGGTTCATTCTGCGCAAAAGATGCGGCGCATCGTCGCAGAAGTAGCCCAGATGGATCGCAAATTTGCACCACTTATTGAGCGTCGCCCGCTCTGCACACTTGGTCGCAGCGAGCCAACAGAATCTCATTTTGAATCGTTAGTAAGTTCGGTCATTTCTCAGCAGCTGGCAACTAAAGCTGCCGAGACGATTCATGGCCGACTCGTTGATCTATGCAAGGGAACTATTAACGCTAAAAAGTTAATCAAACTCGATGATCTCGCACTTCGTGAAATCGGCGTATCTGGGGCGAAGGCCCGCACAATTAAGGGCTTATCTATGGCAGTAGTTGATAAAACAATTCCCATCGATTCGATTGATGAAATTCATGACGACCAAGAGATTTATGAAAAATTAACTTCGCTCTGGGGCATAGGCAGATGGACCGTTGAAATGTTTATGATGTTTCAATTAGGTCGCCTTGATGTCTGGCCTACTGGAGATTTAGCGGTTCGCCGTGGCTGGGATATTGTCCACAAAAACAAAGAAGAAACACTGGCAAAAGCTTTAGATAGCAAAGGTGAAAAATTACATCCATACCGAAGTGTTGTTGCTTGGTACTGCTATCAAGCCGTTCATGAAAGCCGTGGGTTGGATTACTAATTATCCTCAAGGATGAGTGAGACAGAGTTAATACACCAGCGCTCATCAGTTGGAACATCGTAACCTTCACCTTTAAAAATATGTCCGAGGTGAGAACCACATGCTGCGCAGCGAACTTCGGTACGCACACGAGGAAACAATGATCGGTCCTCAATTAACTCAACTGCATCATCAGCTGTTGGTGCATAGAAAGATGGCCAACCACAACCAGAATGAAACTTTGTCTCACTTCTAAAAAGTTCTGCGCTGCACGCTTTGCATTTGTAAACGCCGATTTTATCCGTGTCGGTATATTCCCCAGTAAATGGTCGTTCAGTTGCGGCATTACGCAACACATCATATGAAAGTGGATCTAACTTAGCTTTGAGTTCCGCTTCATTAATTGCTACTGGATACTCTTTTTCGCTCATACAGATAAACCTTGACTGGGATAGGCAACGCCTGTACTTGAGTGACAGTCATAACCGTTGGGGTTTTTTTCTAAATATCTCTGGTGGTACTCCTCGGCCAAGTAATACTCGACTCCATCCGCGCTTTTGATTTCTGTAACAATCTGATCTAATCCTGCACTTGTGAGCACACCTTGATAAACATCGCGTGAATGTTGCGCAGTTACATACTGCTCTGGAGTAGAGGTGTAAATTGAACTTCGATATTGAGTGCCAATATCTCCACCCTGTTGATTGAGTGAGGTTGGATCATGCATTGTCCAAAACTCTTCCAACAATCTCTGATAACTAACTTTGCTCTCATCAAAAACAACTTTGACCATTTCTGCATGGCCTGTAACCCCAGTGCATACTTGTTCATACGATGGATTAGCTCGTGTTCCACCCATGTAACCAACTGAAGTTTCTAGAACTCCATCGATCTGCCACAAACGGCGTTCGGCGCCCCAAAAACATCCTGTTGCAAAATATGCGATTGAACTCATGCGCATAATTCTGGCAGTAACACGCCAGAAGCGCACCCGCTGATAACCTACTCATCTCACGAGCCCCCGTAGCTCAGGGGATAGAGCACCGCCCTCCGGAGGCGGGTGCACAGGTTCGAATCCTGTCGGGGGCACCCCGCGCGACGAATATCACCTTAATTTTCTCAATCTTTTTCGATTCATCCTTGTTTATCAATGCCTGACAAGGGAGAATTAACTTCTTGCGCAACATCGAAGTGCGTATTACCACGTTCAGAATTACAGTGGTTTGGGTTTGCCCAAATCTTTCTATAAAGGAGGTTCCCCATGGATTGGCGACATCAATCTGCCTGCCGCGATGAAGATCCAGAACTCTTCTTTCCAGTTGGAAATACAGGGCCAGCATTAACACAAATTGAAGAAGCGAAAAAAGTTTGTAACCGCTGCATTGTGAAAGAACCATGTCTTGCGTGGGCCTTAGAGAGCGGTCAAGATGCTGGTGTGTGGGGCGGACTTTCAGAAGATGAGCGTCGTGCACTTAAACGTCGCGCAGCACGTAATCGTGCGCGCCTTTTGGAGCAGCAAAACCAATTCTAAAGTGGGAATCTCAAGTTAGCTTGTGTTCCAGCATCTGTTGATTGTAACTTCAAAACACCTTTAAGCTCATTTTCTGTAAGAGTTCTAACAATCTGCAATCCAAGATTAGACGATGTTGCTAAATCAAAATCTTTGGGCAGACCGATTCCGTCATCAACAATATTAATTACGCACTCATTGCTATAGCGCGAGAGTTCAATTGAAAGTACTGAACCTTGCTCTGCTAAACCATGCTCTAAGGCATTATGCATCAGTTCGGTAACGACTAAAGATAATGGTGTTGCAAGACGGGATTCGAGGGAGCCTAGTTCACCCTTTCGTTCGATCCGAAGCTCACCCATACGTGGACTCAATTCAAGTGCGTGGGTAATCAAGCTGGTCAGTACTTCATCAAAGGCGACTGTATTTTCACTGCTGCTAGATAGAGTTTCGTGTACAAGGGCGATTGATGCAATTCGTCGAACCGCTTCATTGAGGGCAGAAGCTGCACTTGGATCTTCAATTCTGCGTGCTTGCATTCGAAGTAACGCCGAAACAGTCTGTAGGTTGTTCTTAACACGGTGATGAATTTCGCGAATAGTTGCATCTTTTGTAACTAAGTCTCGGTCGCGCCTTCTCAGTTCTGTAACATTTTGAAGTAAAACAATTGCTCCAATGCGATCTTCATCTTGGAGCAATGGCAGTACTAATAAATCAATAGTTGCGCCCTGATTATCAATTTCAACTCGGCGCAATACTTTTCCATTGAGTCGAGTACGGATTCCTTCTTCGTGAGGGTTTAGAGAAATTCTGGCAACTTCTTCGGCAACTTCGCCTAAATTATAATTTTCAATCTCTTTTTTCCAGCCCATGCGACTAAATGCGGATCTGGCATTGGGACTGGCGTATGAAATAACACCATTAACATCAAGTCGGATAAGTCCATCACCTACGCGTGGAACAGGTTCGAATAAAGATCCTGCGTCGCTATAAGGAAAAGTTCCTTGCGCCACCATTCGGTATAGACAGTGGGCAATTTGGCGGTAATTTAACTCCAACTTACTTGGTGAGCGCATTAATTCTGCGTTGCGATGTCGAGTAATAACAGCGATCACCTGGTCATCAAAGACAACCGGTGTTGCTTCTTCCTTGATCATTAAATCACCGAATTGCTCGGCTTCAGAATCTATAACTATTTCACCACTAGATAAGGCACTATCAATTCGAGTTCTGCTGCCCCACATAACTTCATCGCCAATAACATCATTCGTAAAAACTGTAGCTGCAGTAGTTGGCCGAATATGTGCGACTGCTACATGACCAGTTGGCCACATTTTCATATCTTTGCGAATAGGTACCCATAGAATTAGGTCGGCGAATGAAAGATCAGATAGCAACTGCCAATCAGCTATTAGTTCACGTAATTTGTGGGCTTGATCAATAGTTATCGAGCTACGTCCATGAATCAGGTTTTCAAACTGGGGCACGTTACTTCCACTCCCCCAGATTTAAGGCAATCTCTTGGGTTGCAAACCAAATCAGCTCTTCATCATCAGGAAATAGCAGCAACGCACATTGAACTTGATCCCATGTCACATCTGAGTTTAAGGTCACTGATTTTTCATTTACTTGGTTAACTTGGGTCGCTTCTAATTCAATAGCTAAAACAATCCCTGGCGCCTTATTTGATCCCCGAAGTTCTAAGGCATCTTGCGCAGCTTCTAGAGACAATAGGTATTCGATCTCTTCTTCATCGAGATCATCATTTTCACCAACATAAAATGGAGTTGGCGCAAGAATTGATTCAAGGTTTTTATTGCCAGAATTAAGAAAGGTTGCGAGTTCATCATAAGATATTGGCAGATAGGCTCGCATGCCTTAATAGTATTAGAAATTATCGCTTGATCTCACTGGCGATTGCAGCGATTGATTTACGCAGGGAAGAGCGCATATTGACTTCAATAAGCGTGCATTTTTGCTCAAGAGCAGCGGTTGCAGCACGCAGATCACGGGCAATTACGCGGACAGACAATGGACGCAACCGAGTGGTTGCTGCCAAAAAACGCCCTTCTTCATCTTCGCCTTTTTTGCCTTGTGAGCGCATATTCAAAGTAAAACTTATCTGCGATCTAATTGAAGTTTTTTCTAGCAAAGTGCAGACCTGCTCTAAACGATGGATCCCAAGAAGATCCGGGCGTGCAATCACCATGAGTTCATCTCCTTGATCGCAGCTCCATGTAGTCATAGTTGATGTCCAGCGCCGATCAGTAAGTCGGTTGGATAAACCTGAAATTGAGCCAAGGTCTATAACTATATTGTCGAATTGCTGCGTGGCGCTTTCCATAAACTGATCAACCGAGCCAGCTTCTTCTTGAGTTATTTCGGCGATTGCTAATTTAGGTGCGATCGTGCGCCAACCAGAATCTGATTGAACATTACGAATTGCAATTAAGGCTGCGATAGACGGTGCACGAAAGTTGGCATCAATGAGAAGAGTGGATTTCTCAAGCACGCTTAATTCCATCGCTAAATTGAGCGCAATGGTGCTGCATCCAGTATCACTTCCAGCAGAACCAACTGCGATTACATGAGCCTTGCGGTTCTGTCTATTAACCTGACTCAACTGACGAAGCATTGGTGCGCGAACGAAGCCTCTAACTATGCTGACTAAGTCTGTGGCAGTTGCCGGAACTGAGTGCAAGTTTTCAAAGGAAGAGTTTGGTTCACGAGAAAAACCAACAACCTGTTTTACCTGGAGAGTCAGATTCCTAATCGCCTCGTGTGAAATTCCGGGAAGATCTGGAGCATATATGAGCAAAGAACTGGCAGCAGATTGCGGATTAACCAAACAATAGTTTTCAAGAGCCTCGGTATCTATTGCTCGAAAAATTACACTCCATCCTTGAGCAAACAGAGTGCCGGAAACAAAGCTCTCAAACTGGGCATCAGCGATTGCCGTGATTACAACGGGAAGTTCTTGATTAGACATTAGATCTAATCACCACCAAACGCCCAGCAGTTGTTGCCGCAAGTAAACGCAAGACTTGAGTTTGACCAACTGAGACTGTGATTGCAGCATCTGTTCCAAAGTTTGCACTTTTGCCATCGGCGCTCATGACTAGAACATTTCCAAGAATCAAGATTGGTTCTTGTGCAAATTCTCCGTTTTGAGTATCAATAACCCAATAGATATCTACGAGATCCCCTATCGCAATTCCAGCTGCTAAATCGACTGAGCGAATGCTTAGAGGTACAGCGCTGCTAGCTACTTTAACTGCCGTAGAACTTACCTTTTCGGTACTCATAATTTCACCTGAAAATACATTTTGAATCAGAACTTGCCCAACTGGATCAAGCTCCTCTGAAAGGTAATTAAGTGAGCTCGATCTCAAATCAAATTCTCTTAGCTCTAGGTCGCCATTAGATATCTGGTGCCCACTTTGCAAATCAAAAGCTGCGACCCAATATTTTGAGGTTGAGTGCGAAAAACTTGCTAAAAAGAATGCTGAAAGAAATGATGCAGCAATTAAAGCGATAGCCAATGGCATTCGTGTTTGTACATGTGATGTTCGTCTTTTCATGAATGCACCTAATAGCAGTTGGCGACAAAAAATGGCTTCTTATCCACACTCATCCTTTTTGATGAGTCATATATGGCCGTTAAGTGGATTTGCGCGAGAACCATAGGTAGAAATCTTGCGCTATGACAACCAACCGGGTAATAAGCGATGACATATCACTACGCAGTTTTAGGATTGAAGCCTTGGATAGTCCTGACAATCAGGACTGGAAACATCCACTATTAGAGATTTTCACAATAGTTCCTGCTGCGCTGCAATCTACTCGCCCCAAGCTCTATCTAATTCCTTCACGCTTTGATGACGAGTTTGATCCTGATTTTGCGCCAGAACCTACCTCGGCTCTTGATTTACCTGAACTACATCAATGGACGGAACGTTTTGCGCATTCAGTTGTTGAAATTTGGGCTGGGCGTAGATCACCTAGACAAATCCAAGCTCTATGTCACCATACAATCTTTTCAGAATTAGTCAGAAAATCTGGGTCTCAAAAAGAAATAGGTCACATACGAAAAATTCATATCCAGGAACCACTCGATGGAATATGCGAAGCAACAGTCACCGTTCGATATCAAGACCGACTTCGCTCAATGCTAATTCGATTCGAGGGCATTGATATGCGTTGGCTGTGTACAGCTCTTACCTTGCTTTAAGAACCGCCGTGGCAACGTTTGAATTTTTTACCTGAACCACATGGGCACGGAGCATTACGTGAAACTTCACTAGTAACACTTACCCCGTTTTCATCAGCCGCCGTGTACTGCAAACCAGTAGTCGGTAGCGCCTTGGCTTCAAGGCCTGCGCCAGTTACTTCATTACTTGAAGTTTCAACCGTGACTTCAATATTGAAAAGGAATCCCGCAATTTCTTCCTTGATTGCATCCATCATCGCAGAGAATAAATCGAAACCTTCACGCTGATACTCAACTAGTGGGTCACGCTGTGCCATTGCTCGCAAACCAATTCCTTCTTGCAAGTAGTCCATTTCGTAAAGATGTTCACGCCATTTACGATCAAGAACTGAAAGTAGAACCTTGCGCTCTAGTTCGCGCATTGCTTCTGACCCCAAGGATTCTTCACGTTTTGCATATGCTGTTTTGCAGTCTTCGACTACTGCAGCGGTGAGGTATTCGGCATCTAAACCATCGCGAGAACCAACCCGAGCTACAAGTTCTTCAATAGTAAATGAGATTGGATAAATTGTTTTTAGAGCATTCCACAGTGTTTCCAAGTCCCAGTCTTCAGAATAGCCCTGTGAAGTAGCCATGCTCACATATGCCGTCAAAGTATCGTCAACAAAAGTTGCGACCTGATCCTTAATATCTGCACCTTCTAGGACCATTCGGCGCTCACCATAAACAACTTGACGCTGGCGGTTCATTACATCGTCATACTTCAAAACATTTTTACGCATTTCAAAGTTTTGTGATTCAACTTGAGTTTGTGCTGAACGAATTGCATTACTGACCATCTTGGATTCAATTGGTGCATCTTCCGGAATTCCAGCAGCTGTCAGGAAGCGCTCAACCATTCCAGAGTTGAAGCGACGCATGAGCTCATCTTGAAGTGATAAATAGAAACGTGATTCACCAGGATCACCTTGTCGACCAGAACGACCACGCAGCTGATTATCAATACGTCGAGATTCATGACGCTCGGTACCTAGAACATAAAGTCCACCAAGTGCAATTACTTCTTCATGCCCAACCGCAACTGCTGCTTTTTGTCGAGCAATCTCATCAGGCCATGCCTTTTCATATTCTTCAGCGTTATCTACTGGAGAAATTCCACGACGCTGTAATTCAAAATCTGCCATGAATTCTGGATTTCCACCAAGCATGATGTCAGTTCCGCGTCCGGCCATATTTGTTGCAACTGTTACTGCGCCTTTAACACCTGCGCGGGCAATAATCGCAGCTTCACGTTCGTGGTGCTTTGCGTTAAGAACTTCGTGAGGAACACCTGATTTGCGCAGGAATCCTGATAGTTCCTCTGACTTTTCAACACTAACGGTTCCTACAAGAACTGGTTGACCCTTGCGATGTTTTTCAACAATGTCGGCAGTTACTGCAAGGAACTTGCCGGCTTCTGATTTATAAACAAGGTCGGGTTGATCTATACGTACCATTCCGCGATTAGTTGGAATAGGAACAACACCCAGCTTATAAATCTGGTGAAATTCAGAAGCCTCAGTCATTGCAGTACCTGTCATGCCTGAGAGCTTTTCGTAGAGGCGGAAATAGTTCTGCAAAGTTATCGTTGCGAGAGTCTGGTTTTCATCCTTAATTTCAATACGTTCTTTGGCTTCAAGGGCTTGGTGCAAGCCTTCGCTATAACGACGTCCCGCAAGCATGCGGCCAGTGTGCTCATCAACAATTAAGAGTTCGCCATTCATCACAACGTAATCTTTATCGCGCTTAAAGAGTTCTTTGGCACGGACTGCGTTATTAAGATAACCAATCATTGGGGTATTAGCAGCTTCGTATAGGTTGCCAATCTGCAAAAGTTCTTCAACCTTTGTTACACCATCTTCAAGAATTCCAAGAGTTCGCTTCTTTTCGTCAATTTCATAGTGAACATCACGTTGTAGTTTGCCGACAAGGTTTGCAAATTCTACGTACCACTTAGTTGCTTTATCGGCAGGTCCGCTAATAATCAATGGGGTACGGGCTTCATCAATCAAAATGGAGTCAACTTCATCTACCACTGCAAAGAAATGCTCACGTTGTACGCATTCTTCAAGCGACCAAGCCATGTTGTCGCGCAAATAGTCAAAACCAAATTCATTATTTGTTCCATAAGTAATATCAGTTAAATAAGCTTCGCGACGCTCTTCTGGTGTCATATTGGCAAGAATTACACCAACCTTTAAACCAAGGAAACGATGAATGCGGCCCATCCATTCACTATCGCGCTCTGCTAAGTAATCATTGGTAGTAACAACATGAACGCCTTTGCCAGCAAGAGCGTTGAGATATGAAGGAAGTGTTGCAACAAGAGTTTTTCCTTCACCAGTTCGCATTTCGGCGATGTTTCCTTTATGAAGTGCGGCACCACCCATTATCTGCACGTCGTAATGGCGCTGGCCCAAAGTTCGCTTGGCTGCTTCACGCACAACTGCAAAGGCTTCAGGCATTAAATCATCGAGTGATTCACCCTTTGCATATCGTTCTTTAAAGATTTGCGTTTGAGCACGAAGCTCTGAATCTGACATCGCAGATATGCGTGATTCATGAGCATTAACGACAACGACGATCTTGCTTAGGTCGCGAAGGATGCGACCTTCACCCGCACGCAAAATCCTGTCAAAAAACGCTGGCATCAATGCAACCTTTCAAACGCTCGCGAACCCGCTTACTCAAGGCTCCTATCGTAGAGGTTGCGCCAGGCAAGCGGTAACTGAGGCCAACACGTGAAATCCATGAGAATTCAGGGCTCTTGCCGCCTCTGAGACCGTAGCACCCGTGGTCACAACATCATCGATGAGAATTAAATCACCCCGGGGATAAGCATTGGTGCTGATACTAAATGCCCCTCGCATATTTGTAAGTCGAGCTTTAGCGCTAAGAGAGCTTTGATCTTTCACCCTACGGTTAATAGTCAATGCAGGAACCACCGGTATCGAAGTTATGGCCGAAATTTGTTTACAGATTTCGGGAATAAAACTACGAGCGCGTCGCCTACGATTTGGAATCGAAGAAGGAATCGGGACAAGCCGAACGTTAAATGAATCAAAATTTGCCTTATCAAGCACATGAACAATGGCATCAACAATTAATTTGTCAGCGCCTTTGAGACCATTTTCTTTTGCTGCCATTATTATTCGACTTGCAGTTGGGGTATAGATAATTGCTGAATGAACTTTGATACCTTGTACATGGGTTGTATAAAAATGCGGGTGCCATTCACGTCGGCAATTTGAACAAATGGAAAGTCCAATCGCATGACAGCCATAACACCTAGTTGGAAAAAGGAGTTGGCTTAATTCTTCGATTACAGACACGAGTGGAAGTTAGTTTAAAAAACTCTGTTCTCAATTAGGCTGTGGAAATTACGCCTGAAAATCATCTGGAGCCAGTTTAATGAGTCGAGATTCTATTCCGTGACTGGATTGCCGTGGAAGCGTTAAAACAAAATGAGCACCTTTTCCTGGACGACCCCAAGCCTCAAGTTCACCATTATGTAAACGCGCATCCTCCAGTGCGATAGAAAGACCTAAACCAGTTCCACCGCGTGTGCGTGCGCGGGATGGATCTGCCCGCCAGAATCGGTCAAATACTCGTGTGAGCGCATTCTCATCTAAGCCAATTCCATGATCACGAACACCCACTGCCACATCATGATCACTCGCCAAAATTGTGATTGCAATTGGTTTTTCTTCAGCATGGTCAATGGCATTTGAGAATAAGTTGCGTAAAATTCGCTCTACACGTCGTATATCCGCCTTCACGCTGATGTTTTCAGCCATTGAATATATTCGAAGCTCGGTTGAGCGTTCCTTTGCTACCAAAGCTAAATCCTCTGCACAGCGATTAGCTAATGAAACAATGTCGAAATCAACTGCTTCAATGACTGCAACTTCGGCATCAAATCGGCTTACCTCAAGTAAATCTTCTAATAAGCGCTCAAATCGATCCAGTTGAGCTACTAGGAGTTCGGTGCTTCTGGCAACAATCGGATCAAAGCTATCTCGAGATGCGTTAATAACTTCAGATGCCATACGCAGAGTTGTAAGTGGTGTGCGAAGCTCGTGAGAAACATCTGAAACAAACCGCTGCTGAACTCTAGAAAGATTCTCAAGGCGCGCAATTTGCTTCTCAAGAGATTCGGCCATCTCATTAAATGCGGTACCTAGCGTGGCAATTTCATCTTGTGAAACAACCTTCATGCGCTGACGAAAATCACCGGAAGTAAATTGAGTAGCAATCGCTGCGGCTTCCCGGACGGGACGAACTACTTGGCGGACTACGAGCCACACAATCAATGCAATAAGAAAAACTAAAATAGAGCCAGTGACCAATAGGAGGCGTGAAATCAAATCCAAAGTTGTATTTTGATTAGCCAGTGAGAAGAGCATGTACATCTCATACTGTCCTGCACCAGGGATTTGTACTTTTTGGCCAAATGCTAACCCGGGAATACTTGATCCACCCGTGTAACTAATATTGACGTAGGACCAGACTAAATCTATATTCTTGCGCACTCGTTTACTTAGGTATTCTGGAATTGAACGCGCATCAACTAAATTTGAGGTTGTCTCATAGTCATTATTACGCGTATTACCTGGACTACGAATAAATACAACTTCTCGAGCATTTTCATTGGAAGTTAATGATGTTGCTGAACTAATAACATCATTAATAACTTTTCGGACAGCTTCTTCTTTTTCACCTTGAGCTAACAGAAATCGATATTCTGCACTAAAAATTGTTGAACGGGCTTCGATACGAGATGAATCAAGATTTACTTTCTTAATACCAGTTGATAATTGCGAGTTGAGGGCGGAACCAGTCAGGTAAACAACTCCTAGCGAGAGCAATACAGTGGAAATGATGACTCTTGTGGCCAGTGAATTGCGCAGGCGTAAGAAGATGCGGTTCATATCTTAGGAAACGCCTATTACTCCAGCTTTATAACCGACTCCTCGTACAGTTATAACAATCTCTGGACTTTCAGGATCATGTTCAATCTTGGAGCGAAGGCGTTGGACGTGAACATTTACTAGTCGCGTGTCTGTGGAATGTCTATAACCCCACACTTCGCTGAGCAAGGCGTCACGAGTAAATACTCGACCTGGCTCTTTCGCAAGTGCAACTAATAAATCAAATTCAAGCCGAGTAAGTGAGATCTGCTTACCTGCGCGCAAAACTTGATGTGCTTGTACATCTATAGCTAAATCACCAATAGTTAATAGCCCAGCAATATCTACGTTGGTTCGACGCAAACGAGTACGGATTCGCGCAATGAGCTCAGATGGATGTCGAAAAGGCTTGACCATGTAGTCGTCTGCTCCTGCTTCAAGGCCACGTACAACATCATGTGTGTCACCCTTTGCGGTCAACATAATGATTGGAACCATTGATTCAGCTCGAATTAATTTGCATACTTCGATGCCATCAAGGCCAGGCAACATAACATCCAAAAGAACTAAATCTGGTGGATTGTTACGAAAGACATCTAGGACTTCATCCCCGCGACTTACGAGGTCTACATCAATACCTGCACCGGTTAAAACAATGCCGAGCATTTCGGCAAGGTCCTGGTCGTCATCGACGACCATAACCAATGTCATTAGCTACCGTGCTCCCAAGA
>WLQG01000030.1 GCA_009698445.1 Actinomycetota bacterium
GAGATGGGCGCTGCGCAATCTTTTGCTAACGTGGAAGTTCAAGACATCACGGTTGAAAACGGTGTAGTAAAAGCTGTTGTTACAGATCAAGGCACAATCGAAGCCGAATACGTTGTTATCGCTACAGGTTGCTGGTCACCCAAGCTTGCCGCAATGGCCGGTGCGCATATTCCATTAACACCTGCAGTTCACCAAATGAAAGATATTGGGCCTGTTCCATTCTTCAAAGACACTAAGGGCGATATCGAATGGCCAATCGTTCGTGACATGGATGTGTTTATGTACGAGCGCCAGCATGGAACTGGTCTTGAAATCGGTTCATACGCTCACCGCCCAATTCTCTACACACCAGATGACATTCCATCTAATGCAACGGCGGCATTGTCTCCAACAGAGTTTGCATTTACGCAGGCAGATTTTGATATTCAAGATGAGCACGCTTACGAATTAATGCCATCAATTGTGGGGGATGAATCAGTTCGTGAAAAGTATGCATGTAACGGAATCCTTTCTTACACTCCAGATGGAATGCCAATTTTGGGCGAGACTCCAGAAGTAAAGAACTTGTGGTCAGTTGCTGCGGTATGGATCAAAGAAGGTCCAGGAACTGCAAAGTCAGTTGCTGAATGGATGGTTTTAGGAGATTCACATATCGATCTTCATGCATCAAATATCGCGCGTTTTCATGAGCACCACAAAGAAGAGAAGCACATTAAATCTCGCGTAGCTGAATCATTTAATAAAACTTACGGAATCGTTCATCCACTTGAGCAGTACGAATCAAATCGTAAAGTCCGTCTTTCTCCATACTATGAGCGCGAAGCTGCACTTGGCGCAGTATTTTATGAAACTGCTGGTTGGGAACGCCCATTCTGGTATGAATCAAATAAAGATTTAGTTGCAAAATTTGGCGACAAAGTTATGCCACGTACTGCTGAATGGGAATCACGTTGGTGGTCTCCAATTATCAACGCTGAGCACTTACAAATGCGCGAAACTGCAGGCATCGTGGATTTAACTGCATTTGCTTACTTTGATATCACTGGCCCATCAGCCTTGGCAGTTGTACAAAAGGCTGCGCTGCGCCAGATGGATGTAGCTATTGGTCGTGTTGTTTACACACCTGTACTTGGTCCAAATGGTGGATTCAAATCAGATTTAACAATCATGCGCCTTGATACCGATCACTTCCGTGTTGTCACTGGCGGTGCGCACGGTATGGCAGACAAGAAATGGTTTGCTGACTTATTGCCAGCTGATGGTTCTGCAAAGATTAAAGATATTACTTCTGACTACACAACACTTGGTGTGTGGGGACCTAATGCTCGAGCAATTGTTCAAGCTGTGACTTCAGAAGATATGAGCCATGAATCATTTAAGTTCAGCACCTGCCGTGAAATAGATATCAAGGGCGTGAAAGTTCTGGCATCGCGTATTTCATACGTTGGCGATTTGGGTTGGGAGTTCTATGTACCAATGGCAGATGGCCCAGCACTGTGGGATGCGCTTTGGGAAGCCGGAAAGAGCCACGGTTTGATTGCAGTAGGTATTGGTGTGTACGGAACTACTGGACGTCTAGAAAAGTGCTACCGAGCTTATGGACCAGAGTTAGAAACTGAATACACAGTTGTAGAAGCTGGAATGCAGTCTCCAAAGTTAAAAGAAGCTGATTTCGTTGGTAAAAAAGCTCACGTGAAGCATCGCGCAGAAAAGCCTGTTGCAATGCTGTGCACTTTATTTGTAGATGATCACACATCTTCAACTGGTGAAAAGCGCTACATGATGGGCAATGAACCAATTCTTACTTTAGATAAGAAGCCAATTACTGATGCACATGGACGTCGTTCATATGTAACAAGTGCGGGTTCTGCTCCATCACTTGGTAAGCACATCTTGATGTCTTACTTACCAACCGAGTTAGCAGTAGCTGGAAATAAGTTCATCGTCGAATATCTTGGCGAGCACTATCCATGTTCTATCGCTGAAGTTGGCGCTACATCAGTATTTGACCCATCAAATGAACGGATCCTTGCATAATGGATGTACTTGTCTGCCTAAAGCGCGTTCCACTAGCTGGTGGAACTTTGATTCTGACTCCAGATTCACGCGATATCGAAACTAAACATTTAGGTTTTGGTATTAGTCCGCACGAAGAAAATGCTGTTGAAGCTGGGGTTGAACTCGTTGAACAAATGGGTGGAACGCTGACTCTGCTTACTCTTGGACCGAGTGATGCTGAAGAACAACTACGTTCACAGCTAGCGATTGGTGCAACTCGCGCAGTATTAATTGAGACAGATGGACAGGAGTGGGACCCACAGGGTACTGCTGCCGCACTTGTTGATGCGATTAATGCTGAAGAGATAAAGTTTGATCTCATTATATTTGGGGCAGAATCTGCAGATAGTGCTGGTTACCAGATACATATCCGCGTTGCACATGCACTGAACCGTCCAATTATTACCAACGTTAAATCAATGAAAATTGAAAATGGTGTTGCGGTATGTGATCGTGTTGTTGCTGCGGGCCGCGAGCATTATGAAGTCGCACTTCCTGCCATTGTCACAGTGCGCGATGGTTTAAATATTCCACGCTATCCATCTGTGCCTGGCCGTATGCAAGCAAGAAAGAAACCTGTAGACATGAAGAAGGCCGAACCTCGTGTTCCGAAGTTAGAAAAAGTTGTTTTAGCTCTTGCACCTTCAAAGTCAACGGGTGCAGAAATTTTGGGAAATGGTCCTGATGCAGTCCCTGCACTTGTTGAAGTACTGAAAAAGATTGGAGCTTTCTAATGATTCTTGTTCTAGTAGATCATGATCGTGGAGAACTCGATCAACTTTCACTTCGCGCTTTAACGGCAGCTCGCAAACTGGGCCAAGATGTTGAAGCCGTTGTAATTGGTAGCGAAGGTGCAACACTTGCAGGAATCGTTGGCGAATATGGCGCAAAAACTTTGCACGTTGCAACTCATGCAAACATCACTGACTACACACCTATGGCAACTGGCCGTGCACTCAAGGATTTAGTTGAAAAGCTAAAGCCAGCTGCAGTTCTAGCTGCCGGTAGCCCACGCGGAAATGAACAGTTAGCGCATTTAGCTGCGTTTCTAGACTTACCAATGGCGGCAGAGTGCTCAGAAATTACTTTAGGTTCACCTCACCATGTGCTTCGTGCGCGCTGGGCCGGAAACCTCATTGAATCTGCAAATGTTCATGCCGAATTGTTGATTGCAACAGTTCTGGCATTTTCTACTGAACCAGAAACCGCTAATGGCGGCGCAACCACAGTTGTGCAATTTGAACCAGCATTGCAACCACAAGATTACGCCGTCAAGGTTTTAAGTCGTGATGCTGGTGAATCAAAAGGCGGAGTAACTCTTGTCGATGCCAAAGTAATTGTCTCTGGTGGTCGTGGTGTTGGCGGCCCAGATGGATTCGGCCAAATCGAAGAACTTGCAACATTGCTGGGCGGAACAGTTGGTTGTTCACGTGTTGTAACTAGTTCAGGTTGGCGTCCACACGCAGAGCAAGTAGGACAGACTGGAACAAAAGTTGCACCTGATCTGTATATCGCGGCCGGAATTTCTGGTGCGATGCAACATATTGCAGGCATGAAGAACAGCAAGACAATCGTTGTAATCAACACAGATCCTGAAGCTCCAATTTTGGGTTATGCAGATTACGCAATTATTGGTGACCTGCACCAAGTGATACCTGCACTAACTAGCGCAATTCGCCAAGCCAAGGGATAAAAAAATGTCAGATATCGAAATTGCACAAGCTGCAAAGATGAAGCCAGTCTCCGAGATCGGTGCCAGCTTAGGAATTGATGCCGACAATCTAGAGGCCTATGGAAAATATAAAGCGAAAGTAAATCTTAAATACCTAACTTCACTTCCTGAGCGCAAAAACTCTAAGTTAATTTTAGTCACAGCAATTAGTCCAACACCTGCCGGAGAAGGTAAGACAACAACAACTGTTGGTTTAGGAGACGCGCTTCGCCATATTGGTAAAAATGCAATGATTGCACTGCGCGAACCATCACTTGGTCCAGTTTTTGGAATGAAGGGTGGAGCAGCCGGTGGTGGGTATGCCCAAGTTGTTCCGATGGAAGATATCAACCTGCACTTCACTGGCGATTTCAACGCGATAGCCCTTGCAAACAACTTACTTGCAGCGCTTTTAGATAATCACATCCATCACGGCAACGAACTCAATATCGATGTTCGTCGAATTGCGTGGAAGCGTGTAGTAGATATGAACGATCGCGCACTGCGCGAAATCGTTGCATCCCTTGGCGGAGTCGGCAATGGATATCCACGTAGCGATGGTTTCGATATCGTCGTTGCCTCTGAAATCATGGCTATCTTCTGTCTTGCGACATCCATCGAAGATCTCAAAGAGAAAATCGGCAAAATTGTTGTTGGTTACACCAAGGATAAAAAGCCAGTGCTTGCAAGTGATCTCAAAGCACAAGGTGCAATGACCGTAATTTTAAAAGATGCCTTCCAACCTAATTTGGTACAGACACTTGAAAATACTCCAGCATTTATTCACGGCGGACCATTTGCAAACATCGCTCATGGCTGTAACTCGGTAGTTGCTACTACATCGGCTATGAAGTTAGCTGACTATGTAGTCACAGAGGCTGGTTTTGGTGCAGACCTTGGAGCGGAGAAGTTCATCGACATTAAATGCCGTAAATCTGGCCTACGTCCATCAGCCTGTGTTTTAGTTGCGACTATTCGTGCAATTAAGTATCACGGCGGGGCAGACCTCAAGACAATTACAGAAGAAAACTTGCCAGCCCTAGAAGCTGGTCTTGTAAATCTTGAACGTCATATCAACAACATTACAAAGGTCTACAACCTTCCACTAGTTGTATCAATCAACAATTTCACTAGTGATACCAAGGCTGAAGTAGAACTACTTCGCACACGTGTTGAAGCCCTTGGAGTAAAGATAGTTCTTGCTACACATTGGGCTGATGGCGGCAAGGGTGCTGCAGATTTGGCGCACGCCGTAGTTGAACTCTGTGAGAAGCCACAATCAATGACATTTGTTTATGAAGATAGCGCAACGCTATGGGAGAAAATTAACGCAGTAGCAACAAAGGTATATGGCGCAAAAGAAGTTACTGCCGATGCCAAGGTGCATTCAAAGCTCAAAGAGCTTGAAGCTTCGGGCTATGGAAACTTCCCTATCTGTGTTGCAAAAACGCAGTATTCATTCTCAACTGATGCATCACTGCGCGGTGCACCTAGTGGTCACACCATCAATGTTCGTGAAGTGAAACTTTCTGCGGGCGCCGAATTTATCGTGATGATCTGCGGAGAAATTATGACAATGCCAGGTTTACCTAAGGTGCCTTCAGCAGAGCGCATTGATTACGTAGATGGAAAGGTAGTTGGCCTGTTCTAATGAAATATTCGACATGGTCACAAGAGGCGGCATTTGCTGTTCTTGCGACCCTGCGCGAAGAAAAAGGCGCAGTACTAATGGCCTTGCAAGCTTTGCAAAAAGAGTTTGGCTATGTTCACCAAGAAGATGTGGCATTAGTCGCCAACTTCTTCAATAATTCTCGGGCCGACGTTCATGGCGTTTTAACTTTCTACCACGACTTACTTACTGAACCTCCAACTGAGAATCAGATATCTGTATGCGTTGCCGAAGCTTGCCAAGCTGTTGGTTCACGAGCGTTAGAAAAAGATCTAAAAGCCAAGTTTGGCAAAGAAGTCCATGACGGTTATTGCTTTGGTAACTGCGCATTAGGTCCAAGCGCAATGGTTAATGGCGCACTCCTGGGCCGCGCATCAGTTGATTCAATCGCAAAGGCACGCAAATGAAGATCTATGTTCCAGGTGATAGCGCAGCAATTTCAGTAGGCGCAGATGAAGTTGCGCTAGCAATCGCAGAAAAAGTCAACGGTGCAACAATCATTCGCAATGGTTCGCGCGGTGCGCTGTGGTTAGAACCTATGGTGGAAGTAGAAACTGATAAGGGCCGAACTGCGTATGGTCCAGTAAGTGTTGCCGACATTGATTCCTTAATTGCGGCAGATTTTATGCATGGCGGCGCTCATCCATTATCACTGGGGGAGAGCGAAAAGATTGAATGGTTAGCCAGTCAAGATCGGGTGACATTTAAACGCGTTGGAATTATCGATCCACTTTCACTTGCAGATTATGAAGCACATGGTGGATTAGTCGGTTTGCGCCGTGCAATTTCAATGCACTCGAGCGAAATTATTGAAGAAGTTACACAATCTGGAGTACGTGGTCGTGGCGGGGCAGGTTTTCCAGCCGGTATCAAATGGAAAACTGTTGCAGGTGCCGTAAGTGATCAGAAATATATGTGTTGCAATGCCGATGAGGGCGATAGTGGAACCTTTGCAGACCGCATGCTCATTGAAGGCGATCCTTTTACTCTTATTGAAGGCATGACAATCGCAGCCATTGCTGTTGGTGCTACACAAGGCATTGTCTATCTTCGCTCTGAATATCCTTATGCGATAAAGATTTTGCAAAAAGCAATTGATATCGCCCACGCATTTGGTTGGCTTGGTAGTTCTGTATTAGGAAGCGATTTTGCTTTTGATCTTAAAATTCGTGTTGGTGCGGGTTCATATGTATGCGGTGAAGAAACTGCAATGCTTGAAAGTATCGAAGGGAAGCGCGGCGTAGTTCGTGCCAAACCACCGCTACCAGCTCTTGAAGGTTTATTTGGCAAACCAACAGTTATCAATAACGTACTAACGCTCTCAACAATTCCTGCAGTGATGGCCGATGGAGCTGATGCATATAAAGCTCGCGGTGTTGGACGTTCTCTTGGAACTCAAGTATTCCAATTGGCCGGAAACATTAAGCGCGGTGGAATTGTAGAAAAGCCATTCGGTATTTCAATTGAAGAAGTTGTTAATGGATACGGAGATGGAACTCTTTCTGGCGCACCAATTCGCGCAGTTCAAATTGGCGGACCCCTTGGCGCATACTTCGGAACAGATAAATTTGAAACGTCTTTAGATTATGAATCGATGCTAGCTGCAGGTGGAATGCTCGGTCATGGCGGAATAGTTGTCTTTGATGATTCAGTCGATTTAGCGCAGCAAGCACGTTTTGCAATGGCTTTTTGTGCACTGGAATCCTGCGGTAAGTGCACGCCATGTCGCCTCGGTTCTACTCGCGGTGTCGAAACAATTGATTTGATCATCCAAGGCGTGAAGGTTGATGAGAACAAGAAGTTGTTATTGGATTTGTGCGAGGTTATGACCGATGGATCGCTGTGTGCCATGGGTGGTTTAACGCCAATGCCGGTAAAAAGTGCCATGATTAACTTCCCCGAAGATTTCACTGGAGAGGTGAGTCGACGATGACAATGATTCACGAGCACGACTTTGGAACTCCGGCTAGCAATAAGAGCGAGCAGGTGAGCCTGGAAATCGATGGCACATCAATAACCGTTCCTGCTGATACTTCAATTATGCGTGCAGCATCAATGGCCGGCATTGATATTCCAAAGCTCTGTTCAACTGATCGTTTGAAGGCATTTGGTTCATGTCGCTTGTGTGTCATCCAAGTAGATGGAAGAAATGGAACACCTTCGTCTTGTACAACTCCTGTCGCCGATGGAATGAAAGTTGTTACACAATCAGAAAAGTTAGATCGACTTCGCAAAGGTGTGATGGAGCTTTATCTCTCTGATCACCCAGCAGAGTGTGCAACCGGGGATGAGTGTGAAGTCCATGGAGTTGCTAAGAAAATCGGTATTACGACGAGCCGCTATGCCGCAACTACTACTCACTTAGATTTAGCAAAAGATGAGTCAAACCCATATTTCACTTTTGATTCAACCGAATGCATTGTCTGCAACCGTTGTGTTCGAGCATGCGATGAAGTTCAGGGAACTTTTGCATTAACTATTGAGAACCGCGGCTTTGAGGCGCGCGTTTCATCATCTGGCACATCTTTTATTGAAAGTGAATGTGTTTCATGTGGAGCCTGCGTGCAAGCCTGCCCTACTGGCGCGTTAACTGAGAAGACTTTGCTAACTATTGGTGCACCCACTTCTTCAGTGATAACAACCTGCGCCTACTGCGGTGTTGGCTGTTCATTTAAAGCAGAGATGCGCGGAGACAAGCTAGTTCGAATGGTTCCATTAAAAGATGGTGGTGCTAATGAGGGCCACTCATGCGTTAAGGGCCGCTTTGCTTACGGCTATGCAACTCACAGTGATCGCATTACAAAGCCAATGATTAGAAATGCTATAACTGATCCGTGGAAAGAAGTTTCATGGGAAGAAGCGATTTCCTTTGCCGCAACTGGATTAAAGAAGATTCAAGCTGAATCAGGCAGAAATGCAATTGGTGGAATTACTTCATCACGATGCACGAACGAAGAAGTATTCGTCGTCCAAAAGATGGTCCGCGCAGCCTTTGCCAATAACAACGTAGATACCTGTGCACGTGTCTGTCATTCACCAACCGGATACGGACTTGGCCAAGCGTTTGGAACTTCAGCTGGAACCCAGGATTTTGAATCAGTGGAGCACAGCGATGTCATTATGTTGATTGGCGCTAACCCAACATCGGCCCACCCAGTTTTTGCTTCACGCATGAAGAAAGCGATTCGCAAAGGCGCCAAACTCATAGTTATTGATCCACGTGTAATTGCACTTGTGCGAACACCAGGAGTTACGGCTGAGCATCACTTGCAGTTAATGCCCGGAACAAACGTTGCTGTGATTAACGCCCTGGCACACGTGATTGTGACTGAAGGTTTAGCTAAGAAAGATTTCATTGATGCTAGATGTGAAGAGAAATCATTTAAAGAATGGGAAGCATTCATCTCATTGCCAGAAAATTCTCCTGAGGCCCTAGAAGCATCATCACGTGTGCCTGCACAAGAAGTTCGTAAAGCTGCGCGTTTATTTGCATCAGCACCTAACGGTTCTATTTATTACGGTCTTGGAGTAACAGAACATAGCCAGGGATCAACAATGGTGATGGGAATTGCAAACCTTGCCATGGTTACAGGAAACATTGGCCGCAAGGGAGTCGGTGTTAATCCACTTCGTGGACAAAACAATGTTCAAGGTTCCTGCGATATGGGTTCATTTCCACATGAACTTCCAGGGTATCGACATATCTCAAATGCAGATACACGCAAGATTTTTAATGACAAATGGGGCGTAACGCTAGATGCAGAACCTGGAATGAGAATTCCTAATATGTTTGATGCGGCAATTGCCGGTAACTACCGTGGACTCTACGTTCAAGGTGAAGATATCGCCCAATCTGATCCAAATACTTCGCACGTTCACGCAGCCCTTCGTGCAATGGATATGGTGATTGTTCAAGACTTATTCCTCAATGAGACTTCTAAGTTCGCCCACGTTTTCTTGCCTGGCACTTCGTTTCTAGAAAAAGATGGCACATTCACTAACGCCGAGCGCCGCATTAACCGCGTTCGTCCTGTAATGAAATCAGCTACAGGAAAAAGTGAGTACGAAGTTACCTGTGATCTAGCAACTGCCATGGGTTATCCAATGTCGTACGGCAGTGGCGCTGAAATCATGGATGAGATTGCTGCAACAACACCAACATTTGCCGGTGTTTCATTCAAAAAACTTGATGAAGTTGGAAGTTTGCAATGGCCATGTAATGAGGCCAATCCAGATGGCACACCTACGATGCATTTAGAAACCTTCATGCGTGGTTTAGGCCAATTCAACCGAACTCCATACGTTGCAACTGATGAGAAAGCCACACGTAAATTCCCACTCTTACTTACAACAGGGCGAGTACTAAGCCAGTACAACGTAGGTGCGCAAACTCGTCGAACCGCAAATAACATCTGGCACACCGAAGATATTTTGGATCTGCATGAATCAGATGCACAGCTGCGCGGAATCGCCGATGGATCGTGGGTAAAACTTTCTAGTCGCGTGGGCGAAACAATTATGCGCGCACGTATTACTGATGAAGTTCCCGCCGGCGTTGTGTACACAACGTTCCACTTCCCAGAAAGTGGCGCCAATGTCATCACAACTGATTTCTCAGACTGGGCAACGAACTGTCCTGAATACAAGGTGACTGCCGTTGAAATTTCACCGAGTGCGCAAGGACCTGGCGCAATGGTTGAAACACATATTGATGGTGACGTTCAATTAGCATCGATAATACGAATGGTGAACCAGATTGCAGCTAACTTTCCAGTCACAGATGCACCTGAAGTAAAAGTTGCTCACCACATTGTTCAGTTCTGGACACCGGTCATGATTGAACGACTTCACAAAGAAGTTGATAAATCTTTGTTATCACCAATTGCTCAGAAGGCAATTGACGTCATGTTAGTTGCTAAGTAATTCTTTGATCTGCTGCGCTAACTGTCCATAACCAACGTTTTGAATCTCTAGTGGCAGCCCAATACTTTGGGCAGCTTGCTGAGCTAAATCTTCTAACTCCTGTGTATGAACTTGGGCTAACCAAATTACTCTGGAATAGTTTTTAAAGTAATCATCACGAAGTTCCGGTCGCTTATCTAGACCTAGTTCGACCATGACACTTCGGTGGAAAGATTTAACTAGAAAATCTGTCAAGAAATATGTACCTGCATCAGATGCCATGATTTCTTCAATCTTTTTAGTGCCCGCAAAAATGTCATAGCAATGGTTGCCACCTAAGCGTTTAACACCATGATCTGCAATCACGGCATCGAGTGCGCCATAGGTTCCGCAATCGGCATAAGCCACCGCGCACTTTGAATGCTTACTTTTGATTTCACGCAGCAAGGCATCTACCTCGCCAGCGATTTTTTCTGGACGGTTATGAAGCAATGGGGGAAGTGGATAGATAGTGATATCAAGGCGATCCTGTGCGGCAATATCAGCGATGTGTGTAGCTAGAGCCCCACATGCCACTACTCCAATATTCATGCAGGAAAAGCTAGGCGTTCAACAAACTTGTCATTGAAATCTGGGCGATCAGATAATTCGATGTAATCAATCTCATCCAGTAATGCCTGTGCACCATGGCGCTCTTGCGCCGAAAGCAAAACCATCTTGGCACCTTCACCAGCAACGTTGCCCGCAGACATGATGCGCATAACTGAAAGCTTTGGTACCAAACCAATTTTGATTGCTGATGAAGGCGATAGATAAGAACCAAAAGATCCGGCAAGAAGTACTTGTTGGATTTCAGATTCCTTGACACCGAACTCTTCTAACAAAAGCGCCCAACCGGTTGCTATCGCTGCCTTTGCAAATTGAAGTTCGCGTACATCACGCTGTGTCAAAAAGACACAATCCGATAGATCGCCTACTTCTTTACTCCAGGTAAGAACGAATACGCGCTCACCTTCACGGGTAACTAAACGACTAGCAAGCTTTGGCGCAATAGTGAGTGCGGCTTCATCGCTTACAAACTTACCTGAGTGATCAAGCAGGCCAACTTGAACAAGGGAAGCACATGCATCAACTAGGCCAGAGCCACAAATTCCAACAGCTGGTGCATCATCGATAGTGCCAATCTCAAATTCACCATCTACAACTTTGATGGTTTCAATCGCTCCAGATGCCGCACGGACTCCGCATTTGATACTTGCTGCTTCAAATGCTGGACCAGCAGGTGCGGCAGTAGCAACAATTTTGTCACCATCACCTAAAACGATTTCACAGTTTGTGCCAACATCGATAAACAAGCGAAGACGCTTATCGCGATCCATGCCCGATGCAAGTGCGCCGGCAATAATGTCACCGCCGACGTATGCACCAAGTGAAGGCAGAATAACTGCCTTAGCAAGTGGATGAACTTGAATACCAATTTCCTTGACTTCAATATTTGGATAATCAGCACTCGCCATAATAAATGGAGCAACTCCCAATGGTTCTGGATCAATCCCAAGTAATAATTGGGTCATTGTGGCGTTACCTGCAATGGCCAACTCGTAGACATTATGCGGATTAACCCCAGCTTCAACGCAGACTTCTTGGGTCAATTGATTCAGAGTTTCTTGCGCTAATGCGCTTAGTTTTGCCAGAGCATCAGGATCAAGCATGGTTGCACTGATGCGCGTGATTACATCTGCACCAAATGGTTGCTGCTTATTGAGCATTGATTTAACTGCAACTGGTGTTCCGGTATTGAGATCAAGCAACGTTGCTACAACAGTAGTTGTTCCTAAGTCATAAGCAATTCCATAACGCAATCCCGTTGTATCGCCTGCTTCAATACCAAGAAACTCTTGATCAACAAAGACTGCGGTTACTTTGAAATTCGCGGCTCGAAGAATACGGGGAAGATCTCGCATTGATGCAAGGCTGGCATTAGCAACGATGTCATCGACTGCATCAAAAACACGCACAATGTCAGTACGCTGATCAGCTAATGATGGCTCTTCCAATTCGATGTATCGCTTTTGGACTGCTGGACGCAAAATAACTTGTCGGCCTACACCAACAGTTGCAGCCTTTGGCCGCGTTGTTAACGCTGGAACATCAACGGAAATATCTTTGGCAGTGCGTACTAAACAAGCTAAACGCCAACCTTCTTTGATTTCCGTTTCAGTAAATGCTCGAAAATCTAACTTTGATGGTTCTACGTCGCCACTAGTTACTTTGATACGACATTTTTTACATGTGCCATAACCGCCACACGTTGAATCAATCGCGATTCCATTCCAAGAAGCGGCATCAAATGCACTGACTCCAGTTGGAACCGTAATTGTTTTTTGAGATCCAATAGATCCATCTTTTTCTAGCGATGTGAAGGCAAGTTTGACCCGCCCAGTACCGTCATGCGTTGGTATGAGAGATGGGTCTAACTCTTTTTTACTAATAATCAATTCCCTTCAGCGACAGCTTTCGCTGCCTCCATTGCTCGGTAGCGCATAATCCAGTTTGTTCCCCAAGGATCAAGACCAAGGAGCAAGTCTGCAGCACGAACCGCTTCAACAATGGCAGGCGTGCGCGAATCCATAACAGCACTTGTTAGACCCATTGCCATTGCAGCGGGCAAAAATGCGGCGTTGAGTGCATGGCGATGTGGCAAACCAAACGAGATGTTGGATGCACCCAAAGTCATATTTAGACCGTATTTTTCACGGATTAAATAGATAGTTTCTAGCGTGTTTTTTACTGCATCTGGATCTGCACCGACAGTCATCGCAAGTGGATCAATAACCAAATCTTCCAATGGAATACCGTGCTTTTCTACAGTACGAACAATTTTCTCAACGATAATCATGCGCTCAGCAGCGGTTTGCGGAATTCCTGTTTCATCATTAGGTAGAGCAATAATTGCTGCACCGTGCTTTTTAATCAAAGGAAGAACTAACTCCATGCGATCATCTTCGCCGGTGACGCTATTAACCAATGCTTTTCCTTGATACGTCTCAAGTCCTGCCTGCAGGGCTTCAATCACTGAGGAGTCAATACAGATAGGCAAATCAGTGAGGGACTGCACCAAAGTAATTGCTTTAGCAATCAACTCAGGTTCATCAGTGAGTGGTACTCCCATGTTCACATCTAGAACATCTGCGCCACCAGCAACTTGGGCTGCAACATCTTTTTCAATTGCGGATAAATCCCCAGCACGCAGTTGTTCTTGAAACTTCTTACGCCCCGTTGGATTAATTCGCTCACCGATAATGCAAAATGGCTGGTCATGGCCGATAGTTACGGTTTTGCCAGGTGAGGTCAGGATTGTATGCATGGGGCTCCTAGTTAGTTTCTTGGTTTCTGTCCGAGGTCGTACATAAAACGATCTAAAGAATCATCATGTCGAAAATCTGTTACATGAAGTCCACGTACTGATGGCAATGTCAGCGCATGCTTGGCCAACTCTAGCGTCAATTGATAAGCCTCTTCAGCCTGATCAGCTGCTGCAGTTACACGATTGAGTGAGTCCTGTGGAATATCAATTCCTGGAACTTTGTCATGCATGAACGACATTGGCTTTGCACTTTTTACTAAAACGATAGTAGGAATCAATTTCAAATCTGGAGCAATCTTTGCAACACCTGCGCAGAACTTTTCTAGACGATCTGGGTGGTAGCAAATTTGTAACTGCAGATACTTAGCTCCTGCTCGGTACTTCTTGAGAGCACGTTCAATTCGATAATCAAATGGGGGAGCAGATGGGTTCTCAACTGCGCTGATATAAAAATCAGGGGCAGGATCGATTTTGCGCCCTGAAAGATATTTTCCAGTCGTAATAATTCGAGCGATATTTATCGCTTGGGTGCTATCTATATCAAATACTCTGCGGCTCTCTGGTTCATCGCCAGCAGTTACGTCATCTCCTGTGAGCAATGAAATGTTTTCAATGCCGTGCAACGCAGCGCCCATCATGTCGGCTTGAATTGCAAGTCGGTTCTTATCGCGGCAGACAATCTGCATGATGGGTTCAATCCCATGCATCTTCATAGCAATTGCCGAAGCAGTATTTGATGCATGGGCGTGAGCAGCTGGATTATCGGTTGCATTTACTCCTACAAACCAAGGCGCTAAACGTGCGGCGTTTTTTTCTACCTTGGCCATACCGCCGCCATCTAATGATGGGAATTCGGCAGTGAAAACTACTTCGTTAGTGTTTTCTAACTTTTCGCGCATCTGTGACATTAGTGCGCGCCATCTGTCGTTGACCAGCCAGCAGGAGTTTGTTGATCGCGCTTTGTAACCAAGTTAATCCACGATGAAGTTCCTTGAAGACGCATATCTACTGGTGGTCGAAGTTCGTTGAAGTGATCTTTCCAAACAGTTGGCAACGGTAAAAAGACTTTGCGGTCATAGGCCTTGAGCCAGACACATTGCATATCTGGGATAACTTCGCAGTTTCCATTTTCGCGAACTCCACCGCACGGACCATTACGCAGGGTCTTTGGACATGTCATTGGACATGTCATACCCGTTGAATGCAGAACACATTGTCCGCACATGCGACAGTCCCAAACGGGTTTCTTGATCACATGTTCGACGAACGGCAGAAGTTTTTTTAACACACTAAATCCCTATGCAGGAACCGAAGCGCGTTTTTTAGCAATCAGATCTTTAGCAACACGTACGGCAGTAGATGCATCAGCTGCAAAGCCATCGGCTCCAA
>WLQG01000031.1 GCA_009698445.1 Actinomycetota bacterium
TTTTACAACGCTTATCTCGTTAAAAAATCCCTGTTTTAGGTTTTTCTTACCTGTTCGCGCTGGGCTTTTATCGCGATGGATTCGCGGGCCGCGCTGAACTATGTGGTGTAAGTATGACAGATGAGGGCCTAATTGACTACTTTCCTTAACTATTAGCCTCGAGAGCGAGCGTGAACGTTCTGTAGCAGTCCAAATCCAATCAATGTGGCAAACATCGATGATCCGCCATATGAGACAAAGGGAAGCGGAACACCTGTCATTGGCATGAGCCCTAAGGTCATTCCAATATTTTCAAATAGTTGAAATGCATACCAGGCAATAACACCAGTTGTTACTAATCGCCCAAAGGGGTCATTGGTTCGTCTGGCTATGGCAAAAGCGCGCATCAAAATAATTAAATACAACAAGACAATTAATCCGCTACCAAGAAAACCTAACTCTTCACCAGCGACAGTAAAAATAAAGTCGGTCTGTTGTTCTGGAACAAAGCGGCCATTAGTTTGCGGACCATTAAATAAACCAGTTCCAATTAATCCTCCAGAACCAACAGTGATGCGAGCCTGACGCAGTTGATATCCAGTGCCTTGGGTATCAACAGTTGGATCAACAAAAGTTTGCAAGCGCTTAATTTGGTAGTCGCTAATGACTCCCGATTTAGTTGCAACAAATGCGCCAAGTACTGCCACCAGCAATAGACCGACTACCCACTTTGTAGGTGAACCAGAGACGGCGATGATTGTTACAACTGAGGCAGAGATAATAAAAACTGTTCCCATATCAGGTTGCAGCAAAATTAGTAGCACAGGCAAACCAGCAATAACTAAGGCTTGCAACACATCGCGAGATGTTGGTTCATCGCTATCGTGAGAGCGCTCCGACAAAATCATAGACATTCCAATGATGATCGAAATCTTTGCTAGCTCTGCCGGTTGAATTTGAAAACCGCCTGGCAAAGCAATCCACGCTTTAGCACCGTTAACTTCGCTGCCAAGACCTGGGATTAACACAATAATTAAACCGATAACACCTAAGCCCCACACAATCGGTGTGTAGGCACGCAGTAATCGATAGTCAATAACCGTTGTTCCATAAGCCAATAAAGCACCGATAGCGATGTTCACTACGTGGCGCTTGAGGTAATACTGCGGATCTAAACCATTTTGTGCATACCAATCACGCGTTGCTGCATAAACCAGCAATGTGCCAATAAATAAAAGTAAACCCACGGCTGCAGTTAAAACCGGATCAAAGCCATGAAAAATTGATGATCGGCTTCGGCGATAGAGACGTTGGCGCGCAGCTATCTGGCTCATGGCATCTCCTTAGGCTTTGTGGCAGGTGAAATCTTTGGCAAAGTTGTAGGAGGTTTGCCATTAGGAAATAGCGCTGCTCCAGGAATAATTTTATTACCTTTCACGCCAAAAATCGTGTCATAAATCTGGCGCACGCTCACTCCAGAAGTTGCTCCACCAAATCCGCCTTGTCCCACCATTAAGACAACTGCATATTCCGGATTATTACTTGGGGCAAATGATGCAAACCACGAAGTGTCATCTTTAAGTGATCCGTTGGCGTTTCGACCAAAGACTTGGCCAGTTCCAGTTTTTGCGCTTACTTCAATTGGGAAACCCTCAAACACACGTCTACCAGTGCCGTTTACAACTACTTCTCGAAGTGCACCTTGTAAGAATTTAATTGTCGAAGGTGCAGCAGTAAGAGTTCCTAATTTCTGGGGCTCAATAGTTTTAATAATGGTTCCATCAGTTTTAACAATTGCTTTACCAACGGTGGCCTGCCAGATAGTTCCACCGTTAGCGATAGCTGCATACATCTGAGTTAACTTAAGCGGAGTAACAACGGTGTCACCTTGACCGATAGAAAAGTTAACCGCATCTCCAGCACGTACCTTGTCGCCATCAATACAGTTTTCAGCAGCAAGCTGAATAAGAAACGGAGTCTGTTGGGCCTTGGTTGCGCGTGTTTTGTAGTTGCAATAAAAATCTTTATTCTGCTGGAACCAACTCTTTTTGTAAGCGCGATCAGCTAATCGTGACGTTGATTCAGAGGGTAGATCAATCCCCACTTTTTGAGGAAGATGAAAGCTTTGCGCAGCTTTAAAGAAATAGTCGTTTGGGCTGGACTTTGGTCGCATACCGCCATCGCGCAGCCACTCGTCAAATGCAATTTTGTACCAGACGGTGTCACAAGAAAGTGCAATTGCTTTCTTCAAGTTCATTCGACCCTGGTTTTTGCTGTCATAGTTTTGGAAAGCACGGTTACCAATTTGAACTTCTGACGGGCAGTCATAATTACCGTTGAGGTCATAACCGGCCGAAGCTGCAGCAACAGTTGAGACAATTTTAAAAGTTGATGCGGGGGCAAATAAACCCTGCAGCGCACGGTTAAGTGCGGGCACAGCCTTTTTCTCACTGAAAAGATCTGAAGCTTCCTGAACTGTTAAACCCTTTTCAAATGCATTGGGATCATAAGTTGGATATGAGGCCAGCGCGAGAATTCGCCCAGTTCTAACATCCATCACTACGGCAGCACCTGAATCAGATGTATATCCATTTGCACGACCGCGTTTGACTGCGTCCGCCAGCGCTTTTTCCGTTGAGGCTTGCAGACGGGCATCCAAACTTGTTATTAAGTGAAGGCCCGCAATTGGTTTTGTATTTTGACTCTCACGGGTAATTGCTTCTTTACGGTCAACAATAACTGTGCGTATACCAGGGGTACCTCGCAAGAAAGAATCGTATTGAATCTCCAAGCCAGATTTACCAATAGTTTCACTTCTAAAATACTGCTTGCCATTTCCTTTAGCTAAATCATTATCAGTTAATGGCCCGACATATCCCAAAACATGAGCGCCGTTAACTCCGACAATTCCTGGATAGTTACGAATTGAAATAGGTTGAGCATCTACGCCAGGAAATTGATCAGAGCGTTCAACAATCTGCAAGGCAATATTGGGATCGGCTTCTTTGGTAATTGGAATCGGCTGATATCTAGATCCAGTCCAGCATCCCGCACGTTGGCCCTTAGGCAGTTCACCACACAAGCGTGTATTTGTGTAGACATCGCTGTAATTAAGATTCAGAAGCTTGGCAACGCGTTGCAATACAGCAACACCTTTATCTGGCTGCTTATCTATGGCGATTCGATCAATAGTGATAGCCAATCCCACTTTATTAAGGGCTAATGGCACGCCATATCCATCCACAATTAACCCGCGTGTAGCAGGGGCTATAACATCGCGACTTTGGATACTCAGCGCTGCATTTCGATATTTAGGTCCAGCCGCAATTTGCAGATAAAACAAGCGACCAAATAATGCAGCAAGCAAAGACACTATAAGGATTTGTACTACAAGCAAACTCAATCGGGAGCGTTGGTTCATAGCGATGATCGCGTTTCAAAGACTAAATTATGCAGAAATGAAAATACGGGAAGAACAATGGGCATAATAACTACAGTCCAAATCGCATTTCCCAACAACGTAAGCAAGATTTGACCAAAACTTCCCGTTGCTACTCCTAACAATGCACCACTTGCAACAAAGCAAATCTCTGCAATCAGACTGGCCATAACTACAAAGAAGATAACGCCTAATGGATTTCCATTAATATTTCCGTCGCCGTAACCAAGGTAAGAAACGCCATAACAAATGAGAATCATGATCAGGGTCCATTGACCAACTGGCCCACCTGAACTCTGTGACATGTCCATCAAAAAACCTGCAGCAAAACCAGTAAGTGCCGCGATTTCAGGTGTACTTATCACGGCCCATACCAAAGCAAAAATCATGAATAGAGAGAATCCCCCACCAGGAAGTTTGAACTGATTCACAACTGCTTCTTGAAAAAGATAGATGAAAAAGATAATTGGTGCAGACAGAGAAAGCTGACGAGTCAACATTGTGCGTTACTTCGTTGGAGACGGTGAAGGTGTTACATAAATCGTAACCGTTGGAATTGGAGTTGGAACTGGCTTTGGTGGAATCAACGCATCACCAGGATTATTTACTGGCCCACCAACCACGACAGCTAATACGCCAAGTGTTGAAAAATTTGTGTAGTAACGGACGGCTCCGCTTTGTGCGATTTCACCAGCAGAATTATCTACTGATGTTACATAACCAACTGGAACACCAGGCACAAATGGCCGATTAGCAATACTTCCACGGGCTAATAAAACATCGCCAGCTTTAACTGTTGTTAAATTATCAAGTAGCTGCAGAGACCCTGAGCGCGATCCGCGGCCCGACAAAATACCGATTTGTTGTGTGCCAGCGATACGAACACCGATTTTAAATGAAGGATCTGTCGCTAGCATTATTAGGGCTGTAGTCGGATAAACATCTTTAACAACACCAGCAATGCCAAACTCTGAAAGCACAGTCATATTTTTCTTTAAGCCTGCATTTGATCCGCTATCGATGGTCACGGTCTGAGAAAAGGATTGACTAGAACCCTGGCTAATCACACGCGCATTCACAACTTTGTACCCAGCTTTTCCAGCTAAATCCAAAATGCCCTTTAATTGATTTAATTGAGAATCAGCGTTTTTGCGATTAAGTAAAGTTGCTTTTAACTTGGCATTATCAGCGCGTAATTTTTCAAGCTGACTTCTTGTGCGACCAAGATGCGTGACTTCTGAGACGAAGTTTTTAAAAGGCGAAATAACTGTACTGCCGGCTTTCTGGAAAGGTGAGAGAACCGTCTGTGTACCTTGGCGAGCTCCGTTGAGAATAGAAACTCCACGCAAATCTAAAGTGATTAGAAATAGTGCAGTTACGATTAAAGTGATTAAAAGAAGACGGGTACGACCCTCTCCGCCGTAACGCATCTTCTAATAAACCTATCGACGTGGTTCGGAGATTAAGACCTTCTCTAAAGCCTCAAACTCTTCGATACATTTTCCAGAGCCCTCAACAACAGCGTCCAATGGACGTTCTGCAATATGAATTGGCATTCCAGTTTCTTTCCGAAGACGTTCATCAAGACCCTTAAGAAGTGCACCACCACCAGTAAGAACAATTCCGCGATCCATCAAATCTGATGCGAGCTCGGGAGGTGTCTTATCCAGCGTGCTCTTTACAGCGTTAACAATTGCATTTACTGGCTCTTCAAGAGCTTTGCGAATTTCTGCTGCAGACACAACGATTGTCTTAGGTAGCCCTGTTGCTAAATCGCGGCCACGAATTTCTGCATCGTTTTCTCCAGCTAATGGATAAGCAGAACCGATAGCCATCTTGATTTCTTCAGCTGTTCGCTCTCCCAAAAGTAGCGAGAATTCACGCTTAACCCAGTTAATAATCGATTGATCAAGTTCATCTCCACCAACACGAATCGAAAGAGAACAAACAATTCCGCCCAATGAAATAACGGCAACTTCAGTAGTTCCTCCGCCAATATCTACAACCATATTTCCTGTTGGTTCGTGAATTGGAAGTCCAGCACCGATAGCTGCTGCCATTGGTTCTTCAATAATGTAAACCTTGCGTGCACCAGCGGCATATGCAGCATCTTTTACTGCGCGCTGTTCAACACCAGTGATACCTGATGGAACGCAAACCACGATACGAGGCTTAGCCAAGTAGCGGCGGCGGTGAACCTTTTGAATAAAGTAACGGAGCATGCGCTCGGTTGTCTCAAAGTCTGCGATAACGCCATCTTTGAGTGGACGAATAGCAACAATATTTCCTGGAGTACGGCCAATCATCTTCTTGGCTTCAAGACCCACGGCCAAAATTCCACCAGTATCTTGGTTGACGGCAACTACTGATGGCTCATTCAAAACAATTCCGCGTCCGCGAACATAGACAAGCGTGTTCGCAGTACCGAGGTCTACGGCCATGTCACGGCCGATAAAGGACATTTTGCTTTGTGAACTCATACTTCTGTACTCCTTGATTATTTAGGGAAGAAAATTTGAATTTCGCGCGGAGCAGATTCTGGTGAATCAGAGCCGTGAACAATATTCTGAACAACTTTTGTACCTTGATCACGAGCTAAGTCACCACGGATAGTTCCAGGTGCTGCAACTGTTGGATCAGTAACACCAGCTAAGGAACGAAAACCTTCGATAACGCGATTACCAGATGCAACCATTGCAACAATTGGTCCTGACATCATGAACTCAACAAGTGGTTCATAAAATGGCTTACCAATATGTTCTGCATAGTGTTGTTCGAGTAATGCGCGATCTGCGTTGAGCATGCGCAACGCTTCGATTGAATATCCCTTTGCTTCAACACGAGAAATCACTTCGCCAACTAAGCCGCGACGGACGCCGTCTGGCTTTACGAGGATCAGGGTTTTCTCAGTGCTCACCTACCTAGTCTATTAGGGGTTTTCGCCTGCCTGCGCCATGAGGGCCGCGCGAGCAGCTTCCCCTTTTCGGCCCACAACGATGGCTGCGACCCATAGCCCTACGAAAATCACCCCGACAAGAAAATAGGACGGGACCACAAAGCCAAATGCAATCATGAAGATCTGCAGCCCTGAGCCGATATAGAAACCTGAAGGTCGCTTGAGAGTTCCGGCAGTAAGAAAAAGAAGAAGCGAAATTATTGAACCATAAATAAGTGCGGCGTTGGAATGGTCTTTGGTTGCAAGCAAAATTGCAAAACCTAAAGCCAAACTCTCCATGACCAGAACAGATGCACCTAAAACTCTCACTTTGCAAACTTCTTTCGCAGATATGAACGGGCTTCACCGACTGTGACTACAGATCCCGTCACAATAATTCCAACAGTGTCCTCACTGAGTGGTCGGACTGCATCGGTTACTGCTCGATCGAGCGCCTTGTCTAAATCAGGTACTTCAAAAACACGATCATTGCCAAAGATAGTTGATGCCAACTTTTCTAAATGTGAAGATGACATGGCGCGAGGTGAACTACTTTGGGTCACGATCACATGGTCGACGATTGGTTCTAACTCTTTCAAAATGCCCTCGGCATCTTTATCGCCAAAGATTCCTACCACTGCCACAATCTCATCAAAATTAAACTCACTCATTAAAGTGTCAGCAAGAGCCTTGGCACCATGAGGATTATGGGCAGCATCTAAAATTACAGTTGGATCACGATGGACAACTTCGCATCGACCTGGTGAAGTTACTGCGGCAAAACCTGCTCGCACGGCTTCGATGTCCAAAGGTTGATCACCAAAGAACGCTTCAACGGCAACTAAGGCACTTGCTGCATTAGCAGCTTGGTGTTTTCCGTGTAGCGGCAAGAAAATCTCATCGTAGGTGTCATGCAAACCGGCAATAGTAAGGAGTTGTCCACCAACAGCTATGGCGCGTGAGGCAACTGAATATTCAATTCCTTCGCGAACAACATCGGCGCCAACTTCAGCAGCTTTTCTAATTAATTCTTTTGCAGCTTCTGGTTCTTGTTGGGCCAAAACAATAAAGCCACCCTCTTTAATAATTCCGGCTTTAGTTGCTGCAATTTCATGGAGCGTATTACCCAGATATTCCATGTGATCTAGGCCAATTGGCATGATTACTGAAACATCGGCATCAACAACATTTGTTGCATCCCATTGCCCGCCCATACCAACTTCAATGACTGCGACATCAACTGGATGCTCGGCAAAGGCAGCAAAGCCCAAAGCTGTAATTGCTTCAAAGAAAGAGATGGGATGTTCAAATTTTGTATCCATTAAATCTAGATAAGCAGCAATATCGTTGTAAACAAAGATCAATTCTTTCGGATCAATTGGTTCACCATTGATGGAAATACGTTCTAGGTAGGTTTCAAGGTGTGGGCTGGTGAATCGCCCAGTGCGCAAACCATGAGCAAACAAGAGCGAATCAATCATCCGAGTTGTAGTGGTCTTACCGTTAGTTCCACCCACATGAATCGTTGGATAGGTCAGCTGCGGAGAACCCAAAATATCTACAAGGGCTGCAATTCGATCGGTAGTTGGATCAATACGAACTTCGGGCCATCTAGCTAATAACGCTTTCTCAATGGCATCAATGCGTTCTTGGTCGTCAGGGGAAATAATCATGCTTGTGGCAGTGTTGCAAGTTGGGCAGTTATTCGTTCAATATCAGCACTTGTCTTAGCTAAACGTTCACGAATTTCAACGACAACGCTCTCAGGAGCCTTTGCCATGAAACCATCGTTATTTAACTTAACTTCGGCGGTTTGCTTATCTTTAACAGCTGCGGCTAAATCTTTTTCAAGACGCGCACGCTCTGCAACAATATCGATTGATCCAGTTAAATCAAACTCCACTTGAACAGAACCAATCTCAACCTTGGCACTTGGTGTTATATCTGAAAGTTCAAGTCGCAAAACAAATGCCATCGCACTTGCATAATCAGCGATTGCTCCCTTTGCTATGAATCTGGCTGGAATTTTCTGTGAAGTTTTAATTCCTTGATCGTTACGGAATCTGCGCACATCAGTGATGATCTCTTGCATCTCTGCAACTAACTTCTCTGAAGCCTTATCCGCATGGGAAGCATCAGATGTTGGCCACTGGGCAATAACTAGTGACTCTCCCCCAGTAAATGTGGTCCACAGCTCTTCAGTTATGAACGGCATTACTGGATGCAAAAGTCGCAAAAGCTGATCCAATACATGACCAAGTACACGTTTGGTATTTGCTGAGTTAGTTCCAGCAAAGGTTTCCTTGGAAAGTTCTAAGTACCAGTCACATAAATCATCCCAAGCAAAGTGATACAAAATTTCACACGCACGCGCAAACTCATATTTTTCAAGAAGAGAATCGACTTCGCTAATTGTTTCACTTAGTCGGCTAAGGATCCATTTATCAACAGCATTCAGTGAAGCAACTGCAGGCATGTCACCTTCAACGGTTGCACCATTCATCATGGCAAAGCGCGTCGCGTTCCACAGCTTGGTGGCAAAGTTACGGGAACCGCCAATCCAATCTTCAGCCAAGGCTTGATCCGTTCCAGGATTAGCTCCGCGAGCTAAGGTAAAGCGCAAAGCATCCGCGCCGTACTTATCCATAAATTCAATGGGATCAATTACATTTCCGCGGCTCTTAGACATCTTCTTACCAAATTGATCACGAACTAAACCGTGCAACATGATTGTTTTAAATGGTGGAACGCCATCCATGGCAAATGTGCTCATCATCATCATGCGCACAACCCAGAAGAACAAGATGTCATAGCCTGTAACCAGAACTGAAGTTGGATAGAACTTTGCAAGATCAGCTGTTTTTTCTGGCCAACCAAAGGTTGAAAAAGCCCATTGGCCTGAAGAAAACCACGTATCTAGAACATCTGGATCTTGTGTGTACCCAGCAGGTGCGTTTTCACCTGGACCAACAACAACGACATCATCATTTGGTCCATACCACACTGGAATTCGGTGACCCCACCACAGTTGGCGAGAAATACACCAGTCATGCATGTTGTCTACCCAATCAAAATAACGCGGTTCTAATTCTTTAGGTTCAATAGTTACTGAACCATTACGCACTGCATCTGCAGATGCCTTTGCAAGTGGTGCAACTTTTACGAACCACTGCTTTGATAAACGTGGTTCAACGGTTGTATCGCAACGAGAACAGTGACCAACTGCGTGAATATAAGGACGCTTTTCGGCAACGATGCGACCTAATGAGCGCAGTTTTTCAACTACAGCTACGCGTGCTTCAAAGCGATCCATTCCATCAAATTCAGTTCCCGTGCCATCCATAACACCATGCTCATTCATGATGACAACAAAAGGAACGTTGTGGCGAACAGCCATCTCAAAGTCATTGGGATCATGGGCTGCAGTTACCTTAACTGCACCAGTTCCAAAATCAGGATCAACTAATTCATCGGCAATAATTGGGATCATTCGATTAACAAGTGGTAACAAAACCATTGTGCCAACCATGTGCTTGTAACGGGGATCATCTGGGTGAACCGCTACCGCGCCATCGCCCATCATTGTTTCAGGTCGAGTTGTTGCAACCGTGATGCTCTGTTCACCTTCGCCATATCGCACTGAAACGAATTCGCCAGCATCATCTTGGTGTTCTACTTCAATATCTGAAAGAGCAGTTAAACAACGAGGACACCAGTTAATAATTCGTTCGGCGCGATAAATTAATCCTGCATCATGCATTTTCTTAAATAATGTAACAACCGAGTTAGACATTGCTTCATCCATTGTGAATCGCTCGCGCGACCAATCCACTGATGATCCTAAGCGCTTCATCTGTTCAAGAATTGCTCCACCAGATTCGCCCTTCCATTCCCAGACTTTGCTAACAAAAGCCTCACGACCAAGATCGTGACGAGATTTACCATCTGAAGCTAACTGCTTTTCAACAACGTTCTGTGTTGCAATTCCTGCATGGTCCATTCCTGGTAGCCAGAGAACTTCAAAACCTTTCATGCGCTTCATGCGTGATAAACAATCTTGCAAAGTTTGATCGAGGGCATGACCAATATGTAGAACGCCAGTTACATTCGGTGGCGGAAGAACAATTGAAAATGCAGGTTTACTTGAGGCCGCATCAGCAGTGAAATAGCCAGCACTTACCCATTTTTTATACAGGGTTGCTTCGATATCAGCTGGTGAAAAACTGGAAGCTAGGTCGCCGGACATGAGGAGCAGTCTAGATTATGCGCTCTTCTCTTCCTGACCCTTTGCTGCGCGTGAGCGCTTTGGAATATCGCCAGTTCGTTTAATGAATTCAGGTTGCGCTCCATTTTCGATGCAATCTTTGTTTACAACGACCTTTGCTACATCTGCGCGGCTAGGTACGTCATACATCACACTTAAAAGCACAGATTCCATGATTGCTCGAAGGCCACGTGCACCCGTTCCGCGATCAAGGGCAAGGTCTGCAATTGCATCCAGTGCTGGGGCATCAAATTCAAGTTCTACGTTATCAAGATCGAACAAGCGTTGGTATTGCTTCACTAGTGCATTCTTTGGTTCAGTTAAAATCTGCATCAGCGCTTCTTTGTCTAAGTTCTCAACACTAGTTAGAACTGGCAAACGTCCAATGAATTCAGGAATCATTCCAAACTTCAATAAATCCTCAGGCATAACATCAGCAAAAATGTCTTTGCGATTCTTGTCTGCGGCATCTTGCAAAGTTGCATTGAACCCAACGCCTGATTTACCTACACGGCTTTCAATAATTTTTTCTAGGCCAGAGAAAGCTCCGCCAACAATGAACAGGACATTGGTTGTATCAATCTGAATAAACTCTTGATGAGGGTGCTTGCGTCCACCTTGTGGCGGTACTGATGCAACTGTTCCTTCTAAAATCTTGAGCAAGGCTTGCTGAACGCCTTCACCGGAAACATCTCGGGTAATAGATGGGTTTTCAGATTTGCGTGCAACTTTATCAATTTCATCGATGTAGATAATTCCAGTTTCAGCTTTTTTAACATCATAATCCGCAGCTTGTAAAAGCTTGAGCAAAATGTTTTCAACATCTTCGCCAACATAACCGGCTTCAGTAAGCGCGGTGGCATCAGCGATGGCAAATGGAACGTTGAGCATGCGTGCAAGCGTCTGTGCCATTAATGTCTTGCCGCAACCGGTTGGGCCAAGTAACAAAATATTTGATTTAGCTAATTCGATTTGATCTTCACGGTTTCCACTTTGGACACGTTTGTAATGGTTATAAACGGCAACAGATAGAGATTTCTTTGCGCGGTTTTGCCCGATTACATATTGATCTAGGAATTCAAAGATTTCTTGTGGCTTTGGAAGTTCGGCTAAGCCAAGTGAGGATGCCTCGGAAAGTTCTTCAACGATGATCTCGTTACAGAGTTCGATACATTCATCGCAGATATAAACGCCTGGACCAGCAATAAGTTTCTTAACTTGCTTCTGAGTTTTTCCGCAGAAGGAACACTTGAGCAAGTCGCTAGTTTCGCCGATTCTGGTCATGGGTAAATTTTAGATTCTTATGCCGATTTATGTGCGGGTTTTTACGCTTATCGTTGTTCGCCCTGAGAATAATTGGTGGGTGCTTTCATGTCCTTAACACCAGGAACCAGTAAAACAAGAACGCACACAATGACATGGAAAATTGATGCACCGATCAGTAGTTCCTTTTCACCAAATACAGATACCGCTGGTCCGACAAGGGCCATCCCTAGTGGCATTAATCCTGTTGTTCCCATGTAGTCGATACTAAATACACGACCTTGTAGTTCTTGTGGAATTTCGCGCTGGATTGCAGAGTTCCAAAAAGCCTCCCATGGTCCAACAGAAAGTCCCGCAAGCAGATAAGAAATCGTTACAAAGTATTCATTTATAGGAAATGCCAACGAAAGAGGTGCAATTACTATTAACATCCAAATTAAAACTGAGACCTGACCTTCATGTTTCACCTTTATGCGGCCAAAAATAATGGCAGAAACAATTGCACCCACCGAAAAGGCGGTAGCAGAAAGCGCAAATACTGTATTGGTATGAAATTCACGCCTGCTGATGATGGGAAGTAATACTTCTTCGGCAGCTAAAACAACCATCAGTTGGACCGATGCCATTGCAATCATCGCTCCTACCCATTTTATCTTCCATACCGTGTGCAGACCTTCACGCAGCTCAGTAAAGAAGGGCTCTTGTTCTTTTCTATCAGTATTAACATCTTCTTTAATGTGAGCCAAAAAGTATGTGCCACAGGCAAAGGCCACAGCAGTAAATAGAAATGTCATACGACCACCAATGAGAAATACTGAAAGTCCACCAATTCCAGGGCCAACAATTGATGCCATTCGAATAACAACTCCACGAGCGACGTTTCCTGCGGGAAGTTTTTCTGCTGGCAATAGTGAAGGCAGAAATGCACCCGCTGAAGCTGCAGCAAATGCATCACCGATTCCCATAACAAAGACCATCACTCCCAATAAATAGTGCGGCATAGAAGGAGCTGAAAAGAAAACTAGTGAAAATACGATGAATGCTCTAAATAGATCTGCGGCAATCATGACTTGCTTGCGGGGCAAACGATCGGACCAAACGCCGGCA
The DNA here is from genome assembly GCA_009698445.1 of Actinomycetota bacterium. GTDB lineage: Bacteria > Actinomycetota > Actinomycetes > Nanopelagicales > Nanopelagicaceae > Planktophila. The sequence continues at coordinate 12,988 of WLQG01000031.1, forward strand.
AATGGTGCAAAAATTACGCCAGATAAAATTCGTGCACCAAGAATGAGACCAAGAGTCGTTGCACTTCCGCCCGCATCAAGAATTGTTACAGCAAGTGCAATAGGAAATGCTGTTGCACCAAGTACGAAAATAGTTGTAGAAAACCAAAAGAGACGGTACCCCTTGTAAGACCAAAGGGAACCCGCCTCAAATAGTTTCATGCAAATGTTTTACTTGGCTGGTTTAGCCTTACGTGATGCCAAAACCTGATCAATGATTCCGTACTCAACAGCTTCTGCCGCTGTAAGAATCTTGTCGCGTTCAATGTCTTTGCGAATCTCTTCAGATGACTTCACAACGTGGCGTGACAAGAGATCTTCTTGCAGGCGAGTGATTCGATCAATTTCGCGAGCTTGAATTTCGATATCAGATGCCTGACCGCCACCTTCTGATGAAGGTTGGTGAATCAAGATACGTGAATGCTCGAGTGCGTAACGCTTGCCCTTTGCACCGCCAGCAAGGATTACTGCTGCTGCAGATGCTGCTTGACCCAAGCAAATTGTGCTGATGTCTGGGCGTACAAACTGCATGGTGTCATAAATTGCTGTTAGCGCCGTGAAAGATCCACCAGGTGAGTTGATATAGATCATGATGTCGCGATCTGGATCCATAGATTCCAGAGTCAATAGCTGGGCCATAACATCATTAGCAACAGTGTCATCGATTGGCTGACCCATAAAAATAATGCGCTCTTCAAATAGTTTTGTGTATGGATCTTGACGCTTGTATCCATACGCAGTTTTTTCTTCAACAGTTGGAAGAACGTATCGTGAGTTAATCTCTTGAATCGTCATTACTCTTTTCCTCCAGTGATTTGTCCCAAAGAAGTGACTACGTGATCTACAAAGCCATAATCCTTTGCATCAACGGCGTTGAACCAATTGTCACGATCTGAATCTGCAAGAATCTTTTCTAGAGTCTGACCAGTGTGCAAAGCATTGAGCTCTGAAAGAGTTTGCTTTGTAATCGCCATCTGTTCAGCCTGAATACGAATATCAATTGCGGTTCCACCAATTCCGCCAAGTGGCTGGTGCATCAAGATACGAGAGCTATTGGTTGCATAACGCTTTCCCTTTGCTCCTGATGTAAGAAGGAACTGACCCATTGATGCAGCCATTCCAAAGGTGACTGTGGCGACATCATTTGGAATTAACTCCATTGTGTCGAAAACAGCCATACCCGCAGTTACGGACCCACCAGGTGAGTTGATGTACATGAAAATATCTTTCTTTGGATCCAAAGAAGATAGAAGAAGTAATTGAGCACAAACCATATTGGCCATGTCATCGCGGACTTCACCTGACAAGAAAACAATGCGCTCTTCAAGCAAGCGGTTGTAAATCTGGTCCTTCATTTTGCTTTCTAAATCCACGTCAATTGCCTCCTGTATTTATTACCTGTAGTGACCTTAACAATGTTGTGGACTAAATGCTTCCCAATATCGTCAAAAA
>WLQG01000032.1 GCA_009698445.1 Actinomycetota bacterium
GCACGTAAGCGTTCTCAATACAGCAAGCGTTAATTCACACTTTCTAGCAGAGGAGTTCCAATGGCGCTCTTTGGCACCGATGGAATTCGTGGCTTAGCCAATCGCGATTTAACTGCAGAGTTAGCTCTAGATGTTTCTGTTGCAGCTGCGCATATATTGGTAGAAAGCTCATCAAATAAAGATCATCGTCCAACGGCTATTGTGGGCCAAGATTCACGTGCCTCAGGTGAGTTCTTAGAAGCAGCTGTTGTCGCTGGTTTAACAAGTGCAGGAATCAATGTTTATCGTGTTGGAGTATTACCCACCCCTGCTATTGCGCATTTAGTTGCCGAATCTAAGGCTGATCTTGGCGTAATGATTAGTGCATCGCATAATCCAATGCCAGATAATGGAATTAAGTTGTTTGCTCGCGGTGGTGGCAAATTAGATGATGCGATTGAAGCTCGCATCGAAGCGCGCATGGGCGAAGATTGGGAGCGCCCAACGGGGAAAAACGTTGGACGTGCAATTAATGATGACACTGCCACCGAGCGATATTTAAAGCATTTACTCGCATCAGTTGAAACACCACTTAAAGGTCTAAAGATTGTTGTGGACTGCGCAAATGGCGCATCTTCAGTAGTCGCACCCGAGGCATATCGCCGAGCCGGAGCAGAAGTTGTTGCAATTTTTAACCAACCCGATGGTTGGAATATTAATGACGACTGTGGTTCTACGCATCTACATCAACTACGCGCGGCAGTATTAAAAGAAGGCGCCGACGTTGGAATTGCCCATGATGGAGATGCAGATCGTTGTTTAGCAATTGATGCTACAGGAAGTGAAATCGATGGCGATCATATTCTTACTCTGCTTGCCCGCGGATTTAAAGCTCGTGGCAAATTAAAAGGTAATACTGTTGTAGGCACAGTCATGAGCAATCTTGGTTTTATGCACGCGATGAAAGAATCAGAAATTGCTGTAGTCACAACTCCTGTTGGAGATCGTTATGTTCTAGAAAATATGATTGCAAATGATTATTCACTAGGCGGAGAACAATCTGGCCATGTCATCATGCGCGATCTTGCCAATACTGGCGATGGGATATTAACTGCCCTACAACTTCTTCAAGAAGTAGTTCGTACTGGTAAAACTTTGCAAGAATTAGCTGCAACTATGGTTCGCTTCCCTCAGGTATTAATAAATGTTAAAGATGTGCAAAAAGATAAATTGGCAGATTCTTCAGTGATTTCTGCTGCAGTTAAAAGCGCCGAAGAACGTTTGGCTGATAGCGGGCGTGTATTACTTCGCGCATCTGGCACTGAACCACTCGTCAGAGTGATGGTAGAAGCAGCCAGTGATAGCCTTGCGCAAGAAGTTGCTCGACAACTTGCAGATATTGTTAAAAAAGAACTGGGGTAAGAATCTATGTGTGGAATTGTGGGTTACACAGGGCCACAATCTGCAGCAACGCCTCTGATTGAAGGTCTTCGCCGACTTGAATACCGCGGTTATGACTCAGCAGGAATCGCATTAGGTACTCCAGGAAAACTCTTTATCGAGAAAAAAGCCGGGAAACTTTCTAATCTAGAAAACTCACTCGATGCTTCACTCCCAATAGTTCACTCAGGAATTGGCCATACTCGTTGGGCAACCCATGGCGGTCCAACTGATCACAACGCCCATCCGCATGTTGATAACGAGGGCAAGTTAGCTGTTATTCATAATGGAATTATCGAAAACTATTCAGAGCTTCGTAAAGAGCTAGAAGCTAAGGGACATACATTTTCATCAGAGACCGATACCGAATCAGTGGCGCATTTACTGAGTGATCTACGCAAGAAACATAGTGGTGATTTATCAGCTGCAATGCGTGAAGCCGTTAAAGCCTTACGCGGCTCATTTACACTTTTAGCAATACACGCCGATGCTCCCGATGTTGTTGTTGGCGTCCGCCGTAATTCTCCACTTGTAGTTGGTTTGGGCACAGGTGAAAACTTCATGGCATCAGATGTCGCTGCTTTTATTGACTACACAAAGAGGGCGGTAGAACTTGGCCAAGATGAAGTTGTAACCATGACACCATCATCAGTAACAATCACAGATCTTGAAGGAAATGCCGTTGCTCCAAAGGATTATGTAATTTCTTGGGATGCAAGCGCTGCGCAAAAGGGTGGCTTCACACATTTCATGCTCAAAGAGATTTTTGAGCAACCTAAAGCAGTTGCCGATACTTTGATTGGCCGCCTAAGTGATAACAAGCAAATAGTTCTAGATGAACTTCGAATGGGCGCTGATGAGATTCGTTCATTAAAGAAGATCACCGTGATTGCATGCGGTACTGCATATCACGCAGGTATGGTTGCAAAGTATGCAATTGAAAAATGGGCAAAGATTCCAGTTGATGTAGAAATTGCTAGCGAATTTAGATATCGAGATCCAATTATCGATGCAGGAACTTTGATTATTGCGATTTCACAATCAGGGGAAACCATGGATACCTTGATGGCCGTGCGTCATGCCAAAGCTGCGGGCGGACGAGTACTAGCAATCTGTAATACAAATAGTTCAACTATTCCTCGCGAATCCGATGCGGTTTTGTATACGCACGCAGGCCCTGAGATTGCAGTGGCTTCAACCAAAGCTTTACTAACCCAAATGATTGCGGTTTATCTGATTGGCCTGCACTTGGCGCAAGTAAATGGCGCGCTCAATGATTCCCAAGTTGAATCCCTTTACAACGAACTACTCGAACTTCCTGGCAAGATTGAACAGATTCTTGAGACTGTAGAACCACTTCGGGCATTAACACGAAGCTTTGCCGAAAATAACATCGTATTATTTTTAGGTAGAAACATTGGTTATCCCGTAGCCCTTGAAGGTGCTTTAAAATTAAAAGAGCTTGCTTATATTCACGCCGAAGGATTTGCTGGTGGAGAACTCAAACACGGCCCCATCGCTTTAATTGATCAAGGAACACCAGTAATTGCAATCTTGCCTGCCGGTCATGAACATGCTCTTGATGAAAAGATGCTCAGCAATATTCAAGAAGTGAAAGCTCGAGGTGCACGGGTAATCGTCATAGCAGAAGAAGGTGCCCATGTTGAAGGCGCTGAACACATCATCCGAATTCCAGTAGTACCTGCGCTTTTCCAGCCAGTACTTGCAACAGTTCCGCTCCAAGTTTTTGCATACGAGATGGCAGTTGCACGAGGCAATGATGTTGATCAACCAAGAAACTTGGCCAAGTCAGTTACGGTTGAATAAAACAATATGAAAGTTCAACTACGCAGAAAACAAATGGATAGAGCTTTACGCTGGTCGGTTTTGCTCTTTATTGGCTTTCTAGTCGTAACTCAACAAGTCCTTACATACGGACCATTAGTTAATTTTGATAACCATGTTAATCGAACGCGTCGACCACGCTTTGATGGGCTATCGGGTTTTATTTTGCGCAGACTCGATGATTTAGGCCTTCGTTGGCTAACTGCAACCGTACTAATTCTTGCAGCTGCTTTTATTGCCTATAAGTTTAAAACTTGGCGTCCACTTAATTTGGCCATTCTCTCTTTGCTTGCGCTTAATTTAGTTGTTGGTACTTTTAAGATTTTTCTAGGTCGTACAAAACCTCGTGATGGATTTGATTTGCTCCATGCTGGTGGAATGTCTTATCCCAGCGGTCATGCATCCAATGCCGTGTTGTCGTGGGGAATTCTTGCTTATTTAATTTATAGATATGCAAAAGTTGATAAGTATCAAGGCCGTTTGGCAAGTGCGGGTGTCATAACAATTTCATTAACTATTTGTATAGTTTCTCTTATTCGCCATACTCACTGGTTTACAGACTTATTAGGTGGCTTGTTTATAGGCAGCGCATTATTAGTGGCAGTAATTGCCGTTGATCGCTACGTTCCCTCAAAGAGCCAACTGCACTAGACTCGAGCGCATGATTGATGGAATCGGCATTGATGTCGTCGATATCGAACGCTTCAAATCCTCACTTGAACGAACCCCTGGGTTATTAGAAAAGCTTTTCACTGACAATGAGCGCACGAAACCTATTCATTCATTAGCTGCCCGTTTTGCCGCCAAGGAAGCGCTTGCCAAAGCCCTCAGCGCTGGGAAAGGGTTGAGTTGGCACGAAGCCGAAGTATTAAATCTTGAGAATGGAAAGCCAGTATTTTTATTTCGCGGTGAAATCGCAGATCTAGTTGATGGTGCAGATGTGCATCTCTCACTTTCACATGATGCAGGAATTGCATCTGCAATGGTGATTGTTGAGCGTCGATAATGGAGCATCGTGCAGAAGCGCGCATTGATATCAATGCCCTTGCCTCTAATATTTCCTTTCTAAGATCTACTGCGAAAGTAGATTTGTTGGCTGTTGTTAAAGCAGATGCGTATGGTCATGGATTAATAGAGATTGGTTTGGCCGCAGAGAAAAACGGCGCTGACTGGTTAGGTGTTGCACTTTTGGAAGAAGCGATTGCGCTTCGCACGCATGGCGTCAGAATTCCAATACTTGCTTGGCTCGTCCCACCAGGATCAGATTTTAATCAAGCAGCTAAGCACGATATTGATATTGCAGTCGCATCAATTGCGACATTGAGGGAAATTTCACATGTACCTAACAAGCCCCGTATTCATATCGAAGTTGATACAGGTATGACTCGTGGTGGATTTCTGGATGAGTGGGAAGAACTGCTAAAAGCAGATTTTTCTAAAGTCGAAGTTGTGGGAATTTTTTCGCACTTTGCACGAGCTGATGAAGCTGGTCAGCAACAAAATAGCGATCAACGTAATATGTTTAAGGCTCGAGTTGCTGAATTATCTGCAATTGGCATCAATCCGCCAATCAAACACTTATCTAACTCGGCGGCAACTTTGTTAGACAGTAATTCTGTATTTGACATGGTGCGTACCGGAATCGCAATGTATGGACTGTCACCAGATTTCAAGACAATGGGAGATAGTAAAAAACTGGGATTAAAACCTGTTATGCAACTGCGTGCCAAGTTGCATCTAGTAAAAACTGTACCTGCAGGTTCTGCCGTTGGTTATGGCGCAACAGTAGTCACTGAACATGAAACAAAATTGGGTGTTGTTTCAATGGGCTATGCCGATGGAATTCCACGAATTGCACAAGGCGCTGGCATCTTTGTTAATGGCGCACGGGCCCCGATTATTGGCCGCGTTTCCATGGATCAATTTGTCGTAGACCTAGGGATTGACTCCACAGCTATTTCAGGGGATTGGGTGATTGTTTTTGGTGATGGCTCTCATGGTGAATACACCGCAGATGATTGGGGCGATGCATCGTTATCAATTAATTATGAAATCGTGACAAGAATTGGGCCGCGAGTGCCTAGAATCTACGCACCTCATGTCTACTAATAATGCAGCGTTGCGCGTCGAAGGTGTCAATATCTCCTTCGGTGGGCTTCGTGCACTCAACGACGTTTACTTAGAAATTGGTAAGAATGAAGTCGTTGGATTAATCGGCCCTAATGGCGCGGGCAAGACAACTTTATTTAATGCACTCTGTGGATTGGTTAAACCAGATTCTGGAAAGTTTTTTCTTGATGGCAAAGAACAGGATTTTCCACAAACAGCACAACTTGTTGACTTAGGAATTGCGCGAACTTTACAAGGTGTTGGATTATTTGGAGACCTAACAGTTTTAGAAAACGTCATGGTCGGTGCGCAACATCTTGCAACATCTGGGCTGATTTCTGCAGCCCTTGGTAGAAGTAGTAATGACGAAAAAGAGATTCGTCGTAAATCATTCGCAGCATTAGAACGGGTATATGCCAGCGGATTAGCTGAACGCCGTGCAGACACATTGTCATATCCAGATACAAAGCGTGTGGCAATTGCGCGTGCTCTTGTAAGTGAACCAAAGATTCTTATGCTCGATGAGCCAGCCGGGGGATTAGGTTCACAAGATATTGAGTGGATGAATCTTTTAATCCGTAACTTGAGCGCAACAATGTCGGTTCTACTTGTTGAGCACCATATGGATGTAGTCATGTCGGTATGTAGCAAGCTCTATGTACTTAACTTTGGTGAAGTCATTGCCAGCGGTAATGCTGAGGTTGTTCGGCGAGATCCTGCGGTTATGGCTGCATATTTGGGAACGGGTGTCTAAATGACATTAAACGTTTCTAATTTGACGGTGCATCACGGCGCTATTTGTGCCATAAATCAAGTTTCTATCGCTGTTCCCACGGGCAAGTTGGCCGCGATCATTGGTTCTAATGGTGCAGGAAAAACAACGCTACTCCGGACTATCTCTGGTCTTAAGAATCCAACACACGGTGACATCACATGGAATGGCCAAAGTATTAGTGGAATAAAGCCTGAGATGTTGGTGCGACGAGGAATTTCACATGTCTCAGAAGGTAAATCAGTTGTTCCCGAACTGTCAGTTCGAGAAAATTTAGAGCTGGGTGCAATTTGGCGAGGTAATAAAAAAGAAGCCAAAGAGTCAATTGATCAAGTTATAACTATTTTTCCACGTTTAGGTGAACGTATTGAACAACGTGCAGACACTTTATCTGGCGGGGAACGACAGATGCTGGCTATCGGTCGGGCAATCATGGCTAAACCTCAGCTGCTTTTATTAGATGAACCTTCACTTGGACTAGCACCTCTAGTTGTTGAACAGATTTTCCAAACTATCCGCCAACTAGCTACATCTATGAACTTAACAGTGTTGCTAGTTGAGCAAAATGCTATGGGAGCTTTAAAGATTGCTGACTTAGGAATTGTTTTGAATTTAGGAAAAGTAGTTGCGGTTAACCATGCGCAAGCACTCATCGATGATCCTGCAGTCCGCGCTGCATATTTGGGGTATTAATTATGGATTTCTTAAATACTCTGCTCATCGGAATTACGTCAGGTTCTATCTATTCACTAATGGCAATTTCTATGGTTTTAGTTTGGCGCAGTACTCGAGTCGTTAATTTTGCCCAAGCAGGAATGGCTTTACTGTCAACGTATTTTGGTTTTGAAGCTGTTACAAAGTTGGGCTCTTTCTGGATTGCTCTTCCAGTAGCAATGATCGGCGGAGCCTTATTTGCAGCGTTAGTAGAAATGATTCTGATTCGCTTACTTGTTAAACATAGTTCGTCAGGTCCAATAGCTGGAGTAGCACCAATCATTGCAACCCTTGGTCTTTTGGGTCTTATTCGAGCATCTGCATCGATGATTTGGGGCGGTCAAGATGTTCGAATAATTGGCCCAGTTTCAAATGATGGGTTCACCATAAATGGAACTACATTGGTTTTTTCACCATTAAAGCTTTTAATCCTCATCACTGTAATAATTTTGATGTTAATTTTGTCGATTGTCTTTCAAAAAACTAATATTGGTTTAGCCCTACGTGCATCGGCTTATGCCCCAGAAATTGCTCGTTTATCTGGAATCAAAGTTGATTGGGTTCGCACATTAGGTTGGGCGCTAGCAGGTGCTGCCGGTGCAGTGGCTGGAATGTTCCAAACTGTGAATGGCAATGGAACGTTGTCACCAGATTCAATTGAATTCTCGTTACTCCTTGTCTCAGGTTTTATTGCCGCCGTTATAGGTGGCTTGGATAGTTTGATTGGTGCCGTGATCGGTGGACTTGTACTTGGGCTAATGATTTCATTTGTACTCATGTATATAAGTAGTGGATTATTTTTCATTGCACCATTTGTAATTCTGTTGACCGTTTTGTTCATTCGCCCTCAGGGTATTTTTGGAGCAAAGGCGGCCCGCCGTGCATAAAAAACAAACCCGAGATATTTTCTTGTTTATTTTAGGCGGAGTTGTTCTCTACTTTATAAGCGGAATGGTTGATGAGCTTCGCGTTTACCAGGGTGCATCAATTGCCGTATATGTAATTGCAATTTCTTCCATTATTTTATTAACTGGATATTCTGGGCAAGTTTCACTTGGTCACGGAGCACTTATGGCAGTTGGAGCATATGCCGCAGCAGTTGCACGAATTGAATTGAACCTACCAATCATTCTATGTTTTGTTGTTGCAGTTCTTGCTGCGGCGATTGGCGGCGCACTCCTTGGTGCAGCAGCGGCTAGATTATCTGGGCCCTATTTAGCTGGAACAACTTTGGCACTGGCAATTGGTTTACCTTCTCTAGCAAATCAATTTTCAGTTCTAGGTGGAGAGCAAGGTTTATTATTTGATGTCGGTTTCCCACCACTTTCTTTAGGTGAAGAGTTCACCCAGTACAAATGGTTTTTCTGGATTGCGGGCTTAGGTGCGCTGATTTCAATCTGGATCGTAAAAAATATTCTTGGTTCACGTTACGGCCGCACGTGGCGGGCGATTCGGGGCAACGAAGTCGCTGCCCAGCTCTCTGGCATCAATATCGCCCGATCTAAGATCCTGGCCTTCACCATCAGCGCCGGAATCGCCGGATTGGCGGGAGCCCTCCTTTCCATGACCATCGGCACCGTTTCCCCCAGCGCTTTCCCGCTTGCGCTCTCATTTTCCCTGCTGACAGGCGCAGTCATATCTGGCATAACCACCCTCCCAGGCGCAATGATTGGGGCAGTGGTCCTGGTCGCTATTCCAGAGGTCGCCGATGTGGTGGCACACCGGATCGGTAGCTCTGAAGCAGTGACCACGAACTTGCCGGGCTTTTTGGTGAGCGCACTTTTGATTCTGACCGTTTTATTTGTTCCAAATGGACCGGTTGAACAACATCGCGCACGAAAGGCCAAGCACTTAGCGTTAAAGAAGTAAAAGCATTACCCCCGCAATAAACCCTCGATGGAAGGAAACACATGAAAGCAATGAATCGCCGGAAACTGATAACAGTTTCAGCGGTACTTGCCGCAGTGAGCTTGGCTGTAACAGCAGTCCCAGCGCAAGCGGCTGAAGTGGGAGTTACATCTACCGGAATTAAACTCGGTATGACGCTTCCAATGACAGGTACGGCATCACTTGGTTATAACAAGATTCCTGGTGCAGCAAAGGCGTACTTCGATTATCTCAATGCAAACGGTGGAATTAACGGCCGTAAGGTCACACTTGTTGTAAAAGATGATCGTTATGTACCAACTGAAGCTGTAGCAAAGACAAACGAACTTATTTTAAAAGATAAGGTCATGGCTCTTCTTGCTCCACTTGGAACAGCAAACGTAAAGGCTGTAGCGGCATCTGTTAACCCAGGTCGCCGTGGAGTCCCTGTTCTTTTTGTTAACACTGGATTTAGCGGATTCGCTGATGCAAAGAAATATCCAACTACTTACGCAGTCTTGCCTTCATACATTATGGAAGCAAAGATCATGGGTCAGTACATTAAGGAAAACTTTGCAGGAAAGAAGATTGGTCTTCTTTACCAGGATGACGACTTCGGTTCAGATGCGCTCGCAGGATTTAAGACTGCAGGAGTTACATTCGCAGTCAAGGTTCCTTATGCATCAGGTTCACAAGGTGCTGCAGCTGCAGCCGGCTGGATTACAAAGTTCAAGGCTGCAGAAGCCGACGTTGTAATTCTTTTCGGTGTATCTAGCGCAACTTCTGCAATGCTCGGCGTTGCAGCTCAATTGAAATATGCACCACAGTGGATGCTTGGTTCAGTTGGTGGAGATGCAACAACAATTAAACTTACTGGTGTGCCAGCTGGCGTTCTTTACAACGCAATCGGCTTCTCACCAGTTCCAGCAACAACAGATATGAAGGATGAATACGTAAAACTATTCTCAGATATCTACGCCAAGGCAGTACCTGGATCAACATTTGATCTCAACGTATTGCTTGGAATGAACTCAGCATTTATGGCTGCGCAGGCTCTTAAAGCTGCTGGCCCAAATCCAACTCGTAAGTCATTGATGGCAGCAATCGATAGCAAGGGTTCAACATTTGCGAACTCTGCACTCGTTCCGCTGGGTTATTCAAAGACAAGCCACGTTGGATTAACTGGTTACTGGGTTGGTAAGTACTCACCAACTGGCGACCTTTCTCCAGTAGGTGGCACATATGTCACATACACAACCGATTCAGGTGCTGGCGCAGTTGTTAAGTCAACTTATGTGCGTCCAGCAATGCCAGCGAAGGGACTACCTAACTAATGAAAAAAGTAAGAATTCTTTCGCTTCTTTCAGTAACAGCACTTGTCACAACATTTCTTGTTTCAGTACCAGTAGCAGCTAACGCTGCGCCTGCATGCGATGGCAAGAGCCCAATTCAGTCATGCGTTGGTGCAACATCAGATGGTGCTCCATATGCAATGCAGGTTCCAGCTAACTTCAACGGAACTGTTGCTTTGTACTCACATGGATACCGTTACAACGTAGACATTCCAGCAGCAATTCCACTTATTGGTGGATACAAAGTAACCAACACTCCTGAACCAGTTCCTGGTGGAAATGCTGATGTTGCTAAGTATCTATTTAGCCAAGGCGTTGCAATTGTTGGTTCAGGCTTTGCACGGCAAGGCTGGAACCCAGATTCTGCAATTAAGACAAACGTTGAACTCATTGACACATTTAAGAAGCAGTTCCCAACAACTAAGAAAGTAATTGCTTGGGGATCATCTCTTGGTGGCGTTATCACTCAGGGTCTTGCTGAAAAGCATCCAGAACTCGTTAGTGCAGTTGCACCAATGTGTATGGCTGACAATGTAAATGCAGAGTTAACTATGGCCGGAGATTTCCTCTGGGGTCTTAAGGTTCTTTTCGATCCAACAATTAAGGCTGGAAATTATTCAGCTGGAGCTGCTGGTGTTGGAGAGTCTTATGTTGACCTAGGTAAAGTCTTTACTGTTATGGGCAAGTTGCAAGCGGGTATTTCAACTGGCGCATGGCCAGATACTTCTTCTGCAACAGGTAAAGCGCTAGAAGCTGCAGGAATTCCTGTGCGTAGCGCACTTCTTTACCTTGGCCTTATGGCAGGTCTGCCAACTCAATCAGCACACTTCGACTCAGTTAATGGTCCAGAAGGTGCATTGAAGTTGTCATTCCCACTAGCAGTTAGCCCAGCACTTGCAATCCTTGAAAATGGAACAAATGCTGCTGCTCTTGCAATTCTTGCAACTCAAGATGTTGAAATGCAGACTGGTGGAGCAATCTTTGATAACACAAAGACTAACTACGCAGCACGCATTGAAACAGAAGCTGTAATTTTCAACGCTGCACTTTCAGGTAACACCGTTATTGGTGCCCTTAGTGCTGCTTTGTCAGCTGCTAATCCAGGTGCACCACGTGCAGTTGGAAATCCAGCTGCCATGGCCAAGATGAATGCATTGCATGCAAACACTGGAAAGATCAATGTTCCAACGATCTTGATGACTGGATTGGCTGATCCAATTACGCCAGCTGGTGCATCACAACGTGTTGTGAATGCATATGCAGAGCAGTTTGCAGCAGAAAAGGTTGCAGCGCTTAAGGAGTACCAAAAGAGTAAGTCTTATACCGCTCCAACTAACAAGTTGCTGATGCTTTGGAATACAACACCTGCGAACTGGACAAAGTTTGCAAGCACGGGTGCTCCAATCACATCAACTCCTGCCGCACAAGGAACTAACCACTGTAACTTCACATCAGCACAACTTGTGTTGGTAGCTAAGTCATTGGTTCAAGCATCAAGCACAGGAAAGCTTCCATCAGGTGGTGCGATTGCAACAGCAGCTCGTAAGGCTGGCAATCTCTCAGTTGATAAGAACATTGTTGCTCCGTTGCTCAAGTTCTACAGCGACAACTAATACATCAAGGGTAATAAACGGGGGCTTTGGGAAACCAAGGCCCCCGTTTTCCTTTACCCTTACTTCCTGATGATTACCGTTGCCAACGCTGAAGAGATGTTTAATCTCGGAGAATCTATTTCTGCGCATTTAAAAGCTGGTGACTTGCTTCTTATAAATGGCCCACTAGGTGCAGGCAAAACAGTTTTAGCTCAAGGCATTGGTAAAGGCCTAGGAATCACAGATATCACTTCACCTACCTTTGTCATTTCTAGGACACATGCAGCTGCAATACCCATGATTCATGTGGATGCTTATCGTTTGATTGATACGGATAATCCAAACCTTTACTTAGATGATTTGGATTTAGATACAGAAAACTCGGTAACCGTTGTTGAATGGGGCGGAAGTGAATCTGCTCGTCTTAATGAGGATCGGTTAGAAATCACAATAGATAGAACCACTGAAATTCGCCAAGTAGAGATTAAAGCCATTGGTGCTCGTTGGAATGGTTTTGCTCTATGACAATTACCTTAGCGATTGATACTTCAACTTCGCGCACCTGCGTCGCAGTAATCAAAGGCGAAGAAATTCTTTGGAGCGCTCATCATGATGGCGCAACTGAACATGGACCAGCTTTGCCAGCACTAGTACAAGAAGGTGCTAAGGGTTTAGTCATTGATGAAGTAGTAGTTGGTATGGGCCCAGGCCCATATACGGGGTTGCGTATAGGAATTGCCTTTGCACAAAGCTTTGCCCTAGCCCGCGAAATTGATGTACGTGGAGTTTGCTCACTTGATGCCATAGCAGCACAAGTAAGTGAAAAAGATTTTATTGTCACTGTCGATGCACGTCGCAAAGAGGTTTACTGGGCTCGATATAAAGAAGGAAATCGTGTCGGTGAACCAGCCGTGAACTTTCCGGCAGATGTTCAAGCCAAAGGCGTAGTTATTCATGCCGATCTTTATCCAGAGATGAAAGCTTTAGTTGCACTTGCCGGAAACATTACTGAACCGATTTATTTGCGCAGACCAGATGCAGTAGCAACGGCAGATCGCTCATGACAACCTATCGCGATGCTATTGCGCTGGATATTCCAGTTTTTGTTTCATTAGATAAACAACTCTTTCCATATTCACCATGGTCTGCTGGTCAATACAAAGAAGAGTTTGCTGAGATGCCACGCACACGTCACTTCGTTGTGGCCCTAGATGATGACAAATCAATCATTGGCTATGCAGGCATATTGGTGCCGGCGCCTGCCGTTGAGGCCGATATTTTGACGGTTGGGGTTATTGCAGAGCACCGTGGCAAAGGCATTGCCCGGCAATTAATAGCTTTGATAACTGATTTTGCTATTGATCGCCAAGCAGCTGCGATGATGCTTGAAGTTAAAAGCGATAACGTTGAAGCTATTGGTTTATATGAATCTCTTGGGTACTCACGGTTAAATACTCGTAAAGATTATTTTGGTAGCGGGCTAGATGCGCTGATAATGCGAAAAGAGCTGCCATGAGCGAGCCATTAGTTCTGGGTATCGAAACTTCATGTGATGAAACTGCAGTAGGAATTGTTCGTGGACGTACGTTGCTGGCAAATGTGATTGCATCAAGTGTTGAAGAACATGCACGCTTTGGGGGAGTTGTTCCTGAAATTGCTAGCCGAGCACACCTTGAAGCGATGCAACCAACGATTAAACAGGCATTGCGCGATGCCAACGTTTCACTCAAAGATATTGATGTAATAGCTGTTACTGCAGGCCCAGGTTTAGTCGGCGCACTTCTAGTCGGCGTAGGATCTGCTGCAGGTCTTGCAATTGGTTTAGATAAACCTATCTATGCAGTCAATCATTTAGCGGCACATGTGAGCGTTGATTACTTAACTCATAATCAAAGCCTTGAACCAACAATCGCGCTTTTAGTTAGTGGTGGTCATTCATCATTGCTTCAAGTCAATGACATCACTTCTTCCATTGTTAAATTAGGACAGACAATTGATGATGCCGCTGGTGAAGCATTCGATAAAATTGCTCGCGTAATGAAGTTAGGTTTTCCGGGTGGACCCGCTATAGATGCAATGGCTAAAGAAGGAAGTGCGAGCGCCATTGATTTCCCACGAGGCCTCACAACATCTAATGACTGGCAAACGCGCCCTTATGATTTTTCCTTCTCAGGTTTAAAAACTGCAGTTGCCAGATATTTAGAAAGTTCGCCGGACTATATTCGAGCCGATGTTGCCGCTTCTTTCCAAGAATCAATTGTGGATGTTTTAATGCTTAAAGCGATTGCTGCATGTAAAGAAAGCGGAATTGATTCACTTGTGATTGCTGGGGGCGTTGCCGCTAACTCACGGCTTCGAGCCGTGGCCCAGGCGCGTTGTGAAAAGGCGGGCATCACACTTCGGATCCCGTCGCCTGCGCTATGTACCGATAATGGGGCCATGGTGGCCAGCCTGGGAGCCTTGATGGCCTCGGCCGGGCGCACGCCTAGCCCAGTGGCCTTTGATGCGCAGTCCAGCCTGCCCGTTACGACCGTGAGCCTGTCGTAGCTCAATTTGCCCTTGGGAATAGCCCCGTCTAACCTTGCGTTAGCACTCACGGGCCCACACTGCTAATCGGGCCTGCACGAGGAATTCAATCAGGAAAAATAAGAAGGAGTTAAGCCCATGGCCATTAAGCCACTAGAAGATCGCATCGTTATCAAGACAAACGAAGCTGAAACAACAACAGCATCTGGTCTTGTTATCCCAGATACAGCAAAAGAA
>WLQG01000033.1 GCA_009698445.1 Actinomycetota bacterium
TCTAGACGAGATTTCACTCATCTCTTACCGACCCAGTACCTTTAGCCCCTACGCACCACATGCGGGTGTAGCTCAATGGTAGAGCCCCAGCCTTCCAAGCTGGCCATGCCGGTTCGATCCCGGTCACCCGCTCCACGTATTTACCCGATTGAACCAACCT
This sequence comes from Actinomycetota bacterium, assembly GCA_009698445.1. GTDB lineage: Bacteria > Actinomycetota > Actinomycetes > Nanopelagicales > Nanopelagicaceae > Planktophila. The sequence continues at coordinate 161 of WLQG01000033.1, forward strand.
TGGTTATCAAAGCGCTTCCGCTGAATGTAAGAACTGCGGTTGAAATACTGCCGTTCACATCAAAAAATCTGAAATGAACTAGAGAACTTGTCGCAGCCGAAGTAATGCTTCCCAATACTAGAAATTGAATATGCCGTCCTCCTGCACCGTTTACAAAATTTGTTGCATCTGATGACAAAACTTGAGTATGGAATGTAGTAGTGACTCCCACGCCTGCAACTTGGATTGAAATAGCGAGATTGGTGGGATCTCCGGCTGAAAATGTTCCATCCAAAATAATTTCAAATGTAAAAGATCCACCTACTGGTGCTGTGCCAAAATTGGTCCAACTTGTAACCCCACCTACTGAAGCTGCCGATAAAGAAACTGCCGGAAGTGCAACCCAATATGCATTTGTAATTCCTGCGGCACCAGGTGTTCCATCAACACCATTAGTTCCATTAGTTCCATCAACACCATTAGTTCCATTAGTTCCATTAGTTCCGGGTGCTCCGTCAATCCCGTCATTACCTTTTGCACCAGGTGCGCCATCAACACCATCCGCACCTTTTGCACCGGGAGCACCATTGCTGCCATCGGCACCTTTAGTTCCGGGTGTGCCATCAATTCCATCGGTTCCTTTTGCTCCGGGTGTTCCGTTAGTGCCAGATGTACCAGCACTTCCAGATAAACCTGTCTCACCTTTTGCACCAGCAGGGCCTGTTGCACCAGCACTTCCAGATAAACCTATGTCACCTTTTACGCCAGCAGAACCTGTTGCACCCATAGATCCGCTAGACCCTGTTGCACCTGTGGCTCCAGTTGCACCTTTAGCACCATCGGCACCTTTTGCTCCTGCTAATCCTTGTTCACCAGTGTTTCCTTTAACTCCGTCTGAACCAGCTACTGGTGCAACTAATTCTTTTACATCAACTGCTCGCAAAGTCGTTGCAAGTTTCCATGCGCCTTTTGTTTTTGGTCCGTACAAATTTACGTTCTTAATATCAATATAAAAATCACCATCTATACCAATGGTTTTTGCTGGAATTCCATTGCCACTAAGAATTGTGTTTGGAATTGAAGTTGAAGATCGCCCAGCTTGTTTTATAACAATAGAAGTCTTACCCGCAGGAAATGCTTGCGGGGTGTTAACTAAAGAAGTAATGAGAGTTAAAGCTATGAGAATTCTTTTGCCCTTCACGGGAACCTAGTTTCTAGAACTCTTAGAAAGTTCTGTGAATCAGTCTGAAACAGGCAACACGGTGAATAAATAGGGAGCCCCACGTTACCTTTTAGGCGTGTGTGCTGGGTAGACCCCGTAATAAAAGTAAATACTCACAAAGTGTTCTAAACCTTGCCCAGTAATTTACTCAGCATCTAGGAGTTAATTACGGGTAGTCGATGACTAGGGGTCACAGACAGTTCCGCTAGATGGAAGGAAGACATGCAAATGTCACCAAATAAGAAAATAGCTGCAGTTGTTCTAACAACTGTTGTGATGTCAATTGGCGTAGGCGGTGTTGCATCAGCATCACAGTCCAAGTCACATGCAAAGGCAGTATCGGTTCGTCAGACAACAACTCGTACCACTGTTAATTCAATTGCTAATCCGATGGCTGGTGGCCCAATGGGTCAAAAAGCAGATCAAGGTGCAGCTTTTGCAACTGTTCTTTCAACGCTTGTTAAAGCGGGAACAATTACTCAAGCGCAATCCGATGCAATCACTGTGGCAATGAATGCAGCGCGTGCTGCCCATGAAGCAACTGAAAGCGCAGATCATGCAGATGGAATGGGTATGGGCGGCAAAATGGGTGGACACGGCTTCAATCACTAAATTTATATAACGTTCAACCCTCCTGAGAAAGGGAACCCGCCACATACTTGAGAATGTGGCGGGTTTTCTTTATGTCTGCAACGTTAATGGCAAGATGAGCCTATGAATATTCATATAGGCAGTGATCATGCAGGCCTTGAATTAAAGGACGCCTTAGTTGATTACCTACAATCAAAAGGCCACTCGGTCACTGACCATGGACCACATGAATATGACGCATTAGATGACTACCCAGATTTTTGTATTCCTGCAGCAATCGCAACCGTTAAAGATAAAGGCTCACTTGGCATTGTTCTAGGTGGTTCTGGCAACGGCGAGCAAATTGCTGCCAACAAAGTTAAAGGTGTCCGCGCAGCCCTTGCTTGGAGTGTTGAAACTGCACGGCTTGCCAAGGAACATAACAATGCAAATGTTGTTGGAATCGGCGGACGGATGCATTCAATAGTTGAATGCAAAGCGATTATCGATGCTTTCATTGAAACACCATTTACTAACGATGAACGCCATGTTCGACGTATTAATAAAATTACTTCTTACGAAAATACATCAAATCAGTAACTTGGTGATCCTTATCGATCCCCTGTCCTTCAAAACGTGTAACAGGCCTTGAATCAGGTTTATCAATAACTCCCCCGCTAAATAAAACTGAACCTGCAAATACTTCTTCAATATGTATCGCATAGGGAACCCAGTCAGTTGCTATGTGAATGAATCCACCCTTTTTTAGCTTTGGGTGAATCAGTTGCAAAAAGCCAGTATTTACAATTCGGCGCTTGTTATGTTTTTTCTTTGGCCATGGGTCTGGGAAATATAGGTAGATACCATCTAGAGACTCATCTTCAATCATATGTGGCAAAACGATATGAACATCGTCTTCGATAACTCGAAGGTTTTTTAAATCATTCTCAACAATGCGACCTAATAATTTGCCAATTCCTGGTGGGTGCACATCAACGGCGATGTAACCATTCATGGGGTGATTCTTAGCGATGATTGCAGTGGCTTCCCCCATGCCAAAGCCGATTTCCATAATGATTTTTTCACTCATAGGGAAAATTTCTTTGAGATTTACTTTCTTTTCTTCAACTGTAATCCCATATATAGCCTGCAACTCATCTTTTGCTGCGCGTTGGGCCTGAGTAATGCGAGAACCCCGAATGCTGTAACTGCGTACCGATGGGCGTTCCATGACCTAACTGTGTCATGGTTGGATTGGAACCTACAAAAGCGCCTAACCGTTAAGGGAGTCACAAGTGCCAGGTCTGAATTTGAGCCGTACTGAAGCTAAAGATCGTGCAGATCATCTTTACGTAAACAGTTATGCGGTGACCCTAGATGTGACACAAGGCGAAGAAACCTTTTATTCAAAATCCGAAGTTTCATTTACCTGCAATAAGCCTGGTTACTCAACCTTTATCGATGCAGTTGGGCGCTCAGTAATTAGTGCAACCCTTAATGGCGTAGCTGTTGATGTATCTAACTTTGATGGCGAAAGTATCTTCCTTAAAGATTTAGCTGCAGACAATGTTTTAGTTATTGAAATTGATGCAGAGTATTCAAAATCAGGTGAAGGCTTACAACGCTCTGTTGATCCAGCCGATGGCGAGGTCTACTTATACTCACAAGGCGAAACTGCGCATATCCGCAACATGTTTGCCTGTTTTGATCAGCCATCACTTAAAGCAACTTTCTCATTAACTGTTACCACCCCTGGTCACTGGCAAGCTGTTTCAAATAACCCAGTTGAATCAAAAACGGCAAAGGGTGACTTGCTTGAATGGAAGTTCACAACAACTCCACGCATCCCTACCTATTTAGATGCACTCATCGCAGGCCCATATTCATCTGTTCACGATGTCTACAAGGGTCAAAAAGAAATCCCTATTGGAATCTACTGCCGTAAGTCAATGATGCAGTATCTCGATCCAGAGGATATTTTTCTGATTACAAAGCAAGGCTTTGAATACTTTGAAAAAGTTTTCGGTTTGGCTTATCCATTTGAAAAATATGATCAAATCGCGGTGGTTGACTTTAACTTTGGCGCAATGGAAAACGCCGGCGCAGTTACTTTCCGTGAAGACGTACTTGTATTCCGTTCTCACATGCCAGAAAAGTCTTATCTTTCTCGCGCCAACACAATCCTGCACGAAATGGCACACATGTGGTTTGGCGATATGGTCACAATGTTTTGGTGGGATGACCTATGGCTCAATGAATCATTTGCAGAGTGGTCTTCGTATTTAGCTCTATCTGAAGCAACTCGATTCGGTGGTGCATGGACTGAGTTCAACAGTGCACGTAAGAACTGGGCATATCGCCAAGATCAACTGTCATCTACACACCCCATCATTGCCGACATGGTTGATATGGAAGCAGTTAACGCTAATTTTGATGGCATCACATACTCCAAAGGTGCATCCGTATTGCATCAATTAGTCGCCCACGTTGGTCGCCCGCAGTTCATTGAAGGTTTACAAAAGTATTTTGCTAAGCATGCATGGGGCAATACAACACTAAATGATTTATTAGTAGAACTTGAATCTGCCAGTGGTCGCAAACTAGATGCTTGGGTTAACACGTGGCTTCTCACTGCAGGTGTAAATACATTGCGCCCACAGCTAGAAGTTGATGGCGACACATATAAGAGCATCGTCATTTCACAAGAGGTTCCATTGGTCCCACAGGGTTCAAGAGAACTTCGCCCACACCGTTTAGCAGTTGGTCTTTATGACATCAGTGCAGATTCACTTAACTTGCGTAAATCTGTAGAACTCGATGTAGTTGGTGCCAGCACTGTTGTTACCGAACTTGTCGGAGAAAAGACTGCGGATTTATTGCTCATCAATGATCGCGACCTTTCTTATGCCAAGTTGCGCTTTGATGATCGCTCCATTGCGACACTGAAGAAATACCTGGGCCGCCTCAATGATCCGTTAGCGCGGGCAGTTACTTGGGCAGCAATCTGGGACATGCACCGTGATGCAGAAATCTCTTCTGCAGATTTCATTGAAATTGCGCTATCTGGTCTAGCCGGTGAAACCGACGATGCAATCGTCAATATTGTTATCGGTCAGCTTGGTACATCAGTTGAAGGTTATGCATCTGAAGCTAATCGCAATAAATATCGTGAACATTTAGCTGATGGTTTCTGGAAGCTTCTGCAAGCCAGCGTACCTGCCGGCGATTTACAGCTTCTCTTTTCGCGCGCCTTCGCAGCAAATGCTCACACGCAGGATCAGATTGCAAAGGTTCGTGGAATTCTTAACGGAGAAACTGCTGGACTCATAGTTGATGCTGATCGTCGTTGGGACTTCCTCATTGCATTAACTGAGCGCGGCGCTACGACACAAGCCGAACTAGATGCTGAGTTAGCAAATGACAAGACAACAACTGGCAATCTCTTTTATGAAACAGCTAAAGCAGCAACACCTAATGCAGAAGCTAAGGCATATGCCTTCAATACGGTTTTGCATCAAGATGCCCAGACTTCAGTTCGCTCTGCATTAGTTGCCGGCTTTCAACGTCCAATTCAGCGTGACTTGCTCGCACCTTTTGTTGATCTCTATTTTTCCAATTTGCTCAGTGAATGGGAATCAAAGTCTTACGAAGGCGCTGCCAAGTTTGTAACTGGCATGTATCCAAGTTGGGTAATTACACAGAGCACATTAGATAAAACTAATGCTTGGCTCAATGGTGAAGGCAAAGATGCGCCTGCTGTACTTCGCAAACTAGTAAAAGAATCACAGGATGGAATCATCCGTGCCTTGAAGGTTGCGAAATTAGATAGCTAAATTATTTAATTGAAGTAAGCGAAGATTCTTCAGCGTCCTTACGTGGCGCTGAAACAATCCAAGAAACCAGAGCAATCACGGCAAAAAGTGAAACAGGAATTACAACGTAGGTAAATACTGTTTGGGCAACGCTTAGCCCTGGTCCACTAACGAGACCATCTTCGACGGGGCTCATAATTAAATGCATGGGTTAAGTGTAAATGCTCTAAGCAGTTGCTGCTGCCACACCAAATGGCTCTAGGTATTGCAGCCACCGCGCATTAGTTTGACCGGTTCCAAGAATTCTCCAAGCAGCACCAACAGGTTCACGAGGAATCTGGCGCAGACGCCACCCAATTTCTTTAAGCTGTTTATCTGCTTTTAAGTGATTGCACTTGTGGCAAGCCGACACAACGTTTTCCCAATTGTGACCACCACCACGACTGCGCGGAATCACGTGATCAATAGATGTTGCAGGTGCTGCGCAATACACACACCTTCCACCATCACGAGCAAATATTGCTCGGCGAGAAAGTGGAACAGCATGGCGATATGGAATACGAACAAATTTATTAAGTCGGATAACTGAAGGTAGATCTACTTGCCCGCCCGAGAAATGCAAAACAGTTCCAGATTCTTCGATCATTGTTGCTCGATGGTTAAGCACCAGAATCAGCGCGCGGCGTTCAGTAATGACACCCAGTGGTTCGTAGGTGGCATTGAGCACCAGCGTCCGCGACATAGCTTTCCTTTCCTGGCTCGGCGATTGGTTTATCTTGCCCCAAAACACCCGAGCGCGTGGGTATTTACTAGCGATATTTAGGTAAAGATTTGGATAAAGTCTGTTCTCTATGAACGATTCATTGCGAAGCGCCCTAGATTGGATAAGCGGCACCCCCTTGCGTGTATTAATCATCCTTATCTCGGCCATGGTGGTTCAAGCCTTTGGAACCCGCGCCATTGACCGGGCTATGGACCGACTGGCCACTGCAGATTTAGTTCCCGGGCCACGAAATATTGTTGCCCGACAAAAAGAACGAGCTCGCACAATTGGTGGAGTTTTTTCAAGCACATTAAAAATCGTTGTCTGGGTTGTTGCAACAGCCATGGTGGTGGGCGAGTTTGGATTTAACTTAGGTCCAATAATCGCATCCGCTGGAATTTTAGGTGTGGCCCTTGGTCTTGGTGCCCAGACTTTAGTTCGAGATGTTTTATCTGGAATTTTTATGTTAGTCGAAGATCAATACGGGGTTGGCGATAGCGTTGATGTTCTTGAAGTTCAAGGCGTGGTCGAAAAAGTTGGTTTGCGTATTACATGTGTGCGAGATGCAAAGGGAACGCTCTGGTATTTGCGAAATGGTGAAATTCTAAAAGTCGGTAATCAATCTCAATCTGGATGATTGATCATGGCAGCAGCTGCCATTTCTAAATAACTCCACAACTGCTCTCTGTGTTCAGGTTTTATTTCCATGCTATCTAGCGCTGTGCGCATCGCATTGACCCACGCATCATGTGCTGCAAGGTTGATATGAAATTCGGCATGGCGCATGCGAAGACGTGGGTGACCACGATTTTCTTGATAGGTAGTCGGTCCACCCCAGTACTGTTCTAGAAACCATTGCAAGCGGGTTGCTGCAGCTTTCAAATCTGATTCTGGATACATCGGGCGCAAAATCGGATCAACGGCCACCTGGGCGTAAAACGCTGAAACTAAATCTGCAAAGAAGGTTTCTCCGCCAAATTCTTCATAATGCGTACTCATGACCTAAGGCTATCCATGTCCTTGCCCTTAGCAATTTGTAATACAAAATAACTAGTTATTAAACATAAGGCCCCGCTCACATAAAACGCTGCGGCATAGTCACCAAACTTAACGCGCACTACTGCTGCGCCAAATGCTGCAATAGCACCGCCGATTTGGTGTGAAGCAAATACCCAACCGTAAATAACTGTTGCGCGATCTGGACCCAAAATGCTTCTACATAACATCACTGTTGGTGGAACTGTTGCAACCCAATCCAGGCCGTAGAAGATAACAAAAACGAGAGTGGATGGGTGCACAGATGAGAAAAGAATGGATGGGAGTAAAAATAATGAGAATCCACGAAGTCCGTAGTAGAAAAACAGAAGTTTACGAGAATCGTATTTATCTGTCAGCCAACCGGAGAAAATTGTGCCGATAACATCAAAAACTCCGACAAGAGCCAGCAGGGATGCTGCAACTACTTGACCCATTCCATGATCGTGAGCTGCAGGAATAAAGTGTGTCCCAATTAAACCACTCGTTGATAACCCGCAGACGAAAAAAGAACCAACGAGATACCAAAAATCTTTATGTGCACTTGCCTCTTTAAGTGAAACGATTGCTAAACGCGCTGCATTCATTCCAGAGTGGGCTGGCGGTTTCCAATCATCGGGAGCTCCATACGGCAATAAACCAAGGTCTGCTGGTTTTTCGCGCAGGAATAAAAAGATCATTGGAACCATAAGTAATGATGCAGCTCCTATGGTCACACCGATTGATTTCCAACCGTACATTTCTGACATGTGACTAAGCCCGGGCAAAAAGATAAGTTGTCCCATAGCTGCAGCTGATGTGAGTGCGCCAATTACTAATCCGCGCCTTTTAACAAACCAACGGTTTGCAACTGTTGCCGCAAATACAAGGGCCATGGATCCTGTTCCAACACCAACAATGACGCCCCATGTTGCAATTAACTGCCATGGCGCATGAATTTGCGTGGTTAAGAAAGCACCAGTACTGACTGTTGTTAACGCACCCATTACTACTCTTCGCACCGTGAAACGCTCCATAAGTGCTGCGGCGAAAGGTGCGGTTAATCCGTAGAGAAGTACGTTGACCGAGATTGCAAGTGAAATCTGATCGCGGCTCCAACCAAAAGCATCTTGCAAAGGAATTATTAAAACTGATGGCGCTGATCTAAAACCTGCAGTTGCAACCAAAGTAAAGAAAGTAACCACAGCCGCAATCCATGCGGGATGAAATCTGCGCTTACTTTTCAATTTTCATAAGCCTTTCTGAAGCAACTGCTAAAGCAGCTACGGGAATCGCAGCGAATAAACAGAGCCAGCCATAACTCAATGTACCGATGATTAGGCCGGCAATAGCGCCACCACCAGCACCAGCTAAGTTCATTACTAAGTCACTAGCGCCTTGCGAGGCAGGGCGCATTTCAACTGAAACAGATTCAGATAAAAAAGCAGAGCCGGCAATGAGTGTGCAAGACCAACCTAGGCCAAGTAAGAACAGACCAATTCCAAGCCGCACAGCATCATCTGCTGCCGCAGTACCCGCCACCAAAGTTGATAGCAACAAAATTGTCGTGCCTATTTGGATAACACGAATTCGCCCAAAGCGATCACTGAGTGATCCTACAAGTGGTGAAAATGCATACATGCCCAAAACATGAACACTTATAACAAAACCAATAATGCGCAAGGAAACATCAACGTGCTTCATGTGTATAGGAGTCATTACCATCACTGAAACCATTGCTATGTGGCCAATAGCAATAGCGCTAATTCCAAATAGTGCTTGCGGATTTGTACGAATATGGGACAACGCAGCTTTTGTCGAACCTTTGTGTTGTTTTACTTGTGCCTGACTTTCTGCCACAAGATAAGGATCGGGGCGCAAAAAGAGTTGAATAACAACAGTTGCAAAAACTAAAGTGGTTGCCGAGATCATGTAAGGTCCAACAAGACTTGGCAATCCAAAGTGTTCGGCCAAATTACCTGCAGGATCCATCAAATTAGGCCCTGCTACCGCACCTATTGTTGAGCCCCACACTACAAAAGAGAGTTGTTTGGCGCGCGTTTCATTTGTAGCTAAATCAATAGCTGCAAAGCGGGCTTGGTATCCAGAAGCTGATGCCGATCCAACGAGGAAAGTCCCCAGCAACATTAAGTAAATGTTTTTATGAGATCCTCCGAGAATTGCGCTAATTGATCCAACAACACCTGCCACATAACCAAACGAAAGTGAAAGCCTGCGACCCCCACGGGCGGTTAATCGGGCCAATGGTAAAGCCATTGCTGCTGCACCTAATACAGAAAAAGTCTGTGCTAAGCCTGCCAGGGTTTCAGAGTCGGTAATTGATGAAACCAACAAAGATCCCGCTGCAACAGTTCCTGCAACTCCTACGCCATTTAAAACTTGGGCTGTTGCAAGAGTGCGAACTACTTTTCGTTGCAGCGTTGAATTTGTCATTAGGAATTTAACCGCAGCCACACCGCAGTGTCCGTTGGCAATATATGACCGGTTATTGGCCCACTTGCAACTAAAACCTGTGAGTTAGGGGGAAGTTGAATCGGTGTACCAAAGTTGATGTAGCACGCAAAATCTCCAGGACGGTTAAATGCAACAACTTCTGCGCCTGCTTCTATCCATTCCATTGGACCATCGCCCAAACCTTCTTCGCCTTTGCGAATTGCTAACGCTTGGCGATACATAGTCAATGTTGAATTCTCAACACCATCTTGCGCATCAACTGCGTACTGACCCCACCATGAAGGTTGCGGCAACCATGCTTGATCAGGAGTTAATGCACTATTTGTTGAAAAACCATGTGCACCGACTGCAGAAGATGTCCATGGAATTGGCACGCGGCAACCATCACGGCCACGATCTTGATATCCACTCATCTTCCACCGTGGATCAGTTAGACGATCTTCTGGAATATCGCGCACTTCTGGAACTGCTAACTCTTCGCCTTGAAATAAATAAGTTCCTCCAGGTAATGCCAGAGTCATCAATGTGGCACTACGTGCACGCAATATCCCACGTGCAATATTGAGTTTTTTTGGATCTCCTTGGCGTGAAAACGTTGTTTCACCATGATACGTAAGGCCTAAATCAAGTCGATCTACCGAACGCACAACGTCATGGTTGTTAAATACCCACGAAGTTGGTGCGCCAACTTCTTTTAACGCATCGATTGAGTTATTAATCTTGGTTTTAATCTGCTGCGCATCCCATAAAGTTGTGAGCATTTCAAAGTTAAAAGAGTTTTGAAGTTCATCTGGGCGTACATATCTAGCAATACGCTCAGTTGGACTTACCCACGCTTCAGCAACTGCCATGCGATCACCCGGGTATGAATCAAGGATCTTGCGCCAAGCACGGTAAACATCATGCACACCTTCTTGATCCCAGAAAGGTTTGTGTTCAGTACCAAGCATTGATGCTGATGGGTCTTTGTGAATATCTGGCAAACCTGCTTCTTTAAACATTCCGTGAGCAACGTCAATACGGAAACCTGCAACACCTTTATCTAGCCAAAACTTCAAGACGTGATCAAAGTGTGCAACAACTTCTGGATTTTCCCAGTTGAGATCGGGTTGTTCTACTGCGAATAAGTGCAAGTACCACTGCCCTGGTTTTCCATCTGCTTCAATTATGCGCTCCCAAGCAGGACCACCAAAAACAGCTTCCCAGTTATTTGGTGGCAAGTCACCGTTTGTGCCTTTACCTTCGCGAAAGATAAAACGGTCGCGCTCTGGTGAATCAGGACCAGATTTGAGAGCTGCTTGAAACCATTTGTGATCACTCGACGTGTGGTTAGGGACAATGTCAACGATTAATCGGATTCCAAAATCTTGCGCTTCTTTTATTAACTGTTCAGCCTGTGCCAAAGTTCCATACGAAGGTTCGATATCCAAGTAATCAGAAACGTCGTAACCATGATCGCGTTGAGGCGATGGATACCACGGTGAAATCCAGATTGCATCGATGCCGAGAGATTTCAAATATGGAAGTCGTGAGCGAATTCCTTCAACATCACCGATGCCATCGCCATTTGAATCAGCGTATGAGCGAGGATAAATTTGATAGGTAACTGCATCACGCCACCAGGGACGCTCTTTTCGTGAAGCCAAATGGGACATTACTTATTCAGACTCAAAGTATTGAGTTAAGAATGCACGTTGTTCATCACCGATTGGCTTTGATTTCTTTGTAGCCATATCAACTGTGACCTGAACAGTTTTAACTCGAGCTACTAATTCACCATTTAAACTGATTTCATAGGTCATTGTGAAAGAAGACGTACCAATAGCACTAACCCATAATTCAACATCTAGAAAAGTGTTTCCATCATAAATAGGCGCGATGAAATCGACTTCAGCACGCGCAACAACCATTTCCAAAATGCCTGACCACGCAAAGCGTGCTTCTTGGGCATAGGTTAAATACTTCGCGTTATTAACATGGCCAAATGCATCTAAATCATCCCAGCGGACGTATTGCTTACTTTGATGTCGCATTTATCGAGTCAACTTTCTATATGTGACTCGATGTGGACGCGCTGCATCTGCTCCAAGTCTTTGGATTTTATTAGCTTCATAGGATTCGAAGTTTCCTTCAAACCAGAACCACTTTGAATCTCCTTCATAAGCCAAAATGTGTGTTGCTACTCGGTCAAGGAACCAGCGATCGTGGGAAATCACAACAGCGCAACCAGGAAATTCAAGGAGTGCGTTTTCAAGTGACCCTAAAGTTTCAACATCGAGGTCGTTCGTTGGCTCATCGAGAAGAAGTAAGTTGCCACCTTGCTTAAGTGTGAGAGCTAAGTTCAAACGGTTACGTTCACCACCCGATAAAATTCCTGCAGGCTTTTGCTGATCTGGACCTTTAAAACCAAAGCAAGAAACATACGCCCGTGAAGGCATTTCGACTTGGCCGACCTTAATAAAATCAAGACCATCAGAAACAACTTCCCACAGAGTTTTCTTAGGGTCGATGCCACCACGTGACTGATCAACGTATGAAATCTTTACGGTTTCACCGATCTTTACATTTCCAGAATCTGGAGTTTCAAAGCCAAGCAAAGTCTTAAACAAGGTGGTTTTACCTGCACCGTTTGGCCCAATTACTCCAACAATTCCATTGCGTGGCAATGTAAATGAGAGATCATCAATGAGTACACGATCGCCAAAACCTTTGGTTAAATGATCAACTTCAATGACAACGTTACCCAGACGTGGTCCAGGTGGAATCTGAATTTCTTCAAAGTCCAACTTGCGCATCTTGTCGGCCTCTGCCGCCATTTCTTCATAACGTGCAAGACGTGCCTTAGATTTAACTTGACGTCCCTTAGCGTTTTGGCGAACCCATTCAAGTTCTTCAGTTAAACGCTTTGCTCGCTTGGCATCTTTTTGGCCTTCAATCTTTAGGCGTGCCGATTTTGTTTCAAGATATGTTGTGTAGTTACCTTCGTAAGGATAAGCACGACCGCGGTCGAGTTCTAGAATCCATTGTGCAACGTTGTCCAAGAAATATCTATCGTGCGTGATCGCAACAACTGCGCCGGCATATTTATTTAAATGTTGTTCTAACCACAAAACAGATTCAGCATCTAAGTGGTTAGTAGGCTCATCAAGAAGTAATAGGTCAGGTGCCTGAAGTAACAGTTTACATAAAGCAACGCGGCGCTTTTCTCCGCCAGATAAAACCGAAACATCGGCATCAGCCGGTGGGCAACGAAGTGCATCCATGGCTTGTTCAAGTTGTGAATCTAATTCCCAAGCATTGCGGTGATCTAGCTGCTCTTGAAGTTCGCCCATTTCAGCTAATAACTTGTCGTAGTCAGCATCTGGATTAGCCATCTCATCGCTGATTGCATTAAAGCGATCAAGCATTGCAACGGTTTCGGCTACGCCTTCTTTAACGTTATCAATAACATTTTTACTTTCATTTAAAACTGGTTCCTGCATCAAAATTCCGACCGTGTATCCAGGAGTTATGTATGCCTCGCCATTTGATGGTTGCTGTAATCCAGCCATAATCTGCAAGACCGTGGACTTACCGGCACCGTTTGGTCCGACCACGCCAATTTTGGCGCCTGGATAAAACATAATCGTGACGTCATCAAGGATGACCTTGTCACCATGCGCTTTACGCGCCTTCTTCATCGTATAAATGAACTCAGCCATGAGA
>WLQG01000034.1 GCA_009698445.1 Actinomycetota bacterium
ACGTTACGCCCACGAGGTCCAAGGGTTACTTTGACCGCATCGGCCAAGATATTCATTCCGCGCTCTAATCCGCGGCGGGCTTCTTCATTAAAGGCAATCTGCTTTGCCATGAGTTGTGCTCGCTTTCATGTAATCGTTCGTTAGCGGGGGCTTTATCACTCGCACCCCGAGAGTGCTAACGTCAAATCTACGGGAGTTATTTCCCAGGCGCAAAACGAGTGCGGGCTAGCGGGCGATACGGGTGTTCATGCGGGCCTCGCGCAGGCGGCGAAGGCGCTTAACGAGCATGGGAGATGCGGCAAGAGCATCGTCACGATCGATCAAATCATTGAGCAGTTGGTAATAGCGGGCTGCTGAAAGGTCGAAAAGCTCTTTGATTGCCGCTTCTTTTGCCCCGGCATAGCGCCACCAACTACCTTCAAAATCCAGGATACGAACTTCAAGGTCGCTCAAGGCAGTAGGAGCTACAGATTCTTCTTGTGCGGACATAGGTAAAAGGGTATCGGGTCAGTAGCAAAAACTGTGGGATTTAATGCCCGTTATAAAGTGGCAAGAATCATTTGGATATCGCTGATTTTTGTCCAGGGATTAACGATGGCAAAACGCAATATTGGTTGGCCATGATGTGAAGACGGTGGGATGAAACCGATTTGATCAGCTAATAATTGATCCGACCACTTTTGGTAATCACTTGCGGCCCAACCTCTGCGAGTAAATGCAACGATTGAAAGTTCTGGTTCACAAATTAACTCTAAGTCAGGATGTGCCTTTACTAACTGCGCGGCTTGTTGGGCAACCGTTAAAGATTGTTCCATGGCTTCGGTGTATGCATCGGTGCCATAAGCGGCAAGTGAGAACCAAAATGGTAAGCCACGAGTACGGCGTGTTAATTGGATTGCATAGTCAGATGGCGACCATGCCCCGTCTTTTAATGTATCTAAATATGAAGCATGTTGTGAATGCACTTGGCGGGCGAGTTCAGGTTCACGATAAATAAGTGCGCACGCATCATAAGGAGCAAATAACCATTTGTGTGGATCAACAATTAATGAATCGGCGGCTTCTACTCCATCAAAATGCGTGCGGACTGACGGTGCACAAAGTGCAGCCAAACCATAAGCACCATCAACATGGAACCAAATTCCACGATCATGAGCTGCCGTTGCAATTCCTTTTAGGTCATCGATTATTCCAAGATTTGTTGTTCCAGCCGTTGCAACTACGGCAAATACACGGTGAGTAGTTGTTGAATGCAAATGATCTATTGCGTGCGCAACTGCATCGCCCATTAACTTGCCATTGGCGGCTACTGGCACCTTAAGAACATCAACATCCATAACATTTGCCGCGCTAACAATTGAAGAATGTGCTTCTTCACTGCAAGCAATTACCCAACGGGTAGCACCAGGATGGTTTTTGCGACCCTGCGCACGCGCAACAACTAAAGCCGAAAGATTTCCAATTGTTCCGCCCTGTACAAAAACTCCGCCGGATTGTTCTGGCAAGTTTGCTAAATCTGCAATCCAACGTAGTGCTTGATTTTCTGCAAAAACCGCGCCTGCGCCTTCTTGCCAAGAACCGCCATATAGCGCGCTAGCGCCGACTACTAAATCAAACAAGTTTGCATACTCACTAGGGGCCGAAGGAATAAAGGCTAAGTTGCGGGGATGATCCGTTGAAATACATGCTTTAGCAAGAACGGATGTAAAAACTTCTAGCGCTTCATGTCCGCCAAGACCACGGGCGGTGATTGTGTTTCCTACTTCGTTAAATAAATCTTCAGCAGTGCGTGGGCCATCAAGAGGTGGATCGTTTTTTAATCGATCAAGGCTGTATGCCAGAACTTCGGCGGCTAGGGCTTGAACTTCTTGTGTGAACTCATGCACTATTTTTAGCTTTCTTAACTATGTTTCTGAGCATTGTAGGAAAAACAAAGAAGTGAAAGGGAGCAACTGCATACCAATACATCTGCCCCCCAAGTCCACGAGGATTAAAAGTTGCCTCTTGGACAACCTTTGTCTTTCCATTAACTGTTGAAACTGTGAACTCTAACCAAGCTTTGCCCGGTAAAACCATTTCAGCATAAAGTTTTAATCGATGACCTGACTCTAACTCTTCCACTCGCCAGAAATCTAAACTCTCCCCTACGCGCAAGAAATCAGGATCTCTGCGACCGCGGCGTAATCCAACTCCACCAACCAAGAATCGATCTAAAACTCCACGTGCCCACCATAAGAAATCTGCACCAAACCAGCCGTTATCGCCACCAATTCTTTCAATCTGACGCCATACCTTTTCAGCAGAGACATCCGTGATTGTTTCTCGATAGTCGCGTAAAACGGTTTCCCCAGCCCAATCCGGATCACCTTGGGCTTTTTGCCACGGCGCAGTTGGCATTGCTGCATCTGACCAGCGCGTTTCAACACCATGTGTTGTAATCATTGAAAGTGCTAAAGAAATAGCGGTTTCAACATCAATCAAACCTTCAACTGGCTTTGGAATTAAAGCATCAATTGATTTTGCTGGATCTGCAACTACTTCACTAATCAATGAACCCACTAACGGACGCGCTAGCGCTGTTGGTACAGGAGTTACTAATCCAATCCATAAACTCGAAAGTCCAGGTGTTAAAACTGGAACCTTGATAATCCAGCGCTTCTTTAATCCCGATAACTTTGCAAACTTTTGCATCATGTCAGCGTAAGACAGCACTTCTGGGCCACCAATATCAAATACTCGATTAACCGGTGACTCTAACTTTGCTGTTGCTTTTAAGTAATACAAAACATCTCGGATAGCTATTGGGTGAGTTTTATTCATGACCCATTTAGGTGTGGTCATGATTGGCAAGCGGTGTGTCAAATGACGTAACATTTCAAAACTAGCTGAGCCAGATCCAATAATGATGCCTGCGCGAAGCTCCAGAACTGGAACAGAAGTAGTCGCTAGTGATTTTCCAGTCATGGCACGTGAAGCTAAGTGCTTACTAATATTTACATCATTGGCGATTCCACCTAAATAGATTATCTGTGAGACTCCAGCACGCTCTGCGGCTTGAGCAAAGTTCTTAGCCATCTGACTTTCAATCTCATCAAAATTGGGACCTAAATTAATTGAATGTAATAAGTAGAAGGCTGTGTGAACCCCAGCTAGGGCACGGTCTAAGTCAGTAATATTCTCAGCACTGCCTTCACATATATCTACTTTTGTAGCCCATGGCTGCCCAAGAATCTTGTATTTATCCCGCACTAAAATTCGAACATCATTATTTTCATCAACTAATGTGCGCACTAAACGGCCACCTACATAGCCTGATGCTCCTGTAACTAGGTACTTGCGGTTTTGATTGGGCATGGACATGTTGCGAAGCCTAGACTTACTCCATGCAAAAGACATCTCAGAGGCCTCGGGTAGTAATACTCGGTGCCGGTTTTGGCGGCTTAACTGCAGCCAAAGCGATGGCTGAATTTGCCGATGTCACACTGGTAGACCGACATAATTTCCAAACATTTCTTCCTCTTCTATATCAAGTATCAACGGCCGGCCTTGCCGCCGACCATGTCGCCCACCCCGTGCGCGGCGCGCTGCGTAAAACAGGAGTTGCATTTCGAATGGGCTCACCGATTTCAGTTGATCATAAAAATAGAACTATAAAGTTAGATAGCAGCGAAGTTTTAGAGTTTGATCACCTAGTTGTTGCACTTGGATCAGCAACCGCCGACTTTGGAGTAGCTGGCGTACGAGAGCATGCCCTAGGTATGAAAAGTGTTCATGAGGCCATCACAATTCGTGCTGAGGTAATGCGACGTTTTGAAGATCTCTGCCGTTTCCAAGACGAAACTATTTTGTCGATCGCCGTTGTTGGAGGTGGGCCAACTGGAGTTGAAATGGCTGGAGCATTTGCCGAACTTGTTCGTGGGCCTTTAAAAAATGATCAGGCACATGCTGCAGCTCATATTGATATTTATTTGATCGAAGCTGGTCCACGTTTGTTACCTAGCTTCTCAGAGAAACTTTCAGCACGAACAAAACGAGATCTTGAAGAACTCGGTGTCAAAGTTCGCCTTAATACTGCAGTGGCAGAAATTAAACCTCGAGTGATAGAAGTTAAAGGTGGTGCTTCAATTCCTGCTGAAGTAACAGTCTGGGCCGCTGGCGTACAAGGTGAACCAACTGCTAGCCAGTTAAATCTTCCACTAATTAATTCACGCATCGATGTTGAAAATACCTTGCAAGTAAAAAATTATCCTTACATCTGGGCAATTGGTGATATTGCTGGAATTAAAGGTGCTGATGGACGTTTCTTACCTATGGTTGCACCTGTTGCATTGCAACAAGGAAAATTCGTAGCCAAGCAAATACTTCGCACAATAAAATCACAACCTTTACTGCCGTTTAAGTATCGGGATAAAGGTTCAATGGCCACAATCGGGCGCCATAAAGCTGTTGTAGAAGTCAAAAACTTTAGACTGGTTGGAATTCCTGCTTGGTATGCCTGGTTATTTTTACACCTGTTTTATCTCTTGGGTGGGCGCAATAAGATTGGAACCGTGGCTGACTGGACCTGGAATTATTTAACTTTTGACCGCGGCAACCGCCACATTATGGATTCAGTGTAATGCCAGAGTACGTCAACCTTCGCGGCCATCAGGTTTATAACTACGAATGGGAACGCGAAGGCGAAGCCGTTGTGTTGCTTCATGGTGGCTTAAGTAAAACTTCCAGCTGGGATTACTTAGTGGTTCCTCCACTTGAAGAAGAGTTTCATGTTTTTGCATATGATCGAACTGGACATGGATTTACTGGAGATCAAAAAGGAAGTTTGCATTTTAAATTTCAGGCCCAAGAAGCGATTGCTTATTTAGATGATGTAGTAAAAGAGCCCGCACATTTAATTGGTTCTAGTGATGGTGGAATCATCGCCCTCTTAGTTGCAATAGCACGGCCAGACCTTGTGAAATCTATTGTCGCAATCGGTGCCAATTATCATTACAGCGCGCCATTAAGTAATTTCGAAGAGGCCAAAGTTTCTGAAGAAGATCAAGCTGAATACAACTTAATTTCTCCTGATGCACCGGACACCTTGCTAGAAAAAACCATCCGTATGAATCAGATTTGGAAAACTGAGCCGGATATTTCTTTGAGCGATTTAGCTTCGATTCAATGTCCGGTTTTAGTTATGGCCGGTGATGATGATGTCATCAAACATGATCACACAATTGCACTTTTTGAGGCTTTATCACTGGGTCAGTTAGCAATTATCCCTGGAACATCCCATGGCTTAATTAAAGAAAAACCAGCGTTAGCAATGGCAGTAATTATGCAGTTCTTAGAGGACTTGAGCTATCCAAGTACTCGCCAACCTATTCGGCGAACTAACAGTCAATCGGAGTAATTTTTCCAGTTGCTACATCGTAAATCGCACCACCAACTGAAACTCCAGTGTTGAGCAAACGATAATTTCGAACCATATTTACATCCTCAACCAAAGATGCTCGCTGGTCAGCAACAGTTTTGAATTCAAGCTCTGATGTATCAATTCCATATTTGGTATCAATCTCACGGTGAATTTCGGCTTCATCAACTTGTGCCATACGACAGTTTGTATGAGGCATCACTAAAATTCGTTTTACTCCAAGCAAATATGTTGCTAAAACTAAAGTACGTAAAACGTCATCGGTTACGCGAGCGCCGGCGTTACGCAAAATCTTGGCATCACCAGATCGCATTCCAAGAACAGATAAAGGATTGATGCGAGAATCCATACACGTGACGATGGCTAGACCTTTTTGGGCTACGCCTGTTAAATCAGAGTATTTGAAATTCTTGACGTACTCATCATTGGCTGCCAAAGCATCGGCAAATTCATCGTAAGGAAATGTAGACATAAATTCCCCCTTCTAAAAACTACGAGCCCCCCGTCAGGATTGAACTGACGACCTGCGCATTACAAGTGCGCTGCTCTACCACTGAGCTAGAGAGGCCTACGTGCGAACACGTATCGATCTTGCGACCAGCGGCAATTATGGCAGTGGAAGGGCAAAGTCGCAAAAACGAAGCCGATTACCGCACCAGCCCCGTCAATGGCAGACTTACCCGCATGATTACGAATTACTGGATGAGCCCTGAAACAACTGCAGTAAATCGTCTACCAATGCTCAATATCGAGCACATTGAAAAAATTACCCTCGATGGAACATGGCGTTTTCAACTACTTCGAAGCCCGCGCGAACCATTGGGTCGCAAGTGGGCGTCAATTCCAGTTCCAGGTTTATGGACAATGCAACCAGAAAGTGGAATATTTTTCGATAAACCGATTTATACAAATGTTCAGATGCCATTTGAAGAGCAGCCACCATTTGTTCCTGAACAAAATCCTCATGGAGTTTATGAGCGCGACTTTGATCTACCTGAAAGTTGGATTGATAAGCGCATTGTCTTGCACCTCGGTGGATATGAATCTGTTGCACTTGTTTACGTCAATGGAGTTGAAGTTGGCTTGACTAAGGATTCACGGCTGGCTGCTGAGTTTGATATTACGAAATTTGTTAACCACGGTAGCAATGTATTACGTATCGATGTTACTAAATGGTCTGATGCAACTTTCATTGAGGATCAAGATCAATGGTGGCACGGTGGTATCACCCGTTCAGTAAAAATCTTTGCAACTAATAAGGTTTTCATCGAGCGTTTCTATACAACTGCCGGACTTGATAAAGATGGCACTACTGGGACCCTTGATATCCGCGCGCACATCTATTCAATCGATAATCTTTCAACACACAACTACACCTTGCGCACATCTATTCAAGAGCTACCTAAGGTCAAAGCGGCTAACCTTTCTTCAACGCTTAAGACATTCCACGCTCCTTTATGGACCGAACGTGATGAAGATTTAAAGGCTCGAAGCGATGAGTACTTCCATGGAAAGTTTTGGCATGGCAATATGCCAGCTGATGCCAAGCGGGCAATCATGGAAAACGAGCCATGGCCAGCGGGCAAAATTCATTTACAAACTCGGATTCCAAAAGTACAACCATGGTCTGCTGAAACTCCCAATCTTTATACGCTTCACATTGAACTAGTTGATCCAGAGGGCACCATTGTTGAGATTTCTGAACAAAAAATCGGCTTTAGATCCGTTGAGATTAAGGGTCAAGATTTCCTTGTTAACGGCCAGCCCATCATCTTTTACGGAGTCAATCGCCACGATTTCAATCGCTATACGGGCCGGGCATTAACGCGCGATGATATGCGTGAAGATTTACTGGAACTTAAGCGGTGGAACTTCAACGCAGTTCGCACTTCTCACTATCCAAATGATGCAGCGTTTTTAGATCTCTGTGATGAACTCGGTTTCTATGTCATCGGTGAAGCAAATATCGAATCCCATGCATTTATTTCATCTATCTGTGATGACGCAAAATATTTAACTGCATTCGTTGATCGCATTGGTCGCATGGTTCAGCGCGATATACATCATCCAGCCGCAGTGATGTGGTCCCTTGGCAATGAATCAGGTGCAGGTACTAACCACGAAGCTGCCGCAGCTTTTGCTCGCAGTTTTGATCCATCACGTCCATTGCATTATGAAGGCGGAATCCGTGGTAACTGGATGGGTTCACATTCACTTACCGATGTTATTTGCCCAATGTATCCAGCAATTTCTGCAATCAAGGAGTATGCAACTTCTGCGAAGGCAGATCGCCCATTGATTATGTGTGAGTACTCGCACGCGATGGGAAATAGCAATGGAAATTTGGCTGAGTATTGGGAAGTTATTGAATCAACGCGCGGCTTGCAAGGCGGATTTATTTGGGAGTTCTGGGATCACGGTCCAGTTCAAACAATGTCTGATGGCTCAACACGAAATGCTTACGGTGGCGACTACGGCGAAGTTAAGCATGATGGAAACTTCTGCTGCGATGGAATGGTTTTCCCTGATCGCACCGCTAAGCCTGCAATGGCAGAATTTAAAGCTATTGCTGCCCCAGCCAATATAAGTAGCGTTAAAGCGTCAACTGGTGCTTTCAAAATCTTTAACAAGCATTTTTTTAAAGATTTAAGTGAGTACGAAGTTCACTGGTCAATTACTCGTGACGGCTTAATTACCGATAGCGGCAAAGTAAAGCTACCTAAGGTTGCACCCCGCAAAACTGTGGCATTTAAAGTGATTTCCAGGCACTTGTCTAAAGCCGATGGCTTGGGTGAGCGTTTCATTATTTTCACAATTGTGCGCACTGCAAGCACTGTTTGGGCCCCAGCCTTTACTGAAGTTGGCTGGAATCAAATGGCTCTGCCATCACGTGCATTAACAATTACAGGTGCAACAGCATCTGACGAGTTCACAAATGTAATTGATGAATATGGTCAAATTGTGATTCCTCGCGCAGTTATAGCACCAACGTTAACTTTATGGCGGGCACCAACTGATAACGATCGCATTGGCCATATTGCAACTAAATGGAATCGTTGGGGATTGCGCGATATGGCTCGCACTGACTGTGTGGTCTCTCAAAATCGTTCAAGTGCAAAGATCTCTAATACATGGCAGACCAGCACCGGTATTAAGGTCAAGCATGTTCAAGTAATCACGCCAGTTGCCGATGGTTTTAAGGTCAAAGAAAGCGTGACATTACCTAAGGTTCTTGATGATGTGGCACGCGTTGGAATTAATTTCGAACTCGAAGGCGAATTGACAGATCTGACATGGTTTGGTTCTGGTCCACATGAGTCATACCCAGATCGCAAAATTGCGCGCATTCACCGATATGTTTCAAGCGTTGATAACCAATATATCCCGTACGTTCGCCCTCAAGAAAATGGTGGACACAATGGTGTGCGTTGGTTTGAAGTAACTGATTCAACTGGCCATGGTGTCCGAGTACAGATGAGTAAACCATTACAGGTATCTGTAACACCTAATCGCGCAGTTGATCTAGCTGATGCAACACATGATGTTGAAGTTCAAGCTTGCGGCAACGTTGTTGTTCATATCGATGGTGCACATCGCGGAGTTGGTACCGCCTCATGTGGTCCTGACACGATTGCTAAATACATCATCAAACCAGGCGTACACACCTGGGAATGGACGCTGACTTCAATCTAAATTCAGAGGCCACGTGATTGCAGTTGGAAATTTACAGCTTCGTCCATCTCCTGATGACTTACCGCGCGCGCGCCGCCACATCCACGGCAGCGCAAAAGTAATAAACCATAAAACTGTTATTGCTGTGCGCAGAATTTTTGGTTCAGGTTTTGCCGGCGGCAAAGGTTCTCGCCACCCTGAATCAAAAGGAAGTTCCAAAATTTCTAGTACTGCTTGAGCAACTCGATCATGACCCATGGCATTGAGATGCAGACGATCAAAAGCTAAAAACCTGCGATCACTAAAGGCTGATTCTTCATTTGCATCGGCGACGATTGCGCCAACTTCTTCGGCAACTGCGCGCACATTTTTATTAAATGCACCAAAACGTTGCTCCCACATTTTTGCTGACCGTCCAGTATTGCCAGTTCGTTCTAAAACAGTAAAAAGCAAAATCGTTGCACCTGATGCGGCTAAACGGCGGACCGCATCGGTATATTGCGCCAAAACAATCTCTGGTTTGTATCCGGGGCGAATAACATCATTAGCACCGGCATGAAAAGATATAAGTGTTTCTGGACCAGTTACTTGCGCCAAAGCTGCCTCAATTTGTTCATCGATTACTTGTTTAACTAACTTGCCTCGAATTGCCAAGTTGGCATAGGTAAAATCTGGATGTGCTGTTGTCATTACATCGGCAACACGATCTGCCCATCCGCGGTATTGCCCATCCTTTTTTTCATCCGACATGCCCTCGGTATAAGAATCACCGAGCGCGATAAAGCGTGCGTAAATCACTTGCACTACCCCTTACGTCGTGCCTGATCTATGTGGAACAACGCGATTGAAGTAGCAACCGATGCATTCAGAGATTCGGTTGTTGCGCTGATAGGAATTG
Organism: Actinomycetota bacterium; assembly: GCA_009698445.1. Taxonomy (GTDB): domain Bacteria; phylum Actinomycetota; class Actinomycetes; order Nanopelagicales; family Nanopelagicaceae; genus Planktophila. The sequence continues at coordinate 9,987 of WLQG01000034.1, forward strand.
AAATAACAAGATCACATTTTTCACGGGTTAAACGTGCTAAACCTTTACCTTCGCTGCCGACAACAACCATGATTGGTTCAGCTGCAACTTTCATCGCAGAAATTGTGTCGTCAGATTCACCATCAAGGCCAACCACAAATAAGCCCGCTTTTTTAGCGGCATCAATAGTGCGTGCAAGGTTTGTTACTTGTGCAATCGGCATACGGGCCGCAGCTCCTGCCGATGCTTTCCATGCAGATGCAGTCATTGCTGCTGCTCGGCGTTCAGTCATGAGAACCCCTGCTGCGCCAAATGCGGCAGCGCTTCGAACAATGGCACCCAAGTTACGTGGATCAGTTACGCCATCAAGTGCCACAACAAGTGCTGGATACTTTGCGCGCTGCATAATTTCCTCAAAAGATGAATATTGGTAAGGCTTAATTGCAAGAACAATTCCTTGGCTATTAGGTGAGATACCTTCAACTTCAGCACGGTGTGCTTCGCGAATAGGTAGACCTAAGTGCAATGCAAGCTTAAGTGATTCTGCAACGCGATCATCAACATCGATACTGCGTGCAACTAATAACTCTGTTGCTGGAACTGCTTCGCGTAGAGCTTCAAGAACGGCGTTACGACCTGCAACGATTTCACCTCTTGGGCGATCACCGCGTGGTGCACGTGAAGGAGTTGTGCGAGCCATCGTTGTTGCACGTGGTGAGGTTGAGCGAGTAGAAGGAGAACGAGTTGCTTTTTTCTCAGCAGCTTTCTTGCGTTTAGCAGCTGCGTGATATGGACGATCTTCTGCTTTAGGTGTTGGACCTTTACCTGAAAGACGCTTTTTGTTTTTTCCACCGGTACCAGTTGATGGTCCTTTTTTAGATTGGCGGATTGCGCCTTTGCGTGATGAATTACCGGCCATGGTTAGCTCTTTTCCGTAATCGACCAACGTGGCCCTTGTGCAGTGTCTTCAATTGTAATTCCTAAATCAAGTAGGCCATCACGGATGGCATCTGATGCAGCGAAATCCTTACGTTCGCGCGCAGCAGCGCGCTCTTTTAACGCTAACTTAATAACGCCATCAAGGGCTTGGTTTACATCAGTAGTTGAGCTTTGTGGGTAGTTTGAATCAAAAGGATCACAGCCCAGAATCTGCAGAGCTCCGCGAATCTCATTGGCGTTTTTAGCAATGGCTGATTTATCGCCATCAGTTATTGCTTGATTTCCAGCACGCAAATTCTCTGAAATTGAAGCTAACCCTGCAGGAACGGCTAAATCATCATTCATTGCGCCGCAAAATGCATCACTGATTGTTGGCTTTAGTGGTGAATCTAAAAGCTCGGTAGCACGCAGTAAGAAGTTTTCAATACGCCTAAATGCAACTGCTGATTCATCGAGTGCAGCTTCTGAATATTCAAGCATCGAACGATAGTGAGCACTACCTAAATACCAACGAAGTTCGATTCCGCGCACACGTTGCAAAATAACTTCAACCTGCAAAGTATTGCCAAGCGACTTGCTCATCTTTTCACCAGATTGAGTAACCCAAGCGTTGTGCATCCAACGGTTAGCAAATTTATATCCAGCTGCTTCAGATTGTGCGATTTCATTTTCGTGGTGAGGGAAAACTAAATCCAAGCCTCCACCATGAATATCAAAGGCCTCACCTAAATATGCATGTGCCATCGCTGAACATTCCAAGTGCCATCCGGGACGGCCCGCTCCCCATGGTGTTGGCCATGAAGGGTCACCGGCTTTGGCTGCTTTCCATAATGCAAAATCTCGAGGATCTTTTTTGAATGTCTCATCAGCATCAGCTGCTGGCATTAGATCATCTAATTTTTGGCCAGATAAAGTTAAGTAGCGCTTTAATTTGCGAACTTCTAGATACACATCTCCGTTGCCAGGTGCATAGGCAGCGCCATTATCAATAAGTATCTGCATCAGTTCGACCATCTGAGTGATATGACCAGTTGCCCGTGGTTCATATGTTGGTGGCAAGACATTGAGCGATGCGAACGCTTGCGTGAAAATACGTTCGTATTTCATTGCTACTGCCCACCATGGGGATTTTTCATGAACAGCTTTGTGCAAAATCTTGTCATCTATATCAGTGACGTTTCGAATAAAAGTAACGTCATAGCCTGACCAAGTCAGCCAGCGGCGCAAAATATCAAAGTTAACTGCGCTACGAACATGGCCAATATGAGGATGAGATTGAACTGTGGCACCACATACATAGATAGAAACTTGACCCGGGATAAGTGGCTTAAAAACGCCTACTTCACGGGTAGCAGTGTCATATAAATGTAGTGCGGACATCTGCTAATTCTACTGCTTATAAACCAGAGCAGTTGCAATGGCCGCGATGCCTTTGCCTTGCCCAGTAAGCCCCATTCCATCAGTTGTCGTTGCAGAAACTGAAATCTTCGCTCCACCAAGGGCATCGGATATCGCAGTGATAGCTTCGGCTCGACGTTGTGCAATTTTTGGGCGATTACCAATGATTTGTACGGCAACATTTGAAATTGTAAAGCCAGCCTTGGTAACCATTGAATACGTTTCTTGCATTAATCGAACACCTGATGCGCCTGCATATTCAGGACGATCAGTACCAAAGTTAGATCCAAGATCGCCTAACTGTGTGGCTGCAAATAAAGCATCACAAATTGCATGTGCTGCAACATCGCCATCTGAATGTCCTTCAACACCTTCTTCACCTGGCCAATGCAAACCTGCAAGCCATAGTGGAAGACCAGTGCCAAATGCATGAGCATCGGTTCCAATTCCTGTACGAATATCGCTACCTAAACTCAAGAAACCAAGCGCAGTATTTAAATCAGCAGGTGTAGTTATTTTTAATGCACGTTCTTCGCCAGCTATTACTTTCACTGCGCCGCCATTAGCTTCAATTAACGCCGCATCATCAGTTGCTTCGCTCTGTGATGCATGTGCTTGGCGAAGTGCTGATGTATTAAAACCTTGCGGAGTCTGAATGCTTACAAGTGCAGCACGATCGGGAGTTGAAACAACAAAACCTTGTTTGTTAACTACTTTGATTGTGTCCACAACATCAATGGCTGGAACTACTGCAACTGCGCCGGATTTCAATTGCGCAATAACGCGAGAAGCGACATCACTACTGGCTAGAGCACGTGCGGCATCGTGAACTAATACATACTCTCCTGTTGCAACAGCTAGGCCATTTCTAACACTTGCCGAGCGGGTAGCACCACCTGTAACAACAATGATGCCTTCTCCAACCAGTTCGCTGATCTGGGCTTCAAATCCAGCAGGTGCGGTAATAATTATTTGATCAACAACTCGTGCCAATGATGAAACGGCATGCTGCACCAATGTGCGATCTGCTAATTGGATGAGTGCTTTGGGAATACCTGCGCCAAATCTTTCACCACTGCCCGCGGCAGCGATGATGGCGCTAATAGACATTGTTAAGAGGCAAGAACCTCGTCAAGGATTACTGCAGCCTTTTCTTCATCAGTGCGCTCTGCAAGAGCTAGCTCTGAGATAAGG
>WLQG01000035.1 GCA_009698445.1 Actinomycetota bacterium
AAGCATCAGGGATTTACGCACGTAGAATTTTTGCCTGTCACCGAACACCCGTATGGACCTTCGTGGGGATATCAAGTGACCTCTTTCTTCGCCCCAACCTCGAGATTCGGTTCACCCGATGATTTCAAATTTTTAGTCGACTCGTTGCATGCTGCAGATATCGGTGTCATTTTAGATTGGGTACCTGCGCACTTTCCAAAAGATGAGTGGGCACTTGCCAAATTTGATGGCACCGCCTTATATGAGCACTCTGATCCACGTTTAGGTGAACACCCAGACTGGGGCACCCTGATTTTTAATTTTGGTCGAAATGAAGTTCGTAACTTTCTTGTAGCAAGTGCACTGTATTGGCTTACCGAGTATCACATTGACGGATTGCGAGTAGACGCCGTTGCCTCCATGCTTTATTTGGACTACTCACGCAAAGAAGGCGAATGGGTCCCAAATAAAAATGGGGGCCGTGAAAATTTGGAAGCAGTTCAATTATTACAAGAGGCTACCTCTACGGCATATAAAACTCATCCTGGCATCATGATGATTGCTGAAGAATCCACCGCGTGGTCAGGTGTTACTCGCGAAACTTCTTCTGGTGGACTTGGTTTTGGCTTTAAGTGGAATATGGGTTGGATGCATGATGTTTTACAGTATTTACAACATGACCCAATCCACCGCGTTTATCATCATAATGAACTAACTTTTTCAATTCTCTATGCATGGAGTGAGAACTTTATGTTGCCACTTTCCCATGATGAAGTTGTGCATGGTAAAGGCCAGCTAGTTAATAAATTTCCGGGCGATCGTTGGCAAAAAACAGCTACATTGCGCGCACTCTATGGATTTATGTGGGCACACCCTGGAAAGAAACTCCTGTTTATGGGTAGTGAATTTGCCCAAAATGATGAGTGGAGCGAAAGCGCAGGATTGCAATGGTACTTAACTGAATATGGGGAGCATCAAGGAGTTCAAAAATGCGTTGCAGAAATTAACGCACTTTACAAGCAAGTTCCAGCCCTTTGGGAAAAAGATACGTCCCCTGAAGGTTTTACATGGCTAGTTGGAAATGATGGGGATGCAAATCTAGTTGCCTTTGCCCGTTGGGATGATCAAGGAACTCCCTTTGTTTGCGTTACAAATTTTTCACCCATGTCACATGAGAGATATCAACTCCCATTTCCTACGACGGGAACGTGGACCGAGGTTCTCAATACTGATGACTTGGCATATGGCGGCAGTGGTATCGCTAATGACCCAGTTGCCGTTAACGATGGCGCTCAACTATTCTCCCAGGTGCGAATCCCACCACTAGCAACTATTTGGTTTAAACGCTCTTAAGCGACTTTGTAAAAAACGGAACTGTTAACAAAAGAATTCCTGGTATTAAAAGTCCAATAGTTAGCGAAGTAGCTTGCGCTGTCCATGCAACAACCCACTTCAAGATAAATGCCAAAATAATATTTGCAACACCAACGTGACCGATAACCACGCTTGCAGGGTGCTTTGAACGGGCATTAGCCGCGGTCATAAATGTAGGCCCAAGGAATGAGCTTCCAAGTCCGGCAATAGAGAAGCCGATGCAAATAATTAGAAATGCAAAGGTGTGATTAGTGGCAAAAAATGTTCTGGCAACAGAAACACTCGTAAGGAAAGAAAGGCCAGCAACTATTGATGCGAAAATAGCTAAACGCTCCAAGGTAAATCGAGGCAATAGATAGTGCACGGTGAATCTGCCAAAGATCATTGTCGTAGTAAAGAGGATAAAGGGCAGAGTATTTATCCCACTCTTAATCCCAATTTCTTCCTTGGTATAGATGGTTGCCCAGTCACCTAAGGCAAACTCTAAAAATATCGCACAAATTAAGCCAAAGGAGATAAGGCGATCAAAGGAAAATCCTGAAAAAAGCTCTTTAAGTTTATATTCAATATCTAGATTTTGATTAGCTTTCAGAAGTATAGGAGATAGTGCATCGAGCAATATAGTTTGAATAATAAAAATCACGATTACTAGTGCGGCAATGTGCACATGCAATGAAACTCTGTCAACGAGAAATCCAGAGATAAAGGCAGTAATGAGTGCACCCGCGCTCCACAAACCGCTGAGCTGGGTTATAACGAATTTTCCGGTACGATCTTGATAGTTAAATCCTTGAGAATTGATCGCAATATGAAAAGCAGAAATAGCGGCGCCAAAGAATATATTTGCAAAGAAAAAGACAACTGCCGAATGGGTACTGGAAAGAATGATCAGAGTTGCCATGAGAAAGAAGGAGGCAACGTGCAATACTTTTTTTACACCAATTCTGTGCACTACGTGTCCTACGGTCAGCAATGAAATAAGTGAACCTAGCGAGCCAGTACTGATAAGTGAGCCGAAGCCGCCATTGGTCAGGTGTAATCCAGCTTTAACTTCTGGAAATCGCGGAACCCAGGACATGATTCCTAGACCAAATGTAAAGAAAAGGAGCCTTAAATAAATCAGCTCACTTCTGGCGCCAAGAGTTCTCATTTTAAAAAAGCGCGTTCGCAAGTGCGCTACGGGCCGAAGTTAATCGTGGATCAGCTGGATCCACTAGTGCAAATAGCGATAGCAGGTGGGTTTTGGCCTTATTGCGATCATCTCCCGAAGTTTGCATAATTACATTGAGCAATCGAGTGAAAGCTGCTTCTACTCCCCCATTAACAATCTCCATATCCGCTGCTTTCAACGCAAGTATGAGATCGGTTGGATTGCTAGTTGCCTCTGCAATTACTGCATCGAGGACTAAACCATCAGTACGAATAAGAAGTTGTGTTTGCGCTAATCCTAATTTTGCAAAGGAGTCAGTTGGTTTACGTGATAGAAGTTTCTTATATGCTGCTTCAGCGGTTACGAAATCTCCGGCTTCAAGTGCAGTGACGGCTTCTTCTTCCTCTGGTTCAATAACTTCTTGTGGCGCATCACCTACGCCTTGTTCAGAAGCTAGAGTTAAAACTTTATCCAACACTAAACGAATCTGTGCCTCTGGATAAGCTTGTTCAAAGAGCGGAACCATTTGTTCATTAATAAGAGCAACGGCGTAAGGAATTTTTTGAGTTTGTAGGGCTTGCGCTACTTGTGGTTGGGCATCGATGTCTACATGACCGAGCGCCCATCGAGATTGATATGCCTTTTCTAAGCCAGCCATTATTGCCAACATCTCAATAGATTCTGGGCTACGTGTTGACCAACAAAACAAAATGATGGGTTTTACTTTTGAAAGCGGAAGAAGTTCGGAAGTTAGATTTGCAGCAGTTACTTCGATACCCGGCGTTGACCCACTAGGCGCGATTTTAGGTTTTCCTAACGAACTTAAATCAACAGCCTGTGCAAAATTAGGAGGGTTGCTCACACCCTAATCCTACTGCGTGATGACATCGACCCCAGAATCACGACGGTACGGCAAAATCGCTTCTATGTAATTATCCGCTGCAAACTCAAGGCCAACATCGGTACCCTTTTGCTCGCTCAAATACCAGCGGTTTTCAAGGATTTCATGGAACATCTGTGCTCTTTCTACACGGCCACGCATAGATTCAGGAACTCGATCAGTCATTGGTTCAAAAACTTCGATAAACCATTTCTTTGCACTCTCAGTATTAGATAGACCGGAATTTTCATTTCGAGCACGGTAGCGATCAAAGGAAGCAAGCAAACGCTTAGCTTGTAACTCCTCAGTTTCGATTCCGATTAATTCGCGAAGACGTTGAGTGTGATACCCAGCTGCTACAAGGCGCGGCTGAAATGAAAGCATCTGAGAATCGCCATCGATTGTGATTGATACTTCCTCGACCGCAAAACCTAAATCATGAAGTTGGCGCATCGCACGTTCAACTGCGTGACGATCTTTAGGATCCAATATTTGTCGCTCTTTTAATGCCGCCCAAATTCGACGATAGCGGCGAATAACAGCTTCAGCTGCGCGAACTGGATCCATTCCGGGATAAAGAACTCCGGATAATCGTAAATCTTCAAGTTCGGCAGCAACATTAAACATTGCAATCTCTAAATCATGTTCACGTTGTCCATCGCTGAGAGTTTTTTGAAACTCACCTGTTTCAGCGTCTACTAGGTATGCGGCAAACCCTTCGGCGTCACGACGAAATAGCGTGTTAGATAGGGAGCAATCGCCCCACCAGAAACCCAAAAGGTGCAATCGAACAAGTAGTAATGCCAGAGCATTTGCCATCGTATTTATATCGTGGGCAGTCACTGATCCCGAAAGCAAAATTCGATAAGGCAGTGAATAAGGTAAAAAACGGGTAACTATTGCACACGGTAGCTCTTCACCCGTTGTGTCTACACGTCCCTCTACTACCGCGATCTGCTCAACACATGGTGCTTTTAGTGCAGTTAGCTCTCGTAAAACTTTGTACTCGCGATTCGCAAACTCTGACACTGTTTCTTTTACGGCATAGACCGGCGCATCCTCTGCAGAAGTTGCCCGAACGAGGCGAACAATATGCCGAGAAATTCCGCGTTTTTCTGCCAGCGCTGGATCCTCTGGCCACTCTTCTAAACTTTGATTCCATGGCAGACCTGTCACTGCAGCGATTTCCTCGCCTAATCCAGTTATCCGAAGGGCCATAGACCGTATTCTTGCCTAAAAATGTGACGAGAAGATGAACACCACGTCTCATACAAGTGAGATAACTATCTTTACAATATGTTTATGGCGATTTCACAACGAATCAAGAAGGTCACCACTCGTAGTGCGAAGAAAGCAATAGTCCCTGCAGATTACGGAGTTGCGGGTGAGCCCATCAATAGATCTCATCCATTCTATTTTGGCTTCATCGCAACTCTTGGAGCTTTGACTGCAATCGTTTTAATGCGTGCGCTTGCAAGCGTTTCACAGATATTTATTTTGATTTTGATTGCACTCTTCTTAGCTACCGGTTTAAACCCGGCAGTTGAAGCCCTTCGTCGCCGCAATATGTCACGGGCTACAGCAGTGGGAATAATCTTCACTTCGGTTATTGCCTTTGTAATCTTTTTTGCTTTAGTAGTAGTCCCTCCTGTTATTTCACAGGGAACGCAGTTGATCAATAAAGCACCCACACTTTTAGCAGATTTAACAAATAACGCAACGATAAATAAACTTAATGATCAGTATGGAATTATCGATACGCTGCAAACTAAATTGAAATCTGTAACTTCCGATGGGGCACTATTGATTTCAGCTTTTGGCGGAGTTATCGGAGTTGGTAAATCCGTACTTTCAGGATTTTTCACATTTCTCACAATTCTCGTACTCACTCTTTATTTCATTACCTCACTTCCACAAGCCGTCGACCTTGGGCTTTCATTAGTTCCGGCTAGCCGTCGTGAAAGAGTAGGTCGCCTTACCAATGCGATCATTGCGCGCGTTGGTTCATTTGTTGGCAGTCAAATAGTTATTGCCGCTATGGCCGCTGTTTTTGTCTTTCTACTTTCAATCGCACTGGGACTACCTTCACCAATTGCAATTGGCATGATTGTTTTAGTATGTGGATTAATTCCATTAGTTGGACATTTCTTGGGTTGTGGAATTGTGACGATAATTGCCCTTACTCAATCTATTTTCATAGGTGTAATTGCTTTTGCGGCTTACGTGGTTTACGTACAGATTGAAAACTATGTTGTGACACCACGTATTATGAAAAGAACTCTTGCAGTCCCTGGCGCAGTCACAATCATCTCAGCGCTAATTGGTTCTTCACTACTAGGGCTTGTTGGTGGATTGCTCGCCGTACCTGTTGCAGCATCAATTATCTTGATAATGGATGAAGTAGTTATTCCAAGAGCAAATAACTCTTAGTACTCAATCGGTAAAGCTTTATCATCTCCAGTAACTATGGAGCTAATTTCAGAAAGCACGCGGTGAACCGAAGGTTCGCCGACCCATAAGTGCTTGGCATCATCCACGGGGATGATCTTTAATTTAGGCACAATCGAAAATCGTACTTTAGCTTCATCGGGCCTCAAATAATCATCGTGCTCTGGGACTAAAGCAAAAATTGGACGTGAGTCAGAGTTCCAATACATCAGTTGTTCGTCAGTTGTTGTGCGCAGTGGTGGGCTGAGCAAAATTAACCCTTTATGGCGCGGATCTTTTGCGTGACGAAGTGCTAAATCGGTTCCAAATGACCAACCAACAATCCACAGATTTTCTATTTTTAAAACATCGAAGCAATAATTAATCATCGCTTGAACATCTTGGCCTTCGGCATCACCGTTATCAAATACTCCAGTGCTTGTTCCGGCTTCACTAGTTGTCCCGCGTGTATTAAATCGAACAACAGTTATGCCAGCCAAAGCTGGTAAGCGATTGGCGGCTTTTTTATAAATATGACTATCCATCATTCCGCCCGCAGTTGGCAGTGGATGCAGAGTTAAAATCGCACCTTTTGATTGTCCTATAGGTGCGGCAACTTCGCCAACTAAATCAACACTGTCGGCAGTGATGACATGAAATGGGGTTCGATGGGCCGGCAACATTGTGCTGGGTCTAATTAGCTCGGCCATACTTCAAATCTTATCCATCCCCCACTACGCTTTGAACCATGGCTACTAAGCGCACTCCATCATTTGATTCTCACAACCCTGCTACTGGAGAAGTCGCAGGTACTTATCCGATTATGGATGCTAAACAAGTAAGCGAAGTTGTGAGCCATGCCCGAAGCGCATCAATAAAGTGGCAACAACTGGGCTTTTCTGGTCGCAAAAAAGTATTACTTGCTTGGTCAACTTTAATTATTAATCGTGTGGATCAGATAGCCGCCCTTGTTTCATTGGAAACTGGAAAGCCATTTGGTGATGCCAAGCTTGAAGTAAGTATCGCTGTTGGTCATATTGGTTGGGCCGCCCGTCATGCAGAAGAAATTATGCGAACTTCGTATCGCGCACCTGGTTTATTAATGGCCAACATGTCTGCGACAGTACAACGCTCGCCAGTTGGAGTTGTCGGAGTAATCGGTCCATGGAATTATCCAATTTTTACTCCAGTTGGATCTATTTGTTATGCCTTAGCTGCAGGTAACACAGTTGTCTTTAAGCCAAGTGAATACACGCCTGGTGTTGGAATGTGGTTAGAAGAAACCTTTAGTGAGGTCGCACCTTTTGCCGATATTTTTACAACTATTACTGGATTAGGTGCAACTGGTGGGGCGCTTTGCACAAGCGGTATCGATAAGCTTTCATTTACTGGCTCTACTCGTACAGCTAAATTGGTTGCGGCAGCATGTGCAACAACAATGACTCCCGTTGTTTTGGAATGTGGTGGAAAAGATCCAGTAATTGTTGCATCCGATGCCAATCTTGAGCGCGCAGTTGATGCAACGATGTGGTCTGCCATGGCTAATGCCGGTCAATCATGTATTGGCGCAGAGCGCGTATATGTTGATGAAAAAGTGGCAGATAAATTCACAGAGTTAGCAGTTGCGCTGGCACAAAGTATTCATGCCGGTGCGCCAGGTGATGGAAATTATGGCCCAGCAACAATGCCATCACAAATTAATGTCATTGCATCGCATATTAAAAGTGCAATAAAAGATGGTGCAACCTTTGCATATGGCGGAGTTAAATCGGTCCAACCACCATTTGTTCAGCCAGTTATTTTGCTAGATGTCCCTGAAGATTCTGCAGCAATGCGTGAAGAGACTTTTGGACCTACAATCATTATCAATAAAGTGAAAAATATGCAGGAGGCAATCGAGCTTTCTAATGCATCAACTTATGGGTTGGGCGCAAATGTGTGGTCAAAGCGTCAAGGAAAGAGAATTGCAGCACAGCTTGCCTGTGGAATGGTTGCAATAAATTCAACTTTCTCTTTTGCGGCAATTGCTTCTGTGCCATTTGGAGGCGTGAAAGATAGCGGATATGGACGTGTCCACGGACCTGAAGGATTACTGGAATACACATATGCACGAACTGTTGTTAGAACTCGATTTAATTTGCCATTGCACCTGCTGAGCTTTAAGCGCAAAGCGAAGGAAGAAGCGCTAGTTGTTACATTAACTCGTTGGTTAAAAGGCCGCTTTGGTTAATTAATAACGCGGTGCATTACGTGTGCGCTCAGTATTAGGTCGGCGCTTATCTTTCTTTGACCAACATGCATTGTGCCAATGGCGGCGGCTTTCTTCATCATCTTCTAGCCATGCAACTGTATGAGGTGTTGCCATTGGAATCATCTGATCGCATCCAGGACATCGATATGGTTTTGTAGAACTTGAGCCTGTTAACTTACGAACTACATACATTCCTTCATGGTGTTCTTCAATTGTTTGATTAGACGTCGAGATATCACGATCATCAGTTTTCGGCCGCTTGCCCTTTGGGTAGTTTTTGCGCGGGCTCATACGTATATTTTCTCACAGCATCTGCTGCAGTAGTATCTGAACATGAACGTCATCGAGGTCAAAGGGCTCAAAAAAAGCTATGGCCAGGTGCACGCCGTGCGAGGGGTAGATCTTTCAATCCCTGCTGGTGAAATTTTCGCCTTGCTTGGCCCTAACGGTGCGGGGAAAACTACAACTGTAGAAATCCTTGAAGGCTTTAGAAACCGTGACGCTGGCGAAGTGTCAATTCTAGGTTTTGATCCCAAAAATCAGGGAAGAGCAGCACGTGAATGGCGCAATCGGATTGGAATAGTTTTGCAGTCAGCTGCCGATGCTGGTGACCTCACCGTAATTGAAACCATCAAACATTTCAGTGGTTATTATTCAAATCCGCGCAATGTCGATGAAGTCATTACAGCCGTAGGTTTGGAAAGTAAATCTGGTGCACTCATACGAAATCTTTCTGGTGGTCAGCGTCGCCGTTTAGATGTAGCCCTTGGAATAGTCGGCAGCCCCGAACTGCTATTTCTTGATGAACCAACTACAGGCTTTGACCCCGAAGCAAGGCGTGCGTTTTGGGCGCTAATCCAACAACTGCGTGGCACGGGTACAACTATCTTGCTGACCACACATTATTTAGACGAAGCCGAAGCTTTAGCTGATCGTGTGGCCGTAATAAATAATGGGTTAATCATCGAAGTATCTACCCCAGCTGAGTTAGGCGGACGCGCTACTTCCAAAGCCCTGGTTTCATGGCGCGATGGTGACCACATAAAAACTGAAGGAACAGATAATCCCACTTCAGTTGTCACGCGCCTGAACGCACAATTTGGTGGCGAAATTCCAGAACTCACAGTTACTCGTCCCTCTTTAGAGGATATTTATTTAACAATGATTGGGGGCAAAGATGAATAAGATCCCTAGCGCCCTTAACTTAGGCATCCGTCGTGGAAAGTTAGAAATCATCCAATTTGCGCGTCAACGCGAATCAGTTGTCTTTACACTTTTATTCCCTGTGATTTTGTTAGCAATATTTGGTTCAGTTTTTAAAGACACGATTGCTCCTGGTGTAACTTTTTCTCAGTACTTCGTTGCCGGAATGATCGCTTCTGGTCTTGTTAATACAGGTTTTCAAGCCCTTGCTATAACTATTCCCATGGAGCGTGATGTTGGGGGTCTAAAGCGTTTACGTGGCACACCTATGCCAGCATCTAGTTACTTTATTGGCAAAGCTATTCTTATCGCTGTCAGTATGATCATTCAGATTGCTCTTCTCTTTGGATTTGGTTTGTTATTTTTTGGTGTAGAAATGCCAACCGAGCCCAGCAAGTGGTTAGTTTTTATATGGTTGGTATTACTCGGAAGTGCATGTTCAACCGCTCTTGGAATTGCCTTTTCGATTGTTCCTAAAAGCGGGCGCGGGGCATCGGCAGTAGTTTCTCCTATAGTCATTATTCTGCAGTTTTTTAGCGGCGTCTTCTTTGTGTTCACACAGCTGCCCACATGGATGCAACAATTAGCTGCAATCTTCCCGCTCAAGTGGCTTACTCAAGGAATGCGTTCAGTATTTTTGCCCGATTCTTTTGCTTCACAGGAGGTAGCTAAGTCCTGGGAAACTGGGCGTACCTTCACTATTTTGCTCGCGTGGCTATTTATTGGAGTTTTCTTTTCTATCCGTAAATTTAGGTGGGATCGCGATTAAGCGCTTAATAATTCTCATCACTGCTTTGGCGCTTACAGTTTCTCCAGCTCATGCAGCTACAAAGAAACCAACGCCTACGCCCACGGCAAAAGTGGTGGCAAAATCCACAGCAAAGCCATCAATTTCTAAGAAGCCTGTAGTTAAGAAGAAAGTGGTTGTGAAGAAAAAGAAGAAGCGTAAGAAAATCACACTGTCTCCATCGCCAAGAGCTGCTTGGCCGCCGGTGGGTTTTAAAGCAAATGGAGAAGTCTATGCAAAGATTCCAAATGCTAAGGAGTTAATTGGTGCTGCATCAAATAGTAAATCTTTAACACGGCAACTTGCCCAAAAAATTGATGGTGTTGCAATCTGTGAAAAGTACTCGTGTGGAGCCGTTCAGGTGGCATCTTTAAATGGTTGTACGTGGTGGGAAATCACAGGAAAAATAGTAGGTGCACTTTCACCTGATGATAAAACTCTTAAAGTATTTGGGGCTATTCGCACAACTGTTGGCGAAAGCGCACCAAAGCAAATTACAACGATTTTATTAATTAGCCAAGAATTGCTGATGCAAAAACATGCGGTCGCAAATATCAGCGCAATTTGTCACCATGATGCACCAAACGAAAAGGTGCCTGGTACTACATACTCAACTAGTTCAAACTAGCGATTAGCTCCAGGCACCCATAATTGATCGCCTATTTCTTTGTTTGCATAGCGTGCTAATACAAATAGAAGATCTGAGCAACGATTGAGATACTTGGCAGTCAATGGATTAACTCCCCCACCAAAGGCATGAATAGCCGCCCATGTACAACGCTCTGCACGACGAACGACTGTGCGGGCAACATGCAAGTGAGCTGCCGCCGCAGTCCCTGATGGCAAGACAAAGGAACGAAGCGATTCTAATTCTGAATTAAATTTATCTATTTGTTCTTCCAAATAAACAATTTGAGTTTCTAAAACACGCAGTGGTTCAAAAGCTGGTGAATCAACGACTGGCGTACATAAATCTGCACCAACATCAAAAAGGTCATTTTGAATACGTACCAAGAGCGCACGAACATCTGCAGATAATTCATCAGTAGATAAAACAACACCGATTGATGAGTTAGCTTCGTCAACGGTTGCATACGCTTCTAGGCGCGGATCATTTTTTGAGGTCCGGCTCATGTCTCCTAAGGAGGTTGTTCCGTCATCGCCTGTCTTTGTGTAAATACGCGTTAAATTAACCATGCCCGTAGCCTATAAGTAGACTGCGGCTATGGCATCTCTTGACCGCTTCCGCATTGTTGGTGGAACCCAACTCCGAGGCGAGGTCGTTATTTCTGGGGCTAAAAACTCAGTTCTAAAATTGATGGCTGCTTCTTTGCTAGCTGCCGGCAAGACAACGATCACTAATGTGCCCGATATCGCCGACGTAGACATTATGGCTGACCTGTTAACCCGCCTTGGTTGTACGGTAGTTCGAACTTCATCGGCGGTAAGTATCGATGTTCCCCAAGTACCTCATCACCGCGCCGATTATGACTTGGTGCGCAAAATGCGCGCATCAATAAATGTTTTAGGTCCACTTGTTGCGCGTGTAGGTGAAGCAGAAGTTGCGCTACCCGGCGGAGATGCAATTGGATCTCGTGGACTTGATTTTCACATTAAGGGCCTCGAAGCCCTGGGTGCAATCGCACATATTGAACATGGATACGTTGTAGCTCAAGCACCACACGGATTAGTAGGTGCGCTCGTTGATTTAGATTTTCCAAGCGTTGGAGCAACTGAAAATATTATGACTGCTGCAGTTTTAGCTAAAGGCGTCACAACAATTGATAATGCAGCCCGTGAACCTGATTTAGTCGATCTCGGTGAATTTCTGATTTCTATGGGAGCTAAAATTGCAGGTTTAGGAACACCAACAATCACAATTACTGGTGTAACACAGTTAGCGCCAACAACACATGCAACAATTCCTGATCGCATCATCACGGGAACATGGGCATTTGCTGCAGCTATGACACGTGGAGATATAACAATTCACGGCGCACGCGCCGAACATCTTGAACTTCCACTTGAAAAACTCGCTTCGGCTGGAGCAATCATCACATCAACTGCCGATGGAGTTCGTGTTCGCATGGATCAACGTCCGCAGGCAATAGATGTTGCAACACTCCCCTATCCTGGCTTTCCAACAGATTTACTTCCTATGGTCATCGCACTTAACTCAATTGCCGATGGTCATTCACTTGTTACTGAAAACGTCTTTGAATCACGGTTTATGTTTGTTAATGAACTTAGTCGCCTGGGTGCTCAGATTTCAGTTGATGGACATCATGCATCTATTGAAGGCGTGCCTGAACTATCAGGAGCCCCAGTTGAAGCCCACGATATTCGGGCAGGCGCAGGCTTGATTTTGGCTGCATTAGTGAGTGAAGGTGAAACTACGGTTGATCAGGCTTTCCATGTTGATCGTGGTTATCCCAATTTTGCAGAACAGTTGCAAAGCTTGGGTGCGAAAGTTACGCGCGAATAATGCCCACTCCTGATCGAAATTTGGCACTTGAACTCATTCGTGTAACAGAAACTGCAGCTCTTGCTGCAGCTCCTTGGGTTGGCCGTGGTGAAAAAGATTTGGCAGATAAAGCAGCAGTTGAAGCAATGCGAAGAATGATTAACACTGTTGATATGGCAGGTATCGTTGTAATTGGCGAAGGAGAGAAAGATAACGCCCCGATGTTGCACAACGGTGAACAAGTTGGAAATCAAGAAGGGCCAAGTTGCGATGTCGCTGTTGATCCAATTGATGGAACATCACTTACTGCAAATGGAATGAATGGTGCAATTTCGGTTATTGCATTAGCTCCACGTGGCACAATGTTTGATCCAAAAACCTCTTTTTACATGAATAAAATCGTAACTGGACCAGAAAGTGCAAATGTAATTGATATTCAAGCGCCAACTAAAATTAATATCGCAGCAGTTGCTAAGGCCAAAAATTTAGCAATAAGCGATATAACCGTGGTAGTTCTTAATCGACCAAGGCATGAACTATTAATAAAAGAAATCCGCGAATGTGGTGCCAGAATTCGATTAATTCAAGATGGTGATGTTGCCGCAGCAATTGAGACTGCACGTCCGAATACTGGAATTGATTTACTCATGGGAATTGGTGGAACTCCGGAAGGAGTAATCACAGCTGCTGCAATGATTTGCTTGGGTGGTGCAATTCAAGGTCAACTTCATATCGATGGGAAAAACTCTGGTCCAATTCTCACAACGCGTGA
>WLQG01000036.1 GCA_009698445.1 Actinomycetota bacterium
ACCTTCACTGACCTGGTGATAAACTAAAGCCCTGACCGCAACCCCCGCGGCTAAACGAATACACGAAATAATCAAGGAGCCCTCCCCATGCCTACAGGACGCGTTAAATGGTTCTCCCTAGAAAAGGGTTTCGGTTTTATTGCCAATGATGAAGGTGAAGATGTTTATCTTGCTGCTTCATCTCTTCCAGAAGGAATTGCAACTGTAAAGCCTGGTACAAAGCTTGAATTCAGCATTGCCGATTCACGTCGTGGGCCACAAGCATTATCAGTCCACGTTATTGACGCACCTCCTTCACTTGCAGAAAATTCTCGCGCTAATCCAGATGACTTAGCTGCAATGATTGAAGACACAATCAAGATTTTAGATCGCGTTGGAAATGGTTTGCGTCAAGGACGTCATCCATCATCATTTGAAGCAGAGCGTTTGGGCCGCGTATTACGCGGTATCGCTACAGCTCTAGAGGCTTAAATTAAATTCCGCTGCGTTTATTGCGGCGAATTGAATAACGAATACCAGTTAAACCTAGGCCCGCGCCAACGATGCATGTCCAAATGATTTTTGCATCCGCGCCTGCGGCTAGCGCAACTACAAAGGCGATGACCCAGCAAATTACGCCAATTGACACTAAGGTTACAACCGAGCGAATATTTGATGCCATGAGAGAAGAGTAATGGGATTTACAGTAAAAGTTGATGGTAATTGGCGTTCATTTCGTCATCGTAATTACCGAATACTTTTTCCTGCCAATACGATTTCAAACATTGGCAGCTGGGCTCAACGCGTAGCCCAAGATTGGCTCGTCCTAGAACTGACCCATAGTGGAACTTATTTAGGAATTGTTACCGCCATTCAATTCACTCCCGTTCTGTTTTTCTCACTTCACGGCGGGGCGCTTGCTGATCGATTCGATAAGCGAAAACTTCTCATGGGCACAAATGCTCTGGGTGCATTTTCGGCCCTAATGCTCGGAGCATTAGTAATGTCTCACCACATCGTGTTGTGGCATGTTTTTGTGTTAGCCGCAGTTCTTGGAATATCAACTGCACTTGATGCACCAGTGCGCCAAGCTTTTGCTGCTGAGATAGTCGGCCATGATGACT
Source organism: Actinomycetota bacterium (assembly GCA_009698445.1). Classification (GTDB taxonomy): domain Bacteria; phylum Actinomycetota; class Actinomycetes; order Nanopelagicales; family Nanopelagicaceae; genus Planktophila. The sequence goes on from WLQG01000036.1 coordinate 1,104, forward strand.
TACCTAATGCGGTAAGTCTGAACTCTGCAAACTTTAATGCTGGTCGCTTAGTTGGCCCAGCGCTATCGGGCTTACTTATCGCTGCTTTTGGTACCGGGCCTTCATTTATTGTTAACGGAATCTCTTATCTCTTTGCTATTGGCGCATTGATGGCCATGAATGAAAAAGAGTTTTTCCAACAAGATCGACCCAAATCTATGACCAACGTTCGCGAAGGTATGCGTTATGCGTTAGCCCGGCCTGATATTTACGTAGTAATGCTTATTGTTTTCTTCATGGGCACCTTTGGTTTGAACTTCCAAATCTTTAATGCATTGATGGCAACTAAAGAGTTTAGTAAAGGTCCTGCTTCTTATGGCTTGCTCGGAACTTTTATCGCGATTGGTTCATTCTCTGGAGCGATTGCCTCAGCTCGTCTTGAAAGATTTCGTAAAACTCGCTTCGTAATCTTGGGATCAGGTGCGTTTTCAATAACGATAATGATTTTATCTTTTATGCCTACATATACGGCATACGCAATCTTTCTTCCATTTTGTGGCGTGGCCGCACTGACAACGATGATCACAGCTAACTCAATTGTTCAAGTTAATAGTGATCAAGCTATACGCGGTCGTGTCATGGGGATTTACCTATTAATTTTCATGGGTGGCACACCAGTCGGATCTCCACTCATTGGCATCATGGCAGAAGTAATTGGCATTCGATTGACTATTGCCAGTTGCGGCACAATTTCACTGATTGCTACAGCCTTTATTTGGTTAAAGTACAAAGATAAAGTTGAGGTACCAGCCGATATTTCAATTGATGCGGTTTTAAAGCCCACTAATAGCAATTAAAACAATTAAACCAATAAGTACAACCAACGTGACAATGCGTCGAACTTTATAGCTCATTATTTACGCCTTTACACTTTGGGATGGTGTCAACTTAATTAGTATAAATGCGATTGCAATTAATACTGGGACCATGATGTATGCGCGCGAGATTCCAAAATTATCTCCGAGGAAACCTAGTAGAAATGGTGCTCCAGCAATGGCGATACCTGCTGCGAGAGAAGAGCGTCCGATAGCTAGATCTGGGCGATTGTCACTAAAACTCACTAAGCGAATGGCCGATAGTGCGAACTGCATTGAGATACCTAATCCAATTGTGAACAGGCAGATTAAACTAATAATCATGGAGTGCGATAGCCAGAATGCACTAAAGCCAATAAATTGCAGTGAAATTAATCCCAGGAGTTGAGTATCGAGTTTAAAGTTTCTTAATACTAATCCGCCGAACCAGCGGCCGATTCCCATTCCGGTTCCAAGGGCCACGATTGCAACAGTTGAAATAGCAGCCGTTGAACCCACGCGATCTTTTAGAAGGGCTGCTGACCAAAAGGAAGTTGCAAATTCTGACGAGATACAAGCCACGAAACTAAGCCACGCTAACCAGAACTTTGCTGACATCTTTCCACTTTGTGGACCACTTTCATCAGGTACATGTTCTTCAACTTCTTTATTACGACCTACCAAAATTAAAATTAATGCAACGGGTAGTGCAAGTAGTAAGCCTAAACGCCAAAAATCTCGATATAGCGATGCGATTGTTCCAATTAGGGCAGTTCCAGTTACAAAGCCGATCGAAGCGATTCCATTTGCTTGAGGTATCGCGACCTCTGCAGCTTTTCCATAATGATGGGACATAGAAGAGAGCATTGTGTTAATTACTATTGATGTGCCAAAGCCAGTAATCAAAGTTGCAGGAATAGTAAGAATGACTGGCGGTGAAATCACAAAGAGGAAAAGACCGAGCAAGAAAATTCCTAAGCCAATCCACTGTGATTTTGTGCGGCCAAATCTATGAGCTAAATGCGGGTTGGCATATCCAGCAGCTATTGATGCAACTCCCATAGCCGTGCCATGCAATCCAGCAATAGTCAGTGATGTTCCTTGGTCAGCGCGCAGAAGTGATTGCGCAGGACCGAAGCCACCTAAGTAAAAGTTAACAATTGCAGTTTGGGTAGCAACTATCCAAAAGAAGCGATCGCGTTTGAAAGTTTTAGGCACGGTGTATTAAAGCGCAGATACAACAAAATCGATGCATTTGGTCAAAGCTTCAACATCACTTGGCTCAACTGCTGGGAACATGCCAACACGCAGTTGGTTTTTGCCAAGCTTGCGGTAAGGCTCAGTATCAACGATTCCATTGTCACGTAAAGCCAAGGCAATCTTTGTTGCATCGATGGCGTCATCAAAGTTAATTGTTCCAACTACCTTTGATCGCATCGCTGGATCTATGACAAAGGATGTTGTGTAACTAGTTTTCTCTGCCCAGGAATACAAGATGTTTGAAGATTTCTCACTGCGGCCTGCAGCAAAGGAAAGCCCGCCGTTTGAATTCATCCATTCGATTTGTTCTGCAAGCAACATAAAGGTTGCAACTGCTGGAGTGTTGTAAGTCTGATCAAGACGAGAATTTTCAATGGCAATTGATAAATCAAAGAAAGCGGGAATCCAACGGCCGCTAGCCTTAATCTTTTCAACACGGGCAATAGCTGCAGGGCTCATGATTGCAATCCACAGCCCTCCGTCGGAAGCGAAAGATTTTTGTGGAGCAAAGTAGTAAGTATCAAACTCTTTTGGATCAACCATTAATCCACCAGCAGCACTTGTTGCATCTACAAGAACAAGTGCACCATCCGTTCCGGCTGGACGAATGATTGGCATGGAAACACCTGTACTAGTTTCATTGTGAGTTAGGGCGTAAACATCAATACCGGTTTCTGCAACGGCCACAGGATGTGAACCAGGTTCAGTTTTAATGACGGTTGGTTCACCAAGGAAAGGAGCTTCTTTAGAAGCAATAGCAAACTTTGAAGAAAACTCACCGAAAACTAAGTGCTGAGAACGATTATCAATCAAGTTCAGTGTTGCAATATCCCAGAATGCAGTTGAGCCACCATTACCAAGAATTACTTCGTAACCTTCTGGCAGATTAAAAAGCGAATGCAACCCTTCACGAACGCGCTTAACAACAGTCTTTACTGGCTTTTGTCGGTGTGAAGTTCCAAGAATCGAAGTCCCACTTACAGTAAGTGCAGCTAATGCTTCTGGGCGAATCTTTGATGGCCCGCAACCAAATCGTCCATCAACCGGTTTTAATTCTGCGGGAATGATGATTTCGGGGCTCATGAGCTAAGCCTACGGGTAGTACCTATTCAACTCCCAATCGCCATCTGTGTTAGCCCTCTCATAACGTAAGCGATCATGCAATCGTGAATAACGCCCCTGCCAAAATTCAATTGATAACGGCGTCACGCGGTAACCGCCCCAATGCGCAGGACAAGGAACCATTGTTCCTTCCGGCCATTTCTTTGCTGCACCTTCATAGCGCTGCTCTAACTCTTCGCGCGAAGCAAGTGGTGATGATTGATGACTTGCCCATGCACCAATTTGAGAACCCCAAGGTCGAGAAGCAAAATATTCTTCTGACTCTTGTTGCGAAACCTTTGCAGAAATACCAGTGATAGCTACTTGACGTTCCATGGCATACCAAGGAAATAACAAACTAACCTGCTCATTATTTTCCATCGCGTGCGCTTTGCGTGATGAATAATTTGTAAAGAAAGTAAATCCACCTTCAGAAATATCTTTTAGTAGAACCGTGCGAGTGCTAATTCCTTGATCATCACCTAGAGTTGAAAGCACCATTGCATTGGCTTCAACAATCATCGGATTCTCATGTGCTTGCGCAAGCCAGTCGGCGAATGCTACGAATGGGTCGGCATCCAAGGAAGATAGGCCGGCGTCGCCATAGGAACGGCGCATCGCTCGGATCTCTTCACGGGAGAACTGTTTTTCGGCCATAGGTGTATCGAACCTCACTTTAGCCTTGAGTGCATCCTCTTATGGGCGTGGTCGCCAGCACCCCTGCCATGGGGGCAGAATTAGCGCTGTAAATATGTTACTTCGCTAAAAGGAGCTCCTTGTGTCAGATGATTTCAAACCAGGTCTTGAAGGTGTAATTGCGTTTGAATCTGAAATTGCAGAGCCAGATAAAGAAGGTAGCGCGCTTCGCTATCGCGGAGTTGATATTGAGGATCTAGTCGGACGCGTTTCATTTGGAAACGTATGGGGACTTCTAGTTGATGATGAATTTAATCCAGGTCTTCCAAATGCTGAAAAATTTCCTTTGCCAGTGCACTCAGGTGATGTTCGTGTAGATGTGCAAGCAGCGATTTCTATGTTGGCACCAGCGTGGGGATTTAAACCACTTCTAGATATTGATGACGCAGAAGCTCGTAGCAATCTTGCACGTGCATCAGTTATGGTGCTTTCATATTTAGCACAAGCTGCTCGTGGTCAAATTGCACCAGCTATTCCAGAATCTGAAATTGATAAGGCACACACAGTTGTAGAGCGCATGATGATTCGCTGGCGCGGAGAACCAGATCCAGCACATGTTCGTGCAATCGACGCATATTTTGTTTCTGCCGCAGAACACGGAATGAATGCTTCAACATTTACAGCTCGTGTAATTGCATCAACTGGTGCAGATGTTGCAGCTGCGTTATCAGGTGCAATTGGTGCAATGTCTGGTCCACTGCATGGGGGAGCCCCTTCACGTGTATTACATATGATTGAAGAAGTTGAAAAAACTGGCGATGCAACGGCTTATGTAAAGGGATTACTTGATCGCAAAGAGCGTTTGATGGGATTCGGTCACCGTGTTTACCGTGCTGAAGATCCACGAGCACGCACATTACGTCGCACAGCAAAAGAATTAAATGCTCCACGCTATGCAGTAGCAGAGGCACTTGAACAAGCAGCTCTCAAGGAACTTCGCGAACGTCAACCAGATCGTGTTCTAGAAACTAATGTTGAGTTCTGGGCTGCGATTATTTTGGACTTTGCAGAAGTTCCTGCGCATCTGTTTACTTCAATGTTTACCGCTGCGCGCACTGCTGGTTGGTCTGCACATATCCTGGAACAAAAGCGCACTGGCCGATTAATTCGCCCATCTGCACGCTACATCGGCAAGCCTCCTCGTAAGCCTGAAGCCGTTAAGGGCTGGGATGGCACGGTCGAGCAGCTCCATAAGTAGCGCAGGCTGGCTAGCCAAAATGATGCTTAAATCAGGCCATGCCTAAAAGAAGCATTGCCTGGTTTCGTCGAGATTTACGTATCAGTGATAACCCAGCGCTCTTAGAGGCTATTAATTCAAGCGATGAAATAATTCCAGTATTCATTTTAGATAAAAAGCTCATCGATGCAACAGGTAGCAAGCGTTTAGCATATTTGGGTCAATCACTTCGTGCTCTAGATGAATCACTCAATAATAATTTGCACGTTATGGTGGGGGATCAAGCAGAAGTTCTTGCTGATTTAATGAACCGTTACGGTGCAACTTCGGTTCATATTAGTGCTGAGTATGAACCATATGGCGCAGCGCGTGATACCCGAATAGAAGCGGCTGGAATTTCATTATCCAGAACGGGAAGTCCTTACGCAGTTGCACCTGGTCGAGTACTAAAACCAAGTGATGCAACGCCGTACAAGGTGTACACACCCTTCTATCGAGCATGGTGTCTGCATGGATGGCGCAAACCGGCTGAGACACCTAAAAAAATTAATACAGTCAAGCCTGCATCTACGGATCGCAATTTTCCAGATTGGCCAATGCCGGAAGGTGTTCAAATAACGGCGGCTGGTGAGAAAGCTGCACTTGCGCGATGGAAGTTTTTTCAGAAAAACGGCCTCGATAATTACGACGAAGCTCGCAATATGGCTGGCATTGATGGCACCAGTAAGCTCAGTGCGCATTTAAAGTGGGGAGAAATTCACCCCCGAACACTTCTTGCACCATTAGGTGAAAGCAAAGCTCACGATACATTCCGAAAAGAAATTGCTTGGCGTGAGTTTTATGCTGATGTTCTCTTTAATAATCCACATACAGAAAAAGATTATTACTCAGCTAAATTTGCCGAGATGCGCTACAACAAACCTGATGCTCACTTTGATGCATGGAAGGCCGGGAAAACTGGCTACCCATTCGTTGATGCAGCTATGCGACAACTGGTCCACGAAGGTTGGATGCATAACCGCACGCGCATGGTTGTTGCCTCCTTTCTAGTTAAAGATTTGCATCTGGAATGGCAGTTAGGTGCTGATTTCTTTATGGAGCATTTAGTTGATTATGACGTAGCATCAAATGCGCATGGGTGGCAGTGGACTGCAGGTACCGGTACTGATGCATCCCCGTATTACCGCGTCTTTAACCCGATTGAACAAGGAAAACGGTTCGATGAAAACGGTGATTACATTAGAAAGTATGTGCCAGAACTTGCACATTTATCAGCAGCAGAAATCCACGAACCGTGGCTTTTCTTAGATGGTTATAGCAAGGGATATTCCGAGCGGATAGTTGATCATGCAATTGAGCGTTTAGAATCACTCGAACGGTTGAAAGAGATTAAAGCCGACAAACCCCTAGACCCTCGCGCTTAGCTCGATACATCGCATCATCTGCGCGCCGGAGTAAATCTGGTGCACCAGTGTTTTCTGCCAAACCAATACTGACACCGATAGTGATGTGTTGGTTATCGATGTTAAATGGATAACTCAATGTTGCGCGCAGAGCCAAAGCAATATCCATTGATTGTTCGTAAGCACCTTCAATCAAAACGCCAAACTCATCTCCACCTAATCGAGCCAGCAATGCGCCATGAGGTAAGGCTCGCGCAAAACGGAGGGATGCTTGCTGTAAAACTTTATCGCCAGTCTCGTGACCATGCAGATCATTGACCGGCTTAAAACCATCAAGATCAAGTAAAAGAAGTGCACCGCTTTTACCAATAAAACTTTCAATTTCACTTATTAAACGCCTGCGATTAGGCAGACCAGTGAGCTCATCTGTTCTAGCCAAAATCCTTTCGTGCCCAATATTTTTAGCTTGTTTAAGCGCTATCGTCATGCGGATAAATGCCAGCATTAAAGTACTAATGGCTGGAAACAAGATAAAAGTTGGGAAGAAACCGGGCCTGATTGCAGTTAGCGCTAATAACGTTGCGCTCAAGAAAACAGAAAACGCAATAAATATTGGATTTACAGAAGCACCATTCTGATCATCTCTGCTTGGACGCCAGCTGCTCTCAGCAATGAGCAATAAGCCAAGAATCCAGCCATCATCTATTACTGAACCAAATGTGTACATTCCGTTGAGGTGTTGCCAGAGAAAAAGAAAATCAGTAAGAGTAAAGGCAATGATTCCAGCTGACATAAAAAGATTTCTTTGTGAAAAACCATGCGCCACAATGGTCGCCAAAGTCAGTGATATCAAAATCAAGTCGCAAATTGGAAAAGCTACTGCAAAAAAGGCATCAGCGAGCTTTCCACCAAAATGTGGCAAAACAGGCTTAAGTACAAAAACTGTTCCAAGCACCCCTAGACCAAGTCCAACAATTGATGCGTCAAATACTTCTAAAACCGTTGATTTCTGACTTGAACTTATTAAGCGAGGCAATGCAATCATGGCGCACGGATAAAACATCAGATAAGCAATATTTGAAAACAAATCAACTGGTACACCTATTTCATAAAAAGAGGCGGTACTGGCCAATAGCGAACCAAAGAGCCATAAGGAGAATGCGATTATGAGTAATGGTTTGGACAGTGGATCGCTGATTCGATTCGCCAAAACAATTACCACTATCGCCAAAAAGACAATGAGATTATAAAGGTAGAGCTCACTCCATTTACTTTCGCCAATCGAGGTGTAATGCGAGAAGAAATGGATAAGAAGTAGGGCTGGCCCAATGATGCGAATGAGTCGAGCTTGCATTTACTCAATCTAAGTTAGAAGAGTTAGCAGATTAAATAGGGAAAGCCCCGTTATCTCTAACGGGGCTTTCTGGTAATGCTTTGTGTGGTTTTAGAAGCCCTTAGTACAAATTAACTGCGCATTGGCCTTCGTGTTTTCAACATCGGCCGCAAGTTGAGCAGGCTGAGTTGTTGCAGCTAATTTCGCGGCTTCAAGTTTGCGGATATTAAGAGTAATACGGGCAATTGTGCTTGTATTTGCACGCACTGCCGCTGTCCATGCTGACACTGCAGTTGTAAGAGATTTCTTATCTGCGGCGGTGGTGGCAGCCGCTAACTTAGATTGGGCAGCGGTTAAGCGCTGGTTGTCCGAGTCAAGTTTTGTTTGAATTTCTGCTTTATGCGCAGTCTCAGTAGTAATTCCAACTTCAATTACAGGAATCTGTGCAGTTAAGTTTGCAGTTAGCGTTACTGCGTCCTTTTGAGATTTTGTATACGCTGAAGCTGAGTTAAGGCAGTCAATAGAGAGCCAAGTAAGTTTCTTACTCGTTGACAATGGGTTCTTTGCACACTTGTACTTGCTGCCACTAACAGTTGTAGTTGCATTGAGCTTTGTACACGCAACACCATTTGAAACTTTGGTAGCAGCGTTAGCGGGCAGTGCAACCATGATGCCGGCAGCGACTATGAGTGCGACAGTGACAGAAGCGAATTTACGCATCAGAAAAACCTCCATTAAATATTGGCTAATCATAGCCAGTTCAACCTGAAAATCTCCTGATAACCCGCCCGTTAAGCCAATGAATTCGCTGTGAAGTTACTTTTTACCGCGTTGTTTGATCCGTATATTCATACCAATCTTGCGAACCATCGAACGCGGAGCATTGCGCATAACGAAAGTTAGGGCTTTGTATTGCCATCCTGGAACGCTAATAGCTTTACCGGCAACTGCCTCTTTCCATGCTGTAGCTACGAGCTTGTCAGAGTTCAGCCACATAAATGCAGGCAGACCTTTCATTGACATGCGACCTCGTTGATGAAATTCAGTTCTAGTAAAGCCAGGGCAAAGTGCAGATACTTTCACATTTGTTGACGAGAGTTCAGTGTGAAGTGATTCAGATAAAACCGTGAGGTATGACTTTGAAGCACTGTAAGTTCCACCAGCAATCCAGCCAGCAACGGATGAAACATTAATGATGACGCCTTTATTGCGAGCTTTCATTCCTGGCAGTACTTGATGCATTAATCGCATGGGGGTGCGTACAAGAACATCTAATAGAGCTTGTTCAGCATCTAGTTGGCTGAGGGTAAAAGCTTTATTGATTCCAAATCCAGCATTATTGATTAAGACATCTACTTCATGAGATGCAATAAAGTCTTCAATGCTCTTGCACCCTGCTTCAGTAGAAAGATCTGCTTGAATCGTTTTTGTGGAAATTTTAAAGTTTGACTCTAATGCTGTAGCTCTTTCTTGGAGTCTCGGTAAATCTCGAGCAACTAAAATTAAGTTGTAGCCATTTTGTGCAAGCAAGCGTGTAAAACTTTCACCAATTCCAGCGGTTGCACCAGTGACTAATGCCCAAGATTCCATGTAGAACTCCTAATTACTCTTAAGTTCACCGATTGCCCCAAGTGGGACAAAGGCTGCGTGCGGTGCAACAGCCGATAATCTTTTGTAAGGCTGATCTTGCGAAGGTCGTGATTCGGCTTCACCTTTGTTAGGCCAAAAAGATAGTGCACGCTCTGCTTGCGCGGTGATTGTTAGCGAAGGATTAACACCAAGATTTGCAGTGATTGTTGAACCATCAACGATATGAAGCGTTGGGTAGTTCCATACACGATGGTATGGATCGATCACTCCCTGGCTGACATCGCTACCAATTACGCAGCCACCAACAAAGTGAGCTGTAAATGGCGCATCAATCAAATCTCCAATATGGCCGCCTGAAATACCGCCATGTTTGTTCGCGATGCGTTTTACAACCTCGTTTGCCGCAGGAATATATGTTGCATTCGGGTGTTCTGGATCGTTGGTAGATGTTAATCGCCATCCAAATATTGATTTCTTTCCGCGTACAGACACTGATGAATCCACATTTTGCATAGTTAATGCAATAACTGTTCGCTCACTCCATTGGCGCACATTTAAAATCTTTAGAAGTAGTTTTGGATTCGCTACAAACTGCTTCCACCATTGCTTGCGTCGCTCTTGTGATGAGAAACCATCAGTCATGATTGTCTGCAACATGCCCATCAAGTTAGATCCTTTGCCATAACGTACGGGCTCGATATGCGTGTGTTCGTCAGGGAAAAATGAGGAAGTGATGGCGCTTCCATCGCTGTAGTCAATATCTGTATTGGGCATTAATGCGCCAGTTAAAGCTTCACTATTTGTTCGTGACAGATCACCCAAACGATCTGAAATCTGTGGCAAGACCTTCGAATCCTTCATTTTATGGAGCAACTTTTGTGTATTAAATGTTCCAGCGGCGACAATGACATCCTTAGCGAAAAAGGCTGTGCCCTTTTCGCCCAACCAATCATCGGTTTTACGGGTTGAAACTTTCCATTCACCTGAAGGTAACTTCTCGATCTTCGTAGCGGTGGTCATAGGGAACACCTCTGCTCCAGCTTTTTCTGCAAGCCCTAAATAGTTTTTAGGCAAAGTATTTTTAGCATTGTGTCGGCATCCAGTCATGCATGCACCACACTGCATGCAACCATTACGGTCTGGTCCAACACCACCAAAGAATGGATCTTTACTTGGCGCACCTTTGCCTTCGCCAAAATAGATTCCGAGCGGGGCCATTTTAAATGTGTGACCAACACCCATTTCTTCGGCCGCATCTTTCATTGCTTGGTCGCTGTTAGAAAAATATGGATTTTCGGCAACGCCCAACATTCTGCGAGCTTGGTCATACCAAGGCTCTAACTCTTCTTTCCAATTAGTAATCGATGCCCACTGTTTATCCGTAAAATATTGATCACCTGGTTGATACAAAGTATTTGCATAGACCAGTGATCCTCCACCAACACCTGCACCAGCTAATACCAATACATCTGGCAAGACATGGATGCGTTGAATGCCATAGAGACCTAGCCCCGGCGCAAATAGAAATTTATTGATTCGCCAAGAAGTCTTTGGAAAGTCTTTGTCGCGAAATCGTTTTCCGGCCTCTAAGACAGCAACGCTGTAGCCTTTTTCACGTAGACGGAGCGCTGAAACGGATCCACCAAAACCAGATCCGATGACAACAACATCAAATGTTTTCTTCACGAATTTTCCACTCAGTTCCATAGGATTCAAGTGAATCAAGGAATGGCTTAGCATCAAACCATTCTGGGCCTGCAACACCTTCAGGTTTCCAAATGCCCTTGTGGATCAACTCCATTGCGATTACAGGATTAACTGCCGTCTGCCACACAACTGCTTGATCGCCATATTCACTCATCGACCATTCATTGTCCACAACGTTGTACATATAACAAGCGTACGGCTTTCCATCTTTATCAAGGCCCTTAACAAGTGCGCCTGCACAAGTTTTGCCCTTCATACGTGAACCAAGCGTTGCTGGATCTGGAAGTGATGCTGCAAGTAAGTCACGAGGTGAGACTGAAATACCTTGGACATCAACGTGATCTTTACGATCTAGTCCTAACATGTGGATAGTTTTTAAAGTCGTAATGAACTGTGCACCAAGACCATATTTGAAGTTAACTTTCTTGGCATCAACTTTCTGTGGGATCAAAATAACTTCTTCATGTTCAACGTTTACGCACTCAACAGGTCCGATTCCTTCAGGGAAATCAAAGGTTTCAATCTCACTAAATGGTTCTGTTGTGTACCAACCGCGTCCATCTTCCCAAACTATTGGAGGGTTCAAGCACTCTTCAATTGTTGTCCAAATTGAAAATGAAGGCGCAAATTCATAACCTTCAACGGTTAAGTTAGATCCATCCATAATTGTGATGGAATCAATAACTGAGAAGAGATAATCGGAGGCATAGCGCGCAAATACATCGCTCATGCCCGGCTCGATACCCATACCAACGAGGGCGTAGATATCGCGCTCTTTCCAGTTCCAGTCACGGGCAAACTGTTCATCGCCAAGCTTCACACCAGTTTCAGAGTTTGGATAATGCGCATGTGGGCGCGACAAAGACATCGCCATATCAATGTAGTTGGTGCTTTCAATTTCACATGCCAAGAAAATCGGCATAACAAAACGTGGATCCACTGCGTTAA
>WLQG01000037.1 GCA_009698445.1 Actinomycetota bacterium
AGGTCACCTGTAAGGATTGCGCGCAATCCATCAACAGTTGCATCTTGTCCAGATACACAGACCTTGCCGTTTAGCTTGTTCTTCTTAAGAACTGCTACAGCTGCAAGTCCAAGACCTTCGTTAGCTGAAACAACTGCGTCGAGCTTTCCGCCAGCCTTTGATAGCTGCTGTTCGAAAATAACTCCACCCTTTGCGTTATCCCAATCTGGGACAGCTTGGTCATCAACAAGTGTGTAAGCCTTTGAATCGATCAAAGGACGTAGCACTGAGTCATAGCCAGCCTTGAAAAGTGTTGCGTTGTTATCTGTTGGTGAACCATTGAGGTAAACGATACGAGCAGTCTTCTTACCTGCTGCATCTAGACATGCCTTGATGCCTTCACCTTGTAGCTTGCCAACTGCTTCATTATCAAATGAAACATAGTATGAAGCTGAACCATTAAGTGTTAGACGATCGTAGTCGATTGTCTTTACACCTTGTGCAGCAGCCTTGTCCTGAACAGCCTTAGCTGAATCTGAATCAAGGTTTACAAGGATAAGAACCTTTGCACCAGCTGTAAGCATCTGGTCTGCAATTGTTGCGAACTGAGCCTTGTCTCCGTTTGCATTCTGAATGTCAACTTTTACTCCTGCTGTATCAAATGCTGCTTGTAGGAATCCGCGGTCAGCAGTTTCCCAGCGATTTGATGATGCTGCGTCAGGAAGAATTACACCAACGAAACCATCTGCGGCTTTGTCAGCTTTTGAGCAACCTGTAAGAGCGATAGCAACTGCAGCAAGAACTGCAGTAATCGCGAGGCGGCGCTTTTTCATATGTGAAACACCTTTCGAAAGGAACCGCACCCCTGGTTAGAACTTTTTCTAGCCAGATGAGAAGGGTGCGGTAGTGGAGCAAACGGTAGTAGGAAAGGTCAAAAAGGTCACTAGGAATTTGAGCAAAAATCACCCCCACATCTAACGATTTGATAACAGCGTTCCACGCTCGCGATAGCCTTAGGCGGTGTCCACACAGGTTGAAATACTCGAGTCTGCACTCAAGGCTGCGATAGAGCGAGCCCTCATTGCTGGCTCACTATCCGGACAAATTCCAGCCACAATAAAACTAGAGCGACCTAAAGATCGCGACCATGGTGACTATGCAACTTCAATTGCATTGCAATTGGCAAAGCCTGCCGGCAAGAACCCTCACGAAGTTGCGCAGATTATTTGCGACCAGTTGGTCGGGACCGATGGAATTTCAAAGCTTGATATTGCTGGACCTGGATTTATTAACATCACTCTTAACCGTTCCAATCAAGCGGAACTTGTCACGACAATTATTAATGCAGCTATGGATTACGGAAAAGGAAATGCGCTTGCAGGAGTTCGGATTAACCTTGAATTTATTAGTGCCAATCCAACGGGACCTTTACATCTAGGTCACACTCGATGGGCAGCCGTTGGTGACTCATTAGGTCGAGTATTGACTGCAGCAGGGGCTGTTGTAACACGCGAGTTTTATATTAATGATCGCGGAAACCAGATGGATTTATTTGGCGCATCAGTTGAAGCAGCCGCATTAGGAAATCCAATTCCAGAAGATGGTTACCAAGGCGCATACATTTCAGATTTAGCCAAGGAAGTTGTAGCAAATAACTCATCAATTACTTCGTTGCCAGAGGGTCAACGCCAAGTTGCTTTTCGTGAAGCCGCTTACGCCCTGCAGTTAAAGGATCAACAGCGCGTACTTGAAACTTTCGGTACTCATTTTGATGTCTGGTTTTCTGAGCGTTCTTTACACGATCAAGGTGCCGTGGAACACGGATTAGAAAAACTGCGCAAACAAGGCCATGTATTTGAAGAAGATGGCGCTATTTGGCTTCGTACAACTGACTTTGGTGATGACAAAGATCGAGTGTTAACTAAGTCGGACGGTTCGCTCACATATTTCTCATCTGATACCGCCTATTACATTAATAAACGCGAGCGGGGTTTCGATGTTTGCATTTACATGTTAGGCGCTGATCACCATGGGTATGTAGGTCGCCTTAAAGCTACTGCCGCTTGTGCTGGAGATGACCCCGAATACAACATAGATGTTTTGATCGGACAGTTGGTCAAGATTATGGAAGGCGGCGAGGAAGTAAAACTTTCTAAGCGCGCTGGAACCATTATTACTTTAGAAGAGTTAGTTGAAAAAGTAGGCGTTGATGCTGCCCGTTACACACTGATCCGTTATCCAGTTGATACACCTATGGTGATGGATATTGATATTTTGAAACGTAACACCAACGAGAATCCTGTCTATTACGTGCAGTACGCGCATGCGCGAATTGCCGCCGTTTTACGAAATGCCACCGAATTGAATATTCCAGTTGATCTCAGTGCCTTTGATTCATCTCAATTGGTCCATGACCGCGAGAATGAGCTACTAGGTGCGCTGGCCGAATACCCTCGTGTTGTACAAAACGCCGCGCAACTTCGTCAACCTCACCGCATTGCTCGATATCTTGAAGAGTTAGCTGGCACTTATCACGGTTTCTATGCCGATTGTCGTGTACTGCCCATGGGTGAAGAAAATCCAACTGCAATACACACCGCGCGTCTATTACTCTGTGCTTCTACAAAACAAGTTATTAAAAATGGTTTGGATTTATTAGGTGTCAGTGCGCCGGAGAGGATGTAGTGATGTGGTCCTCTAACGTAAAAACTGGTACCGAACTTTCTATCTCTGCAATTCCTGCGTCACAGTTAGCTAAAGAATTTGGGACACCTGCATTCATTATGGATGAATCAGATTTTCGGTTACGCACAGCAGCCTGGAACAACGCTCTAGGTAATGCTTTCGGAAGCAATGCTGGAACTGTTTATTATGCAGCTAAAGCTTTTATTTGTGTTGAAGTTGCACGCTGGATTAAAGACATCGGTATCGGAATCGATGTGTGCACAGGTGGCGAGTTAGCTGTTGCGTTAAAAGCCGGAATCGATCCTGCAGCAATTGAAGTGCACGGAAACAATAAATCAGTTGCAGAGATTCAAAAGGCCGTTTCAGTTGGAGTTGGCACGATAGTGATTGATTCACTCTTTGAAATAGAACGTGTGGCAGCAGCTGCAACAAAGCTAGGTGTTGTACAAAAAGTATTACTTCGCCTGACTCCAGGTATCGAAGCCCACACCCATGAATCAATTGCTACAGCACACGAAGATGTGAAATTTGGTTTTTCAATTGCAAGTGGTGCTGCTTGGAAAGCCATTGAAGAAGTTCGTACGCACTCATCTCTAGAGTTGCGCGGTTTTCATGCCCATATCGGTTCTCAAATATTGGAAGCAGAATCTTTTGAAATCAGTGCCGAACGCCTTGTTGCACTTCTAGCTACATATCGCGATAAATTTTCAGTAGAACTACCTGAACTGGATTTGGGTGGGGGATACGGCATTGCATATTTGCCAGGTGAAGTTGATTTGGATCCCGCATCTACAATGAAAGCATTGGCAGAAGTTGTTAACGCCCAATGCACAGCTCATAAGCTTTCTATCCCGCGTATTTCAATTGAACCAGGACGCGCAATCGTTGGCCCAACAATGTTTACACTTTATGAGGTTGGAACAATCAAAGATGTCACTTTGGAAAATGGATCTACCCGACGTTATGTTTCTGTTGATGGGGGTATGAGCGATAATTTGCGCCTAGCTTTATACGATGCTGAATACACCGCAGTTCTAGCTAATCGCACAAGCACAGCCTCAAAGATTTCTTCACGCATTGTTGGAAAGCACTGCGAAACCGGCGATATCGTTATTCGAGAAATAGATTTAGAAAATGACATTATCCCTGGAGATTTATTGGCCACCCCGGCAACAGGTGCTTATGGACGCAGCATGGCTACTAATTACAATCACGTGCCACGGCCACCAGTAATTGCAGTAAAAGATGGGAAAGCCCGCGTAATTCTGCGCCGTGAGACTGAAGCTGATCTGTTAGGGCTAGATATTTAACGCCGTTACAGGCATCTGTGAAAGAATAGTGCGCATGAGCGCAGAGATAAAGACAATATCTATTGGCATGCTCGGCTGCGGCGTAGTCGGTTCACAAGTGGCACGCCTTTTGCAATCCGATGAGCAAGAGTTATCTGAACGCTCCGGTGCACTCCTAGTTCTAAAAAAGATTGGTGCTCGCAGTAATGCCGCTCGTGCTGGCATTAATCCTTCGATGATTACAACTGATTTGCATTCAATTGTTAGCGATCCAGAGATTAATATTGTTATTGAAGTTATGGGTGGAATTGAACCAGCGCGTACATTAATTCTTGAAGCAATTAAAAATAAGAAATCTGTTATCACCGCCAATAAAGCTCTTCTTGCAACACATGGTCATGAACTCTTTAATGCAGCTGATGCGGCTAAAGTAGATTTATATTACGAAGCAGCAGTAGCTGGAGCGATTCCAATTATCCGTTCGATGCGTGAATCATTAGCTGGCGATCAAATCACTCGCGTCATGGGAATTGTTAACGGCACAACAAACTACATCTTGACCAAGATGCATGAAGAAGGCCGCGATTTCAATGATGTCTTGAAAGAGGCACAGGCACTTGGCTATGCCGAAGCTGATCCAACTGCAGATGTAGAAGGCCACGACGCTGCAGCAAAAGCTGCGCTACTTGCCAGCCTTGCTTTTCATAGCACTGTGACTATCGATGAGGTCTACTGCGAAGGTATAACTGCGATTTCACTCGATGATGTAAACGCGGCTAAAGCTATGGGTTCTGTCATCAAATTGCTAGCAATCGCCGAGCTGACTGTGAAAGATGAAATTTCGGTGCGCGTGCATCCAGTAATGATTCCTAGTTCGCACCCATTGGCTTCTGTGCGCAATGCTTTTAACGCTGTCTATGTTGAATCTGAATCTGCAGGACAGCTCATGTTCTATGGCAGAGGAGCAGGCGGTGCACCAACGGCTTCTGCGATTTTGGGTGACTTGGTTGCCGTTACTCGACACCGTGCATATTCAACTGTTGGCTACGGCGAATCTGACTACGCAGATCTTGATATCGCACCTGTTGGTGATGTGAAATCACAGTTCTTTGTTCGCCTGCATGTTGCCGATAAATCAGGTGTTTTAGCATCAATTGCCCAAGTATTTGCCAGTGAAAATATCTCTATCCAGACTGTGCGCCAGGCAGGACTTGGAAGTGATGCAGAACTTATTGTGGTCACACATGCGGCAACAGAAGCATCTCTTAAAGGTTGTATTAAGAAGTTAACTGACATGGATATTGTAAGCAAGGTCGAATCGGTGATTCGTGTTGAAGGAGTAGTTGCCTAAATGGGAATTTTTGGAAACAAGAAAAGTGGAGCACATCAATGGCGCGGAGTTATTGAGGAATACCGCCACCGTTTACCTGTTAATGCAAATACTCCAATTGTTTCTTTGCGTGAAGGTGGTACTCCACTCATTTATGCATGCTACCTATCAGAATTACTCGGTAACAATGTTTGGATTAAATATGAAGGTCTAAATCCGACCGGTTCATTTAAAGATCGTGGAATGACAATGGCGATTTCAAAGGCGGCAGAAGATGGCGCTAAGGCCGTTATCTGTGCATCAACTGGAAATACTTCTGCCTCAGCTGCGGCCTATGCTGTTAAAGCTGGTATGACACCCGCGGTATTGATTCCTAAGGGAAAAATTGCAATGGGCAAGTTAGCTCAGGCAGTTATCCATGACTCAACTATTTTGCAGGTTAATGGCAACTTTGATGATTGCCTGACTCTTGCCCGTGAGCTTTCAGAAAATTACCCGGTCGCACTTGTTAACTCGGTTAATCCATATCGCATTGAAGGACAAAAGACTGCCAGTTTTGAAGTTGTAGATATGTTGGGCGACGCCCCCGATATTCATGCTCTACCAGTAGGCAATGCTGGAAATATCACTGCATATTGGAAAGGCTATAAGGAGTACAACAAAGATGGCATGTCAGCGCGCCTGCCACAGATGTATGGTTTTCAAGCTGCAGGTGCCGCACCGATTGTTAAAGGCAAGATCGTTAAAAATCCTGACACCATTGCAACGGCTATTCGCATCGGCAATCCAGCGTCATGGCAACAGGCCGTTGAAGCGCGCGACATGTCAGGTGGCGTAATTGATTCAGTAACTGATCGCGAAATTCTGGCCGCATACCGTTTAATTGCATCGAAAGAAGGAATCTTCGTTGAACCTTCATCGGCTGCTGGTTTAGCTGGACTCATTAAATATAAGAAGGCTGGAAAACTTCCAAAAGATAAGACCATTGTTATTACAGTGACTGGTCATGGATTAAAAGATATTCCTTATGCACTTGAGTCTGCAAAGAAGCCTGTCGTTGTGCCAGTAAATGTTAAAGCTGCTGCTAAAGCGCTGGGATTAAGTTAAGAATTAATTATGAAGCCAACATTTAAAGCGCAACCAATGCAGGTGCAAGTTCCAGCAACAAGTGCCAACTTAGGTCCTGGCTTTGATTGCCTTGGTTTAGCGCTATCAATGTTTGATCGCTACATCGCGCAAGTTCAAGATGAACCTGGTGTAGATGTCGATGTCGCAGGTGAAGGCGCCGATGATGTCGCGCGAAATGAAAAGAACTTAGTTATTAAAGCGATGTATAAAGGCTTTGAGTTTTTGGGTGGAAAACCTCGTGGAATCGCGCTTCGTCAGTTAAATGTCATTCCACACGGTCGCGGCCTTGGATCATCTGCCAGCGCAATTGTTGGTGGCTTATCTCTTGCTCGCGCATTAGTTCTAGGTGGTAATGAACGTATGTCACTTGAAGACATGTTGGTTTTGGCAAATGAAATGGAAGGTCATCCAGACAATGTTGCCGCTGCAATTTTTGGAAGTGCAAATATCGCTTGGCAAGATATGCAGCGCGGACTTATGGTGGCACAGTCAGTAAATATTGAAGTTGACCCTCGAATTGGTGGCCTTGCATTTATTCCAGCAACTTCTGTGGCAACGTCAAAGGCGCGCAAGATGTTGCCGCAAACTCTGCCACATGCTGATGCTGTGAGAAATACTTCAAATGCAGCGCTATTGGTCCATGCTTTGCAACATCGCCCAGATCTTCTTCACACTGCCACTGCTGATTTCTTACATCAGTCATATCGCAAAGAAGCAATGCCGCAATCCTTCGCTTTGCTGACAAAGCTGCGTAATGCTGGAGTTGCTGCATTTATTTCAGGTGCGGGCCCAACAGTTTTGGCATTACACACTGGCGGTCCAGCAGAAGCCGAAGAACTACGCAGAGCTGCTGGCGATAAATTCATCGCAACTGAACTGGGAATCTCCCGCGAAGGCGCCAGCGTTATCTCCGCATAAATTTGGTGAAATTTTGCCTATCTGCTCATTTGGGTGCTAACCTTCCTCTTATCTGAACGGCCCTTATCTAGCGGCCAGCAACACATCAGGTAAATCTTAAAAAACATCCACGGCTCAACGTCGATATCGAAAAACGAAGTTGACCTATATAGAAAAGAAACACATGACAACAGAAATTGAACCTGTACGCTCGAACAGTCCTGAGCTTTCTGCAATGACCCTGCCTAAATTAAAGACAGTTGCAACACAACTAGGTGTCGATGGCGCAGCAAAGATGAAAAAGGACGCCCTCGTTGAGGCAATCGCTGATCTACAGGCTAAGAACCGCGAAGCTGCTAAAGCTGAACGCGAAGCGCGCCGTGAAGCTCGTAATAAGAGCAAGAAGGAATCAAAGAGTTCCAACGCTTCACAGGCAAATGATGATTCAGATGATGATGGCGATGATTCACCATCAGCACCACAGAGCAATACAGATCGCGGCAATCGCAACGATCGCTTCGATCGCAACGACCGTAATAACCGTGGACGCGACCGAAACCGAGATCGCAATCGCGATCGTGCTCCTCGAGAAGAACGCGAACCAGTTATTGGCGAAGACGATGTACTAGTGCCAGTTGGTGGCTTACTCGACATTCTTGAAAGTTACGCATTTATCCGCACTGCGGGCTACTTACCAGGACCAAACGATGTTTATGTTTCGCTTCAACAAGTTCGCAAAAACGGACTTCGCAAGGGCGATGTTGTAACTGGTCAAGTTCGCCAACCACGTGAAGGCGAAACTAAGCAAAAATTCAACGCACTTATTACTCTTGAAACTGTCAATGGAATGACGCCTGAAGAAGCGCGTAACCGCGTTGAATTCGGCAAGCTAACACCGTTGTATCCTCAAGAGCGCCTACGCCTTGAAACTGAGCCAAATGTATTAACTACACGTGTTATCGATTTAATTGCACCAATTGGTAAGGGCCAGCGCGGACTTATTGTTTCACCACCAAAAGCTGGTAAAACAATGGTTCTGCAATCAATTGCTAACGCAATAACAACAAATAACCCAGAGTGTCACTTGATGGTTGTTTTAGTTGATGAGCGCCCAGAAGAAGTTACAGATATGCAGCGCAGTGTGAAAGGTGAAGTTATTGCTTCTACTTTCGATCGTCCAGCTGATGACCACACAACAATTGCTGAACTTGCTATCGAGCGCGCAAAGCGTCTAGTTGAACTCGGTCACGATGTAGTTGTTCTTCTTGACTCAATCACACGTTTGGGTCGCGCATACAACATCGCAGCACCTGCATCCGGGCGAATTCTTTCTGGTGGTGTTGATTCAGCCGCTCTATATCCACCAAAGAAGTTCTTTGGTGCCGCACGCAATATTGAAGATGGCGGATCACTAACGATTCTTGCAACAGCACTTGTTGATACAGGATCTCGTATGGATGAAGTTATTTTCGAAGAGTTCAAGGGAACTGGAAACATGGAGCTCATCCTTGATCGCAAGATGGCCGATAAGCGCATCTTCCCAGCGGTCAACGTTGTTGCATCTGGTACTCGTAAGGAAGAAATCCTTATGGGTTCCGAAGAACTCAATATTGTTTGGAAGCTACGTCGTGTATTGCACGCACTAGAGCCACAAGCAGCACTTGAACTTCTGCTCGAGAAGATGAAGGGCACAAAGTCCAACGTTGAGTTCTTGATGCAGATCCAGAAGACAACGTCTGGTCCAGACGACAGCAAGTAAGCGTAAATTTCGTAAATCGCTGGCAATCGCCTACGATTTAACCCTGTTAACCGATCGTTTGGTTCACCCGTTGGTCGGGACCCAAACACTAAAGAAGGAAAAACCATGAAGCCAGAGATCCACCCAGAATACAAAGAGACCCAAGTAACGTGTGGTTGCGGTGAGAAGTTTGTTACTCGCTCAACAGTTGCAAGCGGTTCAATCTATGTTGAAGTTTGTTCTGTATGCCACCCGTTCTATACCGGCAAGCAGCGCATTCTTGACACTGGTGGTCGTGTTGCTAAGTTCGAAGAGCGCTTCGGTAAAAAAGAAGCCAAGTAGCTTTCTAAAGAAACCGCATCGCAGCCCCTAACGGTTGCGGTCGCGGTTTTTTTATTTTCATTTGAAAAATAACCACGATCTTTGATTGAAAGGAGAAGCCAATGAGTAATGATCGCTTTGCATCCGCCCATGAAATGGTGCGCGAGTACGCCGAACTTGAAGCAAAGATGGCTGATCCTTCTATTCACGAAGATCAAAACAACGCCCGCAAACTTGGTCGACGTTATGCCCAACTTGGTCCAGTTGTTGCTGGCTTTAAAGCCTGGAAATCTGCCGAAGATGACTTGATGGCAGCTAAAGAGTTAGCAGCAGTTGATGCCGACTTTGCATCAGAGATTCCAGCGTTAGAAGCAACGTGCGCAGAGACTGCTGAAAAACTTGAGGAACTATTGTTGCCACGAGATCCCAATGATGATCGCGATGTTATTTTGGAAGTTAAAGCTGGTGCTGGTGGAGATGAATCAGCGATTTTTGCTGGTGATTTACTACGTATGTATATGCGATATGCCGAAAAACATAATTGGAAAGTTGAAATTATCGATGCCACTGAAAGTGAAATGGGTGGTTACAAAGATATTTCTGTAGCGGTTAAATCAAAGGGAACTGCAGCACCGGGAGAATCACCTTATGCGCGATTGAAATTTGAAGGCGGCGTACACCGAGTACAACGTGTGCCAGAGACTGAAAGTGCTGGGCGTATCCATACTTCTGCTGCCGGTGTCTTGATTTTGCCAGAAGCTGAAGAAGTAGATGTTGAGTTAAATATGAATGATGTGCGTGTGGATGTTTACCGCTCATCAGGACCTGGCGGCCAATCTGTTAATACAACTGACTCTGCTGTGCGATTAACTCACGTTCCAACGGGAATTGTTGTTTCTTGCCAGAACGAAAAGAGCCAACTGCAAAATAAAGAATCAGCATTACGTATTTTGCGTGCACGTCTTTTGGCAGATGCTCAAGAAAAGGCAGAAGCGTTAGCTTCGGCCGAACGTAAAAGCCAGGTTCGCACCGTAGATCGTTCAGAGCGCATTCGCACATATAACTATCCAGAAAATCGTATTAGCGATCACCGCGTCAATTACAAAGCTAATAATTTAGATTCAGTTATGAATGGTGAACTGGATGACATGATTCAAGCGCTCCTAGATGCTGACAAAGCTGCACGTTTGGCGAGCACAAACTAATCAAATGGAGATCAAGAGCCTGCTTCGTGTTGCTAAAGCACAGTTAGCAGAGTCAAGCATTGGCGAAGTTGATGCCGAACACCTACTGGCACATGTTCTTGGCTTATCGCGCATGGATCTTCATAACCCAGTATTAGTTGAATCCACGCTTGCAACTATCAGTGATGTAGATGTTATCGAAGAACAATTTTTTAACTTACTTGATCGCCGCCTCAATCATGAGCCATTGCAGTACTTAACAGGCGTTGCACCTTTTCGGTACTTAGAAATTGAAGTTGGCCCAGGAGTTTTAGTGCCTCGCCCAGAATCTGAACTACTTGTCGAAGCAGTTTTAAAGCACATTGCCAACTTGCCAGCCCCAGTCAGTGTTATTGATTTAGGTGCAGGTTCTGGTGCACTCTCACTTGCAATAGCAACCGAGGCGCCAACTGCTCGTGTAATTGCCGTTGAAAAATCGCCTGAGGCGTTGATCTGGCTTAAGAAGAATGTTTCAGTTATTGCGCAAAATGTTCGAGTAGTTGAAGGCGATGTTGCTGAAGTTTTGCCAGGAGTTAAGTGTGATGTAGTAATTGCTAACCCACCATATATTCCAGATGATGCGCAATTACCTCGGGATGTTGCAGGATTCGAGCCCCATATTGCGCTTTTTGGTGGCCCAACTGGAATGGAAATCCCACGTATTTTCATACAAGCTGCTGCCAGATTGTTAAAACCATCAGGTGTCTTAGTAATTGAACATACTGAAGCACAGGCAATTGCAATTGCAGGGGAGTTGGCCGTAGATTTTGAAGATATTGCAGTCCATGATGACCTTGTTGGTCGTCCTCGCTGGACAAGTGCGGTGAGGAGGTAATCATGGGTAAAGAAGTAGACCTTAAAAAAGGTGAACTTAGCCGTCACGTCAGCAAAGCGTTGAAGGCAATTTCCGATGGTTACGTAATCGCAATTCCACTTGAACACAGTTATGCATTTGCATGCGATGCTTTCAAGCAAGACTCAGTTCGCGCCATGAACGTTTTGCATGGCTCACCCTTATTTACAGCAGCTCAAGTTTTAGTCGGAAGTTCAAAAACTGCGCAAGGTGTTATTCGTGAAATTACTCCAGAGATTTCTGCGCTCATGAAAAAGTTTTGGCCCGGACTTCTCTCACTTAACTTGCGTCCACAATTGGGATTAAGTTGGGATTTGGGTGATGCCAACCAACTAGATCGCATCAGCATCCGTACTCCCAAAAATAAATTTGCCAAAGCTTTATTGGCAGAAAGTGGACCGTTAGCCATTACAAGTGGTGCGCGCATAGGTCGGCCGGCCCCAAAAGAACTTAGCGATATCTTCGTTCTACACTCAGATTTAGCTTTTCAGTTCAACAGTGGAAAATTGCGCCAAGGAGCGGCTACAACAGTTGTTGAGGCCGATGCTCAAGGTGTCCGTGTTTTGCGTGTTGGGGCTATTTCGCTGGCGCAAATTCAGGAGATAGTTCCGAGCGCGAGCCTTATTTAGGCTCCCACGATAAGGTTGGGACATGTCTACTTACTATGGCCCCGATTTTGACGCCCTAAGCAATAACGATCCAGAGATTGCAGCTGTTCTGCTCTCTGAAATGGCGCGTCAACAAACTAACTTGCAGCTGATCGCGTCAGAAAACTTCACATCACGCGCAGTGCTAGCGGCACTCGGTTCTACATTGTCCAATAAGTACGCTGAAGGTTATCCAGGAAAGCGCTACTACGGTGGTTGTGAAGAAGTAGATATTGCGGAAAACATTGCGATTGAGCGAGCCAAATCGCTCTTTGGTGCAGAACATGCAAATGTCCAACCACACTCAGGTGCAAGTGCGAACATCGCGGTCTACCAAGCATTTACTAAACCAGGCGACACTGTGATGGCTATGTCTTTGGCACATGGTGGGCACTTAACACATGGGTCACCAGTTAACTTCTCTGGCAAATGGTTCAAAATCGAATCCTATGGAGTGCGAAGCGATAATGAATTAATTGATTACGACGAGCTACGCGACAAGGCCTTAGCAACGAAGCCAAAGATGATTTGTTCTGGGGCCACTGCGTATCCATCACTCATTGATTTTGAAAAAGTTCGTGCCATCTGCGATGAAGTAGGAGCCATCATGTGGGTAGATGCTGCTCACTTCATCGGATTAGTTGCTGGTAAAGCTATTCCATCCCCAGTTCCTTATGCAGATGTAGTTTCTTTCACAACGCACAAAGTATTGCGTGGTCCTCGCGGAGGAATGATTTTGGCTAAGGCAGAGCATGCCGCCGCAATTGATAAATCAATTTTCCCAGGAATGCAGGGAGGTCCGATTATGTCTGCAGTAGCTGGTAAGGCTGTTGCGTTGGCAGAGTGCGCAACACCTGCGTATCAAAAATATGCCAAGGATGTAATTGTTAATGCCCAAGCACTAGCAAA
>WLQG01000038.1 GCA_009698445.1 Actinomycetota bacterium
AATTCTGTCGTCGTCGGTTCGAGCCCGACCCGCCCCACTCTTATTCCAATTACCTCTAATCCTAGATTTAAGAATTCTTAGATGGCAGACTCACGCACATGAAAAAGCAGAAAGAACGAAAAGCATCTACTGCCCTTATTCGTGATCGCCGGACGCTTTCAACCCAGCGCATTGTCTTCCTTGTTATTGCCGCAGCTGCGCCATTAGCCGCGATGATCGGCAATGTTCCCCTTGCGATTGTGTATGGAAATGGGGCTGGGCTCCCAGTTGCTTATCTAGTTGCTGCAGTGGTTCTTATTTGTTTCTCTACAGGTTATGCCGCCATGAGTCGGCGCGTAATTAACACCGGTGCTTTTTATACCTATATTTCGCGCGCACTTGGAAAAGATATTGGAGTAGGCGCAGCATATTTAGCGCTCTCCTCATACACAGCAATGACGTGTGGTTTGGCCGCAGCATTTGGCTATTTCATGCACGAGTTAATTCTTTCAGCAGCTGCAATTAATGTTCCTTGGTTTCTCCTTTCAGCTATCGGCATAGCGATTGTTGGACTACTGGGTTACCGCTCTGTAGATCTTTCGGCGAAAATACTGGGTTTTCTCATGATTGCCGAGTTCGCAGTGCTTGTTGTATTTGAAATTATTGTGATTGCCAAAAATGGCTTGGCGGCATTCCCCCTAGAGAGTTTTTCATACCACCAAGCAAGCTCTGGAACCTTTGGCATTGCTGCCCTCATTGCATTTACAAGCTTTATTGGTTTTGAATCTGCCGCATTGTATGGAGAAGAAACTAAAAATCCCGAGCGCAGTATTCCGCGAGCAACCTACATTGCCGTGACTTCAGTTGGTATTTTCTATGTTTTCACAACCTGGATCATTATTGGCGCAACTGGTATCTCTAAGTTGCAAACTCAAGCAAGCGCCGATGGTGGAGTCTTTGTTCTCAATCTACTTAATCAATATGGTGGCGAGATTCTTTTTGATATTGGCGCAGTACTTCTTTGTACGAGCGTGCTTGCCGGTTTTTCTGCGCTCCACAATGCTGCAAGCAGATATTTATTCGCATTAGGTCGCGAAAACATCGCTCCACACATCTTCGGCGAATATCACAAAGATTACTTCAGCCCACACATTGCAAGCCTTGCTATAACAGGAATCACATCTGGGGTGGCCGTTGCCTTTGCCATTGGCGGCGCAGATCCCTACCGAACCTTTGCTGCCAGCTTAATTGCAGTAGGAACACTGGGAATTGTTGGATTACAGGCCTTTGCCTCTTTGTCAGTCATTGTTTTCTTTTGGAAGCGTAAAGATCGAAAACTATGGGAAAGTTTCTTGGCACCCCTTATTGGCTTTATCGGATTGATGGCCGCCTTTTTCTTGGCCGCCGTGCATTACAACACCCTAACTGGCACAGATAGCAAGTTAATTAACTTGGTTCCAGTTCTTCTCATATTTATTACCGCCGCTGGCATCCTCAATGGAATTCGAATTAAAAAGACTAAGCCTGTCGTTTATGCAAAGTTAGCTTCAACTCAACTTCGTTCGCGCAAAGTAACGGATTTAGATATCCCTCACGTTAATTACACCAAAAAGTATTGCCTCGTTGGCGCTGGTCCTGCTGGTCTTGTTATGGCTAGAGCGTTAATAAAAGAAGGTGTGCCATTTGATTGGTATGAGCGTAATTCCAATGTAGGTGGCATCTGGGATATGGATAATCAGGATTCTCCTATGTATGACTCGTGCCATTTCATTTCTTCTAAATACACCAGCGGTTTTTACGGATTCCCTATGCCCGCTGACTACCCGGACTACCCATCGTGGACCCAAATCCGTGATTACATCCGAAATTTTGCAGATAAATATAATCTTAAGGATCGAGTGAATTTTGGTGTCTCGGTCTTAGATGCCCAGCCGGTCGAAAACGATCAATGGAAAATAAGTTTTTCTGACGGAAAGACCCAGATTTATGAAGGTTTAATTAATGCAACAGGGGTCACTTGGTATGCAAATCGTCCACATATTAAGGGCGAAGATAAATTCAAAAGCACGATCATGCACTCAGTTGAATATCGAACTGGATCTCAATTTGTTGGAAAGCGTGTATTGATTGTTGGTGCAGGTAACTCTGGCGTAGATATCGCCACCGATGCCGCCTTACATTCTAAGCAAGCCTATTTATCTGTTCGGCGTGGATATCGCTTTATTCCAAAATACATCTTTGGTGTCCCTACCGACGCACTCATTGCAGGAAAAATTTCCCCTCCTAAAGGTGTTTCTATTTCAGGTGATGTTACAAAGATGATCGACACATTAGTTGGAGATCTCACCCGCTACGGTCTGCCCAAACCTGATCACGATTTATTAGCTTCTCACCCAATTATGAATACACAAGTACTTCACCACCTTGGGCACGGAGATTTGATTGCCAAAGCAGATATCGAAGAAATTACCGAAGATGGTGTCAGATTTAAAGACGGTAGTTTTGAACAAATAGATTTAATTGTTCTTGCAACCGGATATTCCTATTCTGTTCCATATCTTGAGCAAGGTGAAGATGAATGGCGAGATGGTCGCCCTCAACTGTATTTACGGATTCTCTCCCGCAAACACCTCAATCTTTACTTTATTGGATATGCCGAATTTGCAGATGCTGCATATCGCCGATTTGATGAGATGGCACAAATGGTGGTTCTCGATATTCGCGCACGCACAACGGGCCTTCATTATCCAGAGCTTGTTGAATTACGAAAATCAGATAATCCTGACCTTGCCGGTGGCCATAAATATATTGATAGCCCACGACACACTAATTACATCGAGGTAGAAACGTATCTGAACTACTTAGCAATTTTGCGAGATCGATTTGATTGGCCAGAAGTAGATGAAACTACCTACCAATCACTTACTCGATAATCTCCCAGAGACCATTTACTTGGCGCGCAATGCCACGTTGTTCTAGTTCTTTGAGATAGCGCTTATGTCCTCGTTCGCCTTTTCCAACAAATAGCGGCATCAACTTTGGAAGTGCGCTTGGAAACAACATCGCAATTCGAACTAGCCATGATTCGCTAGGTTTTGGATAGACCTCAAACTTTGGCTTATCCAGGATTTTTAGAAATGCTTTCACAACATCCTCAGTTTTTTGAGGTGGATCCATAAACTGCAGTGAATTTCCACCTTCAACCGCTTCGCGCTGCAACATAGGCGTATCAGTTGCTGAAGGCATAACCGAACCTACTTTTATTCCCTTAGCCATAAAATCTAAACTCATAGAAAGCATCGCGCCACGTAAGCCAAATTTAGACACTGTATACATAGGAGTTTCGCCCAATGGAAAAATGCCGCCTAGTGAAACTGTGGTGACAATGCGAGGGTCGCTAGATTTTTTGAGCAAATCTATACAGGAACGAATTACCACAAGGGGCGATCGAAGATTAACGTCGAGCTCGTACTCGATACTTTCAATACTTCTTTCATCAAATCTATCTGTTGTGGTTATAGCTGCGTTCGGAATCAATACATCGATGCGACCATATTTATTCTCAATCTCTTTAATCGCAGCAGCAATTTCATCTCGATTAGTCAAGTCCAAGGCAATGAAGTGATGGTTTGAACCAGTGAGTTCCCCGACTACTTTTTCTAGGCGCGTTTTATTGAGGTCGAGTAATACCAACTGAGCTCCACGGCCAGAGAACTCTCGGGCCAGATGCGAGCCTATTCCGCCAGCTCCACCGGTTATGACAATGACTTTGTTGCTGAAATTAAAACTCATAACTTGAAGAATACTTCATTATTTCAATTTTATTAGAAAGCCCTTATCGGGCGCACTCGCATAGGCACTGCCTTGATCACATCACTTTGGCTGGCGTTATAAAAACTCTGACCCATTGCACTTGTTGCGTCGAATTCGGAAGATGACCAATAGCCATCATCCATAAATCCTGCCGCACCAGGTCCACTGTTATTTACTGGACTTGTGCAGGGTTCTTCATTTGACACCCAAGCAAGTCCACCTTGCCATTTACACATTGTGTTTAATTCATGTCTAGAAGGCAAGAACCAGTCTGTTAGTCCATTCGGTCCTCGATATGCGTGCGCAATAGTTCCAGCTTTTGCTAAAGCGGTTCCTCCATTTGGCTGGTTGATTAATTGCCAGGTGTTTTCCCATCCAGAAGAAAAACCTTCGCTGGTAGTTCCAACCCCATCCGATATATTTCCAGACCATTGATAAGAATCATCTGTCCAATAATCTAGAACGGCTGGATTAGTAGGTGCTGCTTCTAAGTAATGGCAATTTGGACTACAAGGTGCGCCTGTTTCATCAAAACCCTCTACTGAATCATCTACATAAAAGATTGTTCCGCCACCAGGGCCAGTTTCACCGACTGCATAGACAATTGGTGGCACTGTCGCCTCGCTCAGTCCACTCTCAATTGTTACGCGATACACATCGGTGCTTGCAATAACTGCTGTGTCAAAGGTTAAAGTCACAGAAGATTCTTCCCCAAAATTACTGCCTGGTGTAGTTCCATCTTCGCTAGTGAAGGCGCTAACGCCAACAGAAATTGTGTAACTTGGATTAAGAAGTACACCGTTGTCGTCGTAAGCCTTGATTGTAAGAATTTTTCCAGCACATCCATCTGGGCTGATTTCGCTCTGCTCGGTTGTATCTAAGCCAACGAGCGTAATTGCTGTGAACTTAAATTCGCCGCCGCCGTCAGCATTAACAAAAGTTGAGATCGGGGTGAGAATTACATTGCTATCGCAGGCCGTTGTCTGGGCAACTCCTTGACCGAATTCAATCGGTGCACCCGTATTGAGTCGAATATTGGCGGCGAAAGTTGAACCTAAACCGATAACTGCAGCTAGAGCGCCAGCACCAAGAATTACTTTAAACGGCTTGGCACTACGAGGAGATTTACTTTGATTGGCAAAATCTAATAGCGACAAAGTCTCCCCCTTTCCCGCATGAACGCTGTGATTTTCATTTTCCTAGAAAGCTCTTATGGGGCGAATGTAAAGAGCATTGTCTTTACTCCAGTCTTCCCAAGCCCCACCACCAAAATTCTTGAGCCATACGTTGTAGTTTCCCCCGCGCTCACTTGAAGACCAGTAACGATTGGCCATGAATCCACCGCTTGAAAATTGCGACGACGCTACGATTAAATCTGTCTCTCCAGAAGTGCCAATGAACCAATCGTTCTTGTCTCCCCCTCTATAGGCACGAACTACTGTGGCTGCATCCGACGCATTTGCCCACAATGCATTTGTGTTGGATAAACCTAATCCGACACTTCCATCTAACCCAGTATTGCGATGCATTGCTGCATCCAATGCAAGCGTTGGTTCGCCCCCACCGTTATTCCACAAACTAGGCGCCCACTCGAGGTAATGACAACTTGGACTACATTCAGCTCCTACTTCATCAAAACCAACCGCAGAATAATAGAAAACCGTGCCATCACCTGGCCCTGTTTCACCAAGTGAATATGTTATTGGGATTACACCTGAGTCTTTATTGCTTTCGATTGTGATTCTATAAATGCTCTCTGCAGTTATTGCAGCGCTATTAAAGGTGAGCGTGAAACCTGTATTGCCGTCGGATGTAATACTTAAGCCATAGGTATCGGCAATAACAAATTTTGAGCCTGCATCTAAAATATTAATTTCTGTAGCGCCCCCATTAATGAGACGGAGCTCGCTGCTAGGCGATTCACCAAAGGCTTTGAGCGTGAATTCTTTCCCAACACAGTTACTACTTATCTCGCTCACGGCAATTGAAGAAAGAGTAAAAGTGCCGGCACCCTCGAAATTTGCGAAGGTTGAATAAGGAGTTAGGATCACATTGTCATCACATGAAGTTGTTTGGACAACACCTTGACCAAACTCGACAGCTTCGCCTGCATTAAGTTGAATATTGGCGGCAAAAGTTGAACCTAAACCGATAACTGCAGCTAGAGCGCCAGCACCAAGAATCAATTTAAAGGGCTTGGAATTGCGGGGAGATTTACCTGAATGATCGAAATTGAGTATCGACATCTGCTCCCCCCGCCTCGAAGTTAGTTCTAATCTGTTGTGATCCAAGAACTTGAGAACGGCAACCTGGTGGCTGGGGTCAATCAATGATTTAACTATATGTGGCTAGCCCCCGCGGTGAGAAGCACTACAGGTGAGAATTCGGCCGATTTAGCAGCTGATTTTGGAGCTGCGGGCCCGTTAATAGCAATCTGGAGCTATTGAGAGTGGAATTTTGTTCTTATTTCGAATAGCACATGAAATTAAATCTTGACCCGACCAGATCTCAGTCCACTTTCCATCAATACGTTTGACGATAGTGGCATGTCCAGTTCGGCGGTAATTAACTGCAAGAAGACTGAAATCACCTTCAGATTTTTGAATATGCACAATTACATCCTTCAAATTGAGGTCAATAAGAAATGGAGCTTGTGAGGCGTAATTTTTCTGATAATCATTGGTGTAACCAAAGCTGGCGCTGTAATACATCACGGGATTATCGGTTTGCATCGTAGACCCACAGTCAGGTGAGATAGATAGAACTGCTTTTGTTTCGCCTCGGAAATATGCCCTGATGTAGTCGTAGTGCTCGGAGTCATTAAAGTTAGTTGAGTAAGACAAATTTTTTGAAGAATTCTTTGAGCTATCGAATGTAAACCCCTCACTTGCCATCACGCGATCAACTGCAGCAACCATTTTTTTAGCATTTGCTGTCCACATTGAGTAATTGGAATCATCATTTACGCACCCAGAAAATTGTGCTTCTACCCCAGGGGAATTGTCATTAATGATGCTGTAGCCATCTGGACTAATCCACCATAAATCCATTGGAGAATTTTTGACTAAGGGCGCTATTGCTTCAAGTTTGTTTTGGACTTCGGCAAGAACCTGTCTGTCAGATCTATTTGTTGGTATAGCTGAGTTGGTCGCAGAATTAGAACAGGCCGTAATCATCATTAGTAGCGCGCCAATAGTTAAAGAGGTAACAACCCCTCGATGCGCAAAACCTTTGTCCATATTCCCAATCTAGACCAGGTGGGCTTTTCTCAACTGAGAAATCCTAGGACCCAGCCCATTTGCCTTGGAATTGGCAAAATACATGTCCGGTACTCATGGCCAATGAGATTGCTAGCAATCGTCCTAGTAATCCTTAGTTGAAGGTGCAAGACTATTGGGGGGTAGCACCCAACTGATCAAGGTCCACATCTTCTTAATTGAATCAAAGACTCAGGTATAACGGAGGACACATGAGCCTCTTGAACTTTGAGCAAAACAAGGTTGAAAAAAAAGAAATGGCCCATTTTCCGATTGTAATTGCAGTCGTGGCAGCTATTGGCGCTATCGGTTTTGCAGTTGCATCACAAATTACAATCAATGCAGGCGAATCTGTTGAATTCGGTCAAGGCGTAGTGCAAACAGTCTCCTGTGACAGTGACGGAATTCTGGTCACGCCCATTCAAAGTTTCGTGAATCTAGATAGTTCTGGCAAATTTATCTACAACGAAATTGATCTTGAGAATATTGCTAGCACCTGTGCCGGAAAAGATTTCGTAATTAAGATACTAGATGAAAATGGCGTCCCTCAGGTTATGAGTAGCGGATCTGGCAGTACGTATAGCCAAGTTCGTATTTACTTTGCACCCCTTAGCTCCTCGAGCACGGTTGACGTCGATGGGACGATGGCTGGAATGTTTTCCCTGGTTGGATCCGGATCTGATGTATTGGACGTAAATGGCATTAATGCCTTAGACCAAATTGATCCTGAATTAGATTCTTCAGATCTAGCAGTCTGGGACGGCCTCAATCCAATTCCTTTCTGGAAAATGAATACGACTTCTAACTCCGTTTCAGTCGTATTCAATCCAGATCCTGCTGGCGATAATGGATTAGATGGTTTTATGGATTCCCGCCTGGCATATCGAATCTCAATTGAATCTATGAATCATGTTGTGACTCCATGAAAAAAATAAGATTACTTGCGCCTATTTTATTAATTCTTACCGGATTAACCAGCGGAATAACTCTTCCAGCTACGGCAAATGCGATACCCGCATACTGCTTCACATCTGATATGAGTTATAACATTACATCTGGCTCAGCGTGCAGTGGTCCAGTAACCATTCCAACGTGGGTTACGAGTATTGGGGCTAATTCATTCATGAATAATGCCAATATTACTTCTCTAACTTTTGCAGCTCGTACAACTCAACCACTGAGTATCGGTTACGCAGCGTTTGCGAATGCTGTGAATCTACGGGGGCATCTCGAATTCCCCAGCACTACTACCGCTATCGGCCAATATGCGTTCTATGAAACAAATCTGAGGTGTTACACAAATTTGAGTTCGGTCGTGATTACTACTCAGAATTTAGATAACACTAAACAAGTGCCCGAATGTGGGCCTTACACCGTGACTTACGATTCTGGTGGCGGTACAGGAACTCTGCCAACACAATCTTCAGTTATGGCAGACGAAACTTTTACGGTTGCCTTTGATGTTGATACATCTAGCAGTCTCTATTCAGTTACACAACCTGGCTATACATTTTTATATTGGTCTGACGGTTTAAACACTTATTACCCAAACGATCCATACACAATGAGCGTTTGGAATGTAACGCTCACGGCAATTTGGAGTGAAGACCCGCCAATGGGACCGTCTTTTTACGATGTTTACTTTGAGGCCAATGATGGAAATTTCCCATCGGATAATTCCACTGAAAAAATCGTGAGTGTTGAAGGGGGTATGGATGCACTTTCATCTGCGCCTACACAACCCACAAGATCTGGCTATGACTTTGCTGGATGGAGCTCTGATGAGAGCACGGTTGATACCGCATATTATGTTTCGGGCAACCTGTATTTGTATGCATTATGGACAAGAATTGCAGGTGGTCAGGTAACAGTTTCTTCTATTTCATTTGCCACATCCCCCGCAATATATCAACAGAGTAATTTGATTACGGCCACAGTTGGAGAATCTGCTGTTGTTGGTTGGGTCGGCTTTTTTCAAAATGGTAGATCAATTCCAAAGTGCACAAAAGTCTCAGTCAATACTTCAACGCGCATCGCCACCTGTTCATGGAAGCCGGCAAATATTGGGACCGTGAGTATCGCGGCTGTTTTCACTCCCAAGTCTGGCTCTTACACAAGCTCGAGCAAAAAAACGACTTCGGTCAGGGTTGTTCGTCGAAGCTAATGTGAAATAAACTTTCGATAAGGAAAGTCAAAATTATATATAGGCTAACACAACGCGAATCTAAATATTATTCGGAAAGCTTCTCGCGTTCTTTAAACTCCTTTTGTAGTTCTTGTCGCAAAATTTTCCCATTATTATTTCTAGGAATTGCATAAGTTGAAATCAAATATTTTGGTTTCAATGACAACTTTTTCTCAAGTGCCTTAGCAAAGCGATCTAGATTAAAATCATTATTAGAGACGTAGGCAACTGCTAGTTCTTCGATTCCTGCTTCAGAAATCACTGAAAACGAAGCACAATCAACCACTCCAAGTTGGGACATTGCAACACTATCAACTTTATCGAGATTCATCTTTACCCCACTTAAATTTACAACTTCATTAACTCGACCAGTTAGATGCAAGAGTCCAGACTCATCCAGAAATCCGTGATCTCCTGGGTAAAAATAATCATCTTTAAAAACCTCTGCACTAGCAACGGCGTTATTAAGATATGACCTGGCCATGCCAGTTTTCTTATATCGGATTTGGCCAATCGATGGCGACGTCACCTCCACATCATTTTCATCGACAATTTGCAATGCAACCGATTGATTTATCGAAAAACCAACTTCGATGTTATCTGTAATTTCTTTAAGTGCTACGAAACCTGCTTCGGCCGATCCGTAATCATTAAATATTCTGCATCCCAATTGAGTTTTTATTCGATTTACAAGCTCCTGCGAAACTCCACTTCCAGCCAAAATGATTGTTTTTAAATTAGGCAACTCTGTCCCTGTTTGTTTTTGAGCTGTCAAAAAAGCTGAAATCTGAATTGGTGAGCCAAGTAATGTCTTGATTGGATACATGCGTAGTAATTTTGGTAATCGATAGTCTGAGAATCCGCACCTGAACAAAGTTGTTCCCAATTGTAGGTTTCTTAATGCAAGGCGATAACTCGCTCCCATTCCAAGTGGGAAGAGGCTGAGTACTGGGTTATTTCCAGCCAATTCTGTAGAACCAACTCGCATTGACAAATCTGCGAGATCGTCAGCTGTCATAGCAATATATTTTGAATCCCCTGTAGTGCCACTAGTAGAAAAAAGGCGGGCGGTAGATTCAGAACTTACATAGCCAGGGACATCAAGTAGCTCATTTTTCTTTTTGACTGCCTCTAAAAAATCTTCATCAAATATCAAAGTCTTACTGGCGGAAATGTTCGAGCTCAAATTAAGTGAGATCAGCCAGTCAGGAAAGACAGTATCCGGATATGCTTTTGTTCCTATTTTTTGCATTGGAATTGCACCTAAAAGATGCAAGGCCAATGATGTAGTCCACTCAAGATATGTGGGCAGATTTAAACTAACTAACTCACCTTGTTGAATGCCTTTTTCTTTTAGCATTGTGGCTGTTCTTCGGGACAATGAATCAAGTTGAGCAAAAGTTAAGGCATTATTCTCATCTGCGAAGGCAAGCTCATTGGGCTTTTCACTGGCCCACTTATTCATGATTTCAAAATCAAACAATCTTAGCCACCTTTTTGACGTTATCTTTAAGTGAACCTTACCGCAGGGTCAATGAAAAAGAATTGGAGCCAGATTTACACGGGACTTTATAAAGCCAAGGGACTTCAACTTATTCGGGATATAAGCAATTTGTGAAAAAGAGACATTTTGCTCTACTAAAGTTGGCAATTTTAGCTTATTGGCGGCTTCCAAGCTGACCCCAGTCACATTGGCAATTGTTTTTCTTAATGAATCGTCGTTTTGAGGCAAATTAAGTAGATGGTTGATTTCTAATGTAGCCTTTTGAAAAGCCTTCATGGCTTCTACTTTCTTAGAGACTATTTGCTGCGTACTAATGTACACAACTGCTGGACCAGGCTCGGAATAATACGCGCTCGGGTAACCAATCACCCGTGCCCCATTAACAATCATCTGCGTGGCAAATGGATCACTAGGTACCACAGCATCAACATCGCCTCTAGATAGCGCCGAAGCCATTTGTGTATCTGATAACGCGAGAAATTCAAATTTAGATGTTTTTACCCCTTTTGACTTCATGGCTAAAAGAATTCCTGCATGATCTGTGCCTTTAAACGACTTAATTCCAATCTTTCTGCCCTCTAGATCCTCCCAACTTTTAATAGGAGAATCTTTCGAAACTAGAACCACACTTTGAAGCAATAATTCCCCCGGATAAAGTGGCTCTCGTTTGGCACGGGCCAACTCTTCAGCTGAATACCCGTGGCGGGGAGCAATGATTTTCCCATCTAAATCTCCATTGGCCATCAATAAAATTAAATTTGAAGGTGTATTCATGAATAAATCATAAGAACCTGAAATAAGTCCAGTAAAACCAATTTGCGTGGATGCAACGAAACTTGTTTTAATTTCCAAACCATATTTCCTAAAACATCCAGCTCCTATCCCCCATTGAACAGTCGGAAGATTTGCTGGAATAGAAGCCAAAACTAATGTCCCAACTTGTTTGACAGCTTTAGCAGGTTGATTGCAACCCACAGTGGAATCAGCATGTGAGGGTGTTATCAAAGCTAAAAGAAGTAGGGATACAAGAACCGCTGTTAAATGCTTGAATTTTTTCATTCTGAAAATCCGTCCCTTGCCTGCCTCGTTAACTGAAGAAAACACTCTAAATTTTGGTATACCTAAAACCCATAGCAGATATGGGTGTGGTACCAATGAGAACTTGTCCCCGAATTATTAAGTTAAGGCGCGTAAACCACGACTATGCGTTTGGGTCTGGTGCGTTAGAGCCTAACCATGGCCAGGCATAGCCATCGTTATACATCTGATCAAAATATTGATCAACATCATAGTAATCAGATGGGAAATACTTCATCGATTCAACAGTGATCATTGAAATCGCACCTGCGATAGGGTCGACGTTGTCATCATTATCGCCCCAAAGTGCGGCAGCATGGTGACCATAGTCTGCAAAGAACTGGAATGAACTCTCTTTTACAAAACCCGTGCCAGTAACACCGGGATAGGAACCGGCAGGCCACGTCACTGCCATATAGAGGGCATCGCCATTCTGCCCGGGAACGGCGTAGTTGCTATCTTCATGAGTTGAATCGAAAATAATTGCAAAGGCACTTGCGTGACCAACGTGGTTCAGATTTGCAACTCCGCCATTGCCGTCGACTTGCCAGAACAGTGGAGATGATGTTGTTGTTGGTATCGATTCCCCACTTGATTCTTCTAGCTCTGCATAACCATCGATAGTATTTGTTGAAAACGCTGAGCTATCTGTGTATGCCTTGAAATCTAGAACTACCTGATCACAGGTATTGAGCCACGTGTTTTCTTCAGTATCAAAATACTGACCAGGGTGTGCTGTCATAGCTGCGCTTTGATCGGCA
>WLQG01000039.1 GCA_009698445.1 Actinomycetota bacterium
GGTAACGTTTCATTGCGCGTTCTCAATACTGAACGTCCAGATACATGGGAAGTACAAGGTCGCGGAGAACTTCAGCTAGCTGTTCTTGTTGAAATCATGAAGCGCGAAGGTTTTGAATTAACTGTTGGTAAACCTCAGGTAGTTATCAAGAAGATTGATGGAAAGATTCATGAACCGATGGAGCGTTTAACTATTGATGCACCCGAAGAATATTTAGGTGTTCTTACTCAATTGATGGCGCTACGTAAGGGCCGCATGGAGCAAATGGTTAACCACGGAACCGGTTGGATCCGTCTTGATTACAAAGTTCCATCACGTGGGCTTATTGGTTTCCGTACAGAGTTTTTAACTGAAACACGTGGAACTGGTTTACTCCACCACGTATTTGATGGTTACGAACCTTGGTATGGCGATATCCGTACTCGCGGAACAGGCTCACTTGTTTCAGATCGTATGGGAACAGTTACTTCTTATGCGCTGTATGGAACACAAGATCGCGGAACAATTTTCGTTGAACCAGGCGATGAGGTCTATGAAGGCATGGTTATTGGCGAGAATTCACGAAGCGATGACATGGACGTTAACTGTGTTCGCGAAAAGAAACTTACTAACATGCGTGCTTCAGGAACTGATGAATCAGAGCGTTTGATTCCGCCTAAGAAGCTCAACATGGAAGGTGCTCTTGAGTTCTGCCGCGAAGATGAGTGTGTAGAAGTTACGCCAGCAGTTGTTCGTATCCGCAAGGTTGTTCTTGATGGTGACGAGCGTGCCCGTACAACTGCCCGTCAGAAGAAGGCTAACCTCAACGCATAAAGCCAGTTTCGTCAGCCCTCTAGGGTTGAATTGTCACTGTGAGTAAGCAGCCCTTTAGTCTCGTTGCACCTAGTGCGCCCAAAGCTACGCCTGCTCTCACACCTGATCAGTTAGCCGCAGTTACGCATCGTGGTTCACCGTTAGTAATTAGTGGTGGACCCGGCACAGGTAAAACAACGGTTTTAGTTGAAGCAGCCCTTGCACGTATTGCTGAAGGTCAAAACCCAGATTCGATTTTGCTTCTTACCTTTGGTCGCGAACGAGCATCCGAACTACGTGATGCAATTGCGCTTCGAACAACAAAGACAATGTTTGAACCACTCGCTCGTACTTTTCACTCACTAGCTTTTTCAATTGTAAAGATGAAAGCTAAAGATGATCCTGAACCAATTTTATTAAGTGGTCCTGAACAAGAAAGCTACATCAAGGAACTCTTACAAGGTGACATTCAAGATGGCTATAAAGAATGGCCAGAAGATTTACATGCAGCCCTAACAACAAATGGATTTGCTCGCGAACTTCGCGATTTAATTCTGCGTGCCTCAGAGCGCGGAATTGATGCTGATCAACTTGCCGCCCTGGGCAAAACCGAAGGTGAAAAGTATTGGTTTGCGGCAGCACAATTCTGGAAACGTTATTTGAATTCGATGGTGATGCGCGAAATTAGTGCAACTGATGCCAAAATGC
This sequence comes from Actinomycetota bacterium, assembly GCA_009698445.1. Taxonomy (GTDB): domain Bacteria; phylum Actinomycetota; class Actinomycetes; order Nanopelagicales; family Nanopelagicaceae; genus Planktophila. The sequence goes on from WLQG01000039.1 coordinate 1,501, forward strand.
GCATTGACCCATCTGAATTAGTTTCTCGCGCAGCTTTGCATCTTCACAATAATCCTGACGTACTTGCAAACTTACGTGCTCGCTTTACAACCATTATGGTTGACGAGTTTCAGGAAAGTGATCCAGCTCAACGTGCACTGCTCTCTATGGTGGCAGGTACTGATGTCATCATTTGTGCTGATGCAGATTCTGCTGTGGGGCGCTTTCGCGGAGCAGATCCCGATGGTTTATCTGCAGCACTTGATCCTTATCGTGCCAAAGAGATTGTTTTAAATACAGGCTTTAGAAACTCTTCAAGCATCTTTGATGTTGGTATTAACTTTGCAAAGAGTATGAAGGGCTCTCCTGTTACTCGCAAACGCAGTTGTGGCAATGAAAATACTGGCCAAGTACAGGTTCATCGCTTTAGATCAGGGGCTGAAGAAGCAGCCTTTATCGCCCATCAGTTCCGCAGTGCACATTTGCGCCAAGGAATTTCCTATAGCAGCATGGCAGTAATTTTACGCAGCCCAGGCTTGCAAGCTTCATCGCTACGACGCGCATTTTCACAAGTTGGAATTCCTGTTGCATCTGAACTTCAAGCGCTAGCGGGAAATCCTGCAATTGCACCCTTCCTTCTGCTTGCACGCGTTGCTCTCAAGTTACAACCACTCAACTTTGATACTGCTGAGCGATTACTTATGAGTGAATTTGGCGGGGCTGATTCAATTTCATTGCGCAGAATCCGTCGAGCATTAATCGCAGCCAGAGTAGATGGTGATGAGCGCACCGGAACACAGTTACTAATCGCAGCCGTAGATTCTGGAGATTTATTTATTGAAGGCGCAAGTGAAATTACGCGAGTTCACGAATTACTAGAAAAAGCCCGCAGCGTTGCACGCAATAAGAAAGCTACTGCCGATGAATTATTGTGGGCAATCTGGGACAACGCACACACTAGCGATGGCCAAAAACTAGCTAACACCTGGCGCAATCAAGCGTTGCGTCCTGGAGTACGTGGTGCAGCAGCTGATCGCGACCTCGATGCAATGATGCAGTTGTTTGAAAGTGCTTCGAGATATTCAGATCGTTTCCCATTATCTGGGCCAGGTGCATTCATTGCAGAAATTGCAACTGAAGATATTGCTGGCGATGTTATTACTGCTAAAGGCGTGCGACCTGATTTTGTCGAAATCCTTACAGTGCACAGTGCAAAGGGTCGTGAATGGGATTTAGTTGCAATTGCAGGTTTGCAAGAAGGGGCGTGGCCAAATTTAAAGCAACGTTCATCTCTGTTGGGTGCAGAACGTTTAGTTGAACGCCAACGAAACCCTGATATTGCCCGCGATCAGTTAGATGTAATTGCCGCAAGTGGACTATTGCAAGATGAAGAGCGTTTGTTTCATGTGGCCCTAACCCGTGCCAAGCAATCATTATTTGTTACCGCCGTACAGCGTGATGATGAAGAGCCTTCGCAGTTCTTTGAAACTATCGAAGTAATGGTCAATAAAACCGATGAAGAGTTAGAACTAGTAATCACTGAGGTTCCACGACCAATTACTGCCCCTGCACTTGTAGCCGAACTTCGTAGTCAGCTAGGTGGAGAACATGCACAAGTAGCTGCAGAGCTATTGAGCTCTATGAAAGCCGAAGGCATCTATTTGGCAGACCCAGAACACTGGATTGGCTCTGTCCCACTGAGTACTGATGCACCTGTAATTAATCCAGATGTGGAAGTTGTTGTTTCGCCAAGTGGAGCTGAATCTTTTGTTGAATGCGGAGTTAAGTGGTTTCTGCAAAATAACGGAGGCAACGATGGCGACAGCACTGCGCAAGTTTTGGGCTCAGCGATTCACGCCTTTGCCGCCAAAATGGTGCAAGAACCTGGAACTACTAAAGAAGATCTCATTGCTAACTTACAAAGTTCCTGGAAACTTATTGATTCAGAATCGGGATGGGTGAGCGCATCACAGCTTGAAAATGCAGTAACGATGTTAGAAAAATTCGTTGAGTATCATAAAAAGACTAAGCGGACCGTCGTTGATGCTGAAATGCGTTTTGACATAAAGCTAGGCCGAGCTCGAATTAAGGGAAGCGTTGATCGCCTTGAAGTTGATGCTGATGGCTCCCTATTTATTATTGATTTTAAAACTGGTGGCTCAGCAATTTCGCTTAAAGAAGCTAAAGAAAACCTTCAGTTAGCTAGTTATCAAGTGGGAATTGCTGAAGGTGGATTTACTCAGGGCACTACCAGTGCAGGTGCTGAACTTGTTTACTTAGGAACAGACTCTGCGGGTGCAACGCTTCGGCCACAACATGTTATTGATGTTGAAGCAACGAAAGAAAAACTCAATGAAATTGCCGACGGCATGGGTGCCGCCCATTTCTTTGCCACAGTAAATAAGCGCTGTAAAGGCTGCCCAGTACGCACTTCATGTCCTGTTCAAAGTGATGGACGGACGGTGGTTGAGCAGTGACATTTACAAACATGGAGCGAGTAGCGAAATATTCACCTGAAGAGATTATTGCCAAACTGCAAGCCCACCCAAAATTTGGCGCATCCATTAAACCTGTCACGAAATATCAATCTGAAATTATTAGCAGTCCGTTAGAACCATCTGTAGTGATTGCAGGCGCAGGTTCGGGCAAGACCGAAACTATGTCCAATCGTGTTTTGTATCTGGTAGCCAATGGTTTTGTCACCCCAGATCAAATCCTTGGTCTCACTTTCACGCGCAAAGCCGCAGGGGAGTTATCGGTACGTATTCGCAAGCGTTTACGCCAATTAGCCGCACTTCCTGATTTCAAACACATCACTTCGACATCCACTTCAGTCACCACGTATCACTCTTATGCCGGCAAGTTGTTAAGTGAACATGCAATTCGTTATGGCATTGATGCCGATGCCGAACCATTAGGTGAAGCTGCCATTTGGCAGATTGCATCAGATGTTGTGCGTAACTGGTCTGATGATAATTACCGTAATCAAAGTGCAGTAAGTACCGTCATTAAAGATTTGCTAGGGCTTTCAAAATTAATGCTCGAGCATCAAGTGAAGGCTGAAGACATCGAGCGTATTGGCAATGAAGTTTTAGCAGAATTAGCACCACTACAAGGAGCAAGCAATGCAGATGTTCGGGATGTAGCAAAAGCTATGCGTCAGAGAAATTCTCTTCTTCCAATGGTTGAAGCTTTTATGGATAGACGTAAAGCAGCTGGTGAATTTTCCTTTGATGATCAAATGTCCTTAGCTGCAGATATCGCACAGAACTTTGAAGACGTAGGAGTACTAGAGCGCGGAAAATTTAAAGTTGTCTTGCTCGATGAATATCAAGATACGTCGCAATCACAGGTGCGCATGCTCTCTTCACTTTATGGCGATGGTCATCCGGTAATGGCTGTGGGGGACCCATCGCAAGCTATCTATACCTGGCGCGGTGCATCGGCCGGCACGATGGCATCTTTTGCAAAGTATTTCCCTAAGGGTCCAGAACAATCAGGTAAAGCACAGTTCTCATTGCCAACAACATTTCGCAATGATGAAATGATTTTGACGGTTGCAAACCGAATCAGTGACGAAATTAAATCAGCGGGTGGTCAACAAGTTGTTGAACTTGAAGCACGCCCTAAAGCGGGTAAAGGGGAAGTTGCTTACGGAATATTTGAAACAATCGATGCAGAAGCTCAAGCTATTTGCGAATATGTAGCCAAGAACTGGGCGCCAAACACCGGCAAAACTTGTGCCGTGCTTGTTCGAAAACGAAGTCAGATAACGGCAATCGAAGGTGCTTTGCACGCTGCCGGAATCTCAGTTGAAGTTATTGGAATCGGTGGATTAATTCACGTTCCTGAAGTTGCTGATGTTGTCACAATGCTCAAAATAATTACCGATCCAGATGCAGGATCTGCCGTCATGCGCCATTTAACAGGCCCGCGAATTAATTTGGGCCCACGCGATATCGCAGCACTGGGCAGTTTTTCACGTGATCGCGCTAAAGCATTACATGCGGACTCAAAAACATTTATCAAGAAAATTGCTGCAGGCAACCCAGAACAATTAGAGGCCGACGATCAATTCGCTGGATCAATCATTGATGCCTTGGATGAGATTGCCGATGCTAAGAAATTCGGTTTCAGTGATATTGGATATCAACGCCTTGTGCGATTTGCCAGCGACTTGCGTCGATTGCGCGCACGAGCAGGTGGACAGATTACCGATCTGATTAGTGAGATCGAAAATTACTTAACTCTTGAAAGTGAAATAACTCTTCGCGATGGAAATCAAACTGGTCGCAGGCATCTAGATCGCTTCCTTGATGAAGCAGCAAAGTTCGAACGCACCGGCGGAACCCTGTCAGCTTTCTTAGTGTGGCTAGATATTGCAGCCGACGCTGAAGGTGGATTAAAAGCAGGTGCACCTGAAATTCGCAGCGATGTTGTGCAAATATTGACGATACATATGGCAAAGGGCGCCGAATGGGATGTAGTCGTTGTACCCGGTTTAGCCGAAGGAACTTTCCCTGGAAACAATACGGGTGACTCAGATAATTGGCTTAAGAATGAAAAGCATGTGCCATTTGAATTACGTGGTGATGCACATGAACTTCCACATTTCTCGCTACATGGCGTAACGAAAAACAGTGAAGCATCCAAAGTAATTGAGGCATTTGGTAAAGCCTGCACCAATAACATCAAGATGCGCGAAGAGATGCGCCTTGCATACGTTGCAGTTACTCGCGCAAAGTCGCACCTGCTGTGTACTACTTCATGGTGGCGAGATGGAACACGAGCCGTTGCGCCAAGTGAGATCTTTAATTTAATAGCAGGTGCAGCAAGTGGCCTAGGCGGCTTGTTAGTCAGCGATGTTGCAGCGCCAGAAGATGGCTCGGAAAACCCAACGCTTGAAAATCCAATTACAGCCCAATGGCCCCGCGACCCATTGGGCAATCGCCGCGGTGCATTTGATGCCGCAATTGAATTAGTGAAATCTGCACCTGTTCATTCGCTACAACAATCGCAATCTGCCGAAATCAATTCATGGATTGAAGATGCTCAAGCTTTGATCAACGAAGCGCGCAAAGCTAAGAATGAAACTATTGCAGTTGCCCTTCCTCCACGACTTTCTACTTCTACTCTCGTTGCCTTGCACAAAGATCCGCAAGAACTTGCACTCAATATTCGGCGCCCAATGCCACGTGGTCAAGATCAATATTCACGTCGTGGAACCGCTTTCCACTTATGGGTTGAACGTCAGTTCACTGATGCAGCCACATTATTTGGTGATGAGTACTTAGATTATTTAGATCCGCTCGAAGAAGATTCAAAGCTAGAAGATCTTAAGAAAACTTGGTTGGCCAGTGAATACGCCAATCGCACTCCGGCCCGCGTCGAAGTACCTTTTGAAACAACTATTGGTGGAATCTTGGTACGGGGTCGTATTGACGCTGTTTATGCAACAGCCGATGGCTTTGAGGTTGTTGACTGGAAAACTGGTTCAACAAAGCTTGACGCGTCAGCAGCAGTGCAGTTAGCGATGTACCGATTAGCGTGGGCGAAACTTTATGGCACCGACATTTCCAAAATCAGCGCAGCATTTCATTATGTTCCAACCTCAGTTACTGACCGTCCATCTGATTTGCTAGATGAAGCTGCTTTGATTGCCTTGATTACTAACGCCAGCAAAGAATCTGCCCCAGAATAACCGCCAGAAGGGGGTAAAAGAGTGGCGGTGAATTCAGAACCTCCTTTACCTTTTTTGCAAAATTTGTTAAAATCGCATATGGATTTTGACCAGTCGGTGCAACGTGCAATTAAAGATATCCAAACAACAAAGCTTGACGGTACAAGAGTAGAAGCCGAAATTCACGGGGTATTAGTCAAAAGAGTTACGACCCACGTTGATCACAGAGGTCGTCTATTTGAGGTGTGGAATGGCACACAAGATGTTTGGTCTGAGCCAGTGGTTTACTGTTATATGTTCTCCATCAAAGCGAATACAACCAAAGGTTGGGGATTACACCTTGAAAAGTCAGATCGCTATACATTGATTTGTGGAGAGATTGTTACCGTTCTCTACGACCCAAGAATACAGTCACCAACTTTTGGCAAAATCCAAAAAGTAACTTTGAGTGAACAAGGCTTCAGACAATTAGTCATTCCTGAAGGCGTTTGGCATATGAATGTCAATATTGCAGACAGGGAGAGTTTTCTCATCAATCATCCCACTCAGATTTATGATCACGAATCTCCTGACAGGTATCTACTACCTCTTGATTCAAGTGAGATACCTTTTGATGTTGAAAGCCTTTTTCCTACACAAAATAGATAATTCAGTGAATTCAAGTATTAGGCGATCTCATTTTTTTCACCCAGACTTTCTGGTAATTATTCCCACCTATAACCACCCAGAGACACTTGAATATGCAATATGCAGTGTCCTGCAACAGAGTTACAAGAATTTTAGGATAGTAATTATCTGTGATGGAATAACCCAGGAGACGAGAGAAATCACTGCAAAATTCAAATTCGATAGACGAGTGACTGTGCTCGAGTTCCCAAAGTCAGCCCGAGTTGGTGAAGAATATCGAGATTTCGCCATCAGAAATTATCCTTCGAGATATGTGACTTATCTAGGGGATGATGATCTATTCCTTCCAGACCACTTGAAAGTTATGAAGGAAGAACTTCTGAAATATGACTTTTCACATCCCGTGCCTGTTTATTTAAACAAAGAGAGACAAATTCAGCTTCTTGCAAAGACTAATTTGAGAGAAAAGAATTGGGTAAATTGGCATGTCGAAGGCCCTCCCTACAAGAACTCAATCTCTATGACAGGCGTTGCTCACACCAGGGAGATATATTTTTGTTTAAGCGAAGGCTGGACGACAACTCCAGAGAATCGATGGGCGGACCACTATATGTGGTGCAAGTTCTTCTCACTTGATGGAATTAGATTATCAACATCGAAGTTCTCGACAACAATAAAGTCCCCACGAATCCTATTTAATAGTCTGGAGAGAAAGCAACACCTAGAATACTTTTATAACAAGTTGCAAGAAAATTCATTTACTAAATCTTGGAACGAGGCTGTCAGGCAACTGTTAGACAATTCTTAGAAAAATCTAAATAAAGAGAGTGACTACGCACGATTAGTTTTAAAGCTCGGGCCTGAACGCATTGTGTAGGTGCTAAGTAAATCGAACTCCTTGATTGGTTTATTAAGAGTTCTCAACCTCAATTACTAATGGTATGTGATCACTCATTCCCGAATGTGGATATTCAATATGATGAACATCTTTTGCTGTTAAAGACTGCGAAAGAAAATAATCGATCTGCACTCTTGGATACCAACTGGGGAAAGTACGCATGGTTGCTAGAGATTTCCATTTAAATCCGCGGGCAAAAATGGCAAAAGGCATGTTGAGATCGCCCATAATTAAAATTTTAGATTTATCGGATACTCCCAACGTGTTTGCCCACCGTTTGATTTTGATTAGCTGCGCAAGTGAGAACCCTGGCACAAAAGATAAATGTGTATTTACAATCAACCAGCCATTATCTAATTTGGCGGCTAGTGCACTTCGTGGATGATCGCGCACATAAAAACGTTTCAACTTTCCATCAACTGGAAATGCCATAAGTACGCCAACAGGAGAGCCTTTTAAATCTAATCGGTGCCACGATTGAACGGGAATCTTTGAAATCATTCCGATTCCATAAGAAGGTGGTGCCACTTCACTTGTATTGGTAATTAACTTGTCATCTGTGTCATTGGGATTTCGCCATTCATCATCGGGTGAACCCATGAGCGATGGCGCAAATGCCCAATCACGTGCACCCATAATCGATGCAACAGTGCCGGTTTGATTGTGATTTCCTGAACGTTCGAGGAAATAGTCCACTTCTTGAAGGCCAATCACATCGCTGGCCAGCTGGCCTAGGGCGGCGGTCAGTAACGCATCTTTATCGGCCTCTTTGTCAGGTGGCATTGGTTCCCCGTGCAGCAGATTCCAGGATGTTATGCGCATGGGGCGATGCTAGTAGCGTTCACCCCTATGAGCGCGCGCAATCAATCCCTATCTCCGATAAATCGCGCCAGCGAACTACGAACTGATGCAAAGGCGTTAGATCAGCTCTGGGATAAAGCCTTAATCATTCAAATCATTGACGGTCGAATCGCTGCAACCGAAGATGCTCTAATTTTCTGTGATGCGACAACAGTTGCTGCACAGCAAGAATCTTTTGAAGCAGGAGAACGCTTTTTCTTAGGTTTGGGCAGAGATAACAACACCCCATATTTCGCATGGCGTACTTCTTGGATTAATGAACCTGCAACTGTAGAAGAAAAATACGAAGGCTTTGCTACTCTGCGTGAAGTTGGTGGCAACCTTGATGAAGTTGAGATTTCACTTGCCATGCATGCAGTGGGTTTAGCAAACTGGCATGCGGTTCATACACATTGCGCACGATGCGGCGCGGCAACGGTCAGTGATTTAGGTGGTTCAGTTCGTGTGTGTGTTGAAGATTCAACCCAGCACCATCCCCGCACAGATCCTGCAGTCATTGTTTTAGTAAAGGATTCTGCAGACCGAATTCTTCTTGGACACCAACCCGTATGGCCCGAAAAACGTTTTTCTACTTTTGCTGGCTTTGTTGAACCGGGTGAATCTTTTGAAGAGTGTGTATCACGCGAAGTATTTGAAGAAGCCGGTGTGTATTGCAATGATATTAATTATTTGCGTTCACAAGCCTGGCCATTTCCTGCATCAATCATGATTGCATTTGAAGCTATTACAGATCATCCAGAAAATGCTCGCCCAGATGGTCAAGAAATCACCGAGGTGCGTTGGTTTACTCGTGATGAAATGAAAAACGCTGTAGCAACCAATGACATTTTATTGCCGCCCTCAATTTCAGTTGCCCGCAAAATGATTACAGCTTGGTTTGTTGCAAAAGATGGATACACAGTCGCTGATTTAACCGGTGGGGAGACGTGGCGCTAAGTGTCGGATCTTCGCGCTGAGGAGATTTTAGAATCTCTCGATAACGAACAACGGGCTTTGGCACTTGCTACACGTGGTCCGGTTTGTGTGATTGCAGGGGCTGGAACTGGAAAAACTCGCGCAATTACTCACCGCATTGCTTATGCCGCAGCAATTAATGTGATGGACCCACACAAAGTTTTAGCTCTGACATTTACCGCACGCGCTGCAGGCGAAATGCGCATGCGCCTTCGTTCCCTTGGAGTTCCGTCCGTTGCAGCTCGCACGGTTCATGCCGCGGCGCTCAAGCAGTTAACGTTTTTTTGGCCACAAGTATTTGGTGGCCGAACTCCAGACCTGATTACTTCAAAAACCGCCTTTATTACTGAAGCAATCAAACGTGCAGAGCTCACTTCGGAACTATCAATTACTTCGCGTGATTTGATGCGAGACATAGCCTCTGAAATCGAATGGTCAAAGGTCAGTGAAGTTGCACCGATTGATTATTTATCTGAACTTGGAAAGCGAAGCGTTAAACCGCGTATTAATCCCGAACAAATGGCCAAGGTTTACACCGCCTATGAATCAGTAAAACATCAAGAGCGCGCCATGGATTTTGAAGATGTATTGCTATTAACAACGGCCATGATTGAACAAGAGCGCGAAGTGCGCGAACGTGTACATGATCAATATCGATTCTTTACCGTTGATGAGTACCAGGATATTTCCCCACTACAACAACGCTTGATTAATGCCTGGCTAGGTTCGCGCCAAGAGATATGTGTTGTTGGCGATCCCGCACAAACAATTTATTCATTCGCTGGTGCTACTCCAGTTTTCCTAAACTCATTCACGCAACGTTTTCCAGAGGCTGAAGTTGTTCGACTTACAACTGGATATCGATCAACACCTGAAATTACGTTTATGGCAAACTCGGTATTGCGCAAAGCGCAGATGGGTCAAGAGTTAGTCGCACTTAATGATCACGGCGAAAAGCCATCGGTTGATGCTTACAGCGATGAAACTTCAGAGATTGCCGGAATAATTAGCGCAATCACTCAGTTAATTTCACAAGGTACCCCACCGCAAGAAATCGCAGTTCTAGCGCGCACGAACAGCCAACTTAACTCTGTCGAACGGGCAATGAACGCTGCCAAAGTTCCATACCAAGTGCGCAACAGTGAACGCTTCTTTGATCGCCCAGATGTGCGCGAATTTCTTAAACTTGTTCGTAATGCATCTGTTATTCCTACTGAAGGTGTTTCATGGCTAGATGAACTACGAACACTGGCACAACCATTTTTAACTGGTGCTCATATAGATGGAATTGCAGCGCTCTTGCACTTAGCGCGCGAACTTGATGCTGATAATGGATTCACACCAAAGAATCTGCGTACTTATTTGCGCGAACTAGAAGATCGCGTTCAACAAAACAATCCACCAACAATGCCCGTAACAACCTTGGCAACTTTGCATGCAGCAAAGGGACTTGAATGGGAGCGCGTATTTTTAATGGGAGTCAGCGAAGGCTTGCTGCCTCTTGAAAATAATTCAACAACTGGAGATCAAGCATCTATCGATGAAGAACGCCGCTTGTTCTATGTTGGAATTACGCGAGCTAAAGTGGATCTGCACATGAGCTATCGCGGTAAGCCCTCACGCTTCCTGGCCGAAGCGGGCCTCGTCACCCCTTAATTACGCGTGAATACGGCCTAATTAATTAACTTGCACCAGCCGCCGCCCATGCTTTACCCTTGCCTTTCATCGTTTTCATGGCGGAATCGAAGTGAATAGAGGGGAAGCGAATATGTCTAACAGCTCATTCGTTCCAGCAAACGCAACGCGTTCTGCTGTAATTCCTTCTGCTCATACAACCAATAAGCCTGCATCTTGGCATACAACAAAGCCTGCGTTCTACGCAGCGTTTTATGCCGGATACGAGGCCA
>WLQG01000004.1 GCA_009698445.1 Actinomycetota bacterium
AACGCCGTCCATTTTTTACGTGAACGGCGATAAGTTTTGAGAGCGGACGACCGGGTTCGAACCGGCGACCTGAACCTTGGCAAGGTTCCGCGCTACCAACTGCGCTACGTCCGCGAGGAGGTGAAATCTATCGTAGGTGGGGCCATTGCGCCAAAGTGGGAATTCAATGGATACCGTTACCTTGTGAGTTCATCGCCCAATGCGCCTATTTTTTGGATGAATGGGCGGTTGGCAACTGGCCTATCGCAGGTCTCAGATGATCCTTCGTGTTTAGCCGATGGAGGATTCTGGGCAGTCTCAACAACATTTGAAGGCGATTTTCAAGCATTCAAGTTTGATGACGTAAGTGCTGCAGAATTTCCGAAAACATCGTGGGAAAAAATTGATGGAACATGGACTACTAGTGCAAACGAGAATGAATATGTTTCCTATGTGCAACGTATCCAAGAGTTGATTGCACAAGGGTGGGTATATCAAGTAAATGCTTGCAGAGAAATTTCCATTGACACTGAGACAGAAAATTTACGTGGATTATTCAGCGCCTTGTTAGAGGGAAATCCAGCGCCATGGGCCTCATACCTTGAAGCCCCAGGTATCAATATCGCCTCGGCTTCACCAGAACTGTTCCTAAAACGAGAGGGAAATCGAGTACGCACATCGCCTATTAAGGGAACCGCGCCAGTTGGGACTAAGGATTTCGGTGTTAAAGATAGGGCCGAAAACATCATGATCGTTGATCTGATGAGAAATGATTTAGGACAAATTTGCAAAAGTGGAACGGTATCGGTACCGAGATTACTTTCAACCGAAGCTCATCCTGGTTTAGTGCATTTAGTCTCTGATATTGAAGGTGAGTTAGCGAAAGACACAACATGGTCACAGATTTTCACATTGCTGAGTCCGCCAGGTTCAATAAGTGGAGCGCCGAAATCATCTGCAGTTTCAGTAATTAAGGAAAATGAAGGAAATCGTGGGCCGTATTGTGGAGTTTTGGGTTGGGTGCAAGGAGATACTTGCGAACTATCAGTTGCTATTCGCATTTTCTTCAAAGATGACAAGTTGCGTTTTGGAACGGGTGCTGGAATAACGTGGGCTAGTGATCCTGCGGCTGAATGGGAAGAGACGCAACTTAAAGCCAGACGCCTAGTCTCACTTGCCGGCGGTGTTTTATGAAAGTGATTTATAACGGGCATCTGCAGGGCATAAGCCACGTACCGGCAACTATTTCAGGTTGGCTAGATGGTGAAGGAATTTTCGAGACTATAAAGACCGTCGGAAATCGCGCATTTTCACTAGATCGACATATTGCGCGAGCACATAGGAGTGCGCAAGAACTTGGAATAACGATTCCACTTACTGCTGAAATTTCACAGGGAGTGGTTGAGCTTTTTGCCGCAGTCCCGCAGGGTTTAGGAATGCTACGAATTAGTTTCGACAATCAATCGAACTGGCTTGCAGTACATATGCCGTATACAGAACAATCTAAGAGTTGTGATATTCGCATTCATCCCAAGCCAGTCGTAGGCAATGTTCACAAAAGATTTCCATATAGCGATCGCCTAGAGATTCTTGAGCAGGCTCAGCTTGCTGATTTTGACGATGCAATCACAATCAATCCTGAAGGCAACATCTGTGAAGGGTCGGTCACGAATTTCATCGCTTGTATTGATGGAGTTTGGGTAACGCCGCCAACTTCTGATTGTGTGTTGCCAGGAATTATTCGCGAAATATTGATTGAAAACAACCTAGTTGCCCTTGAGAGCATCCCGGCAGATCGGGTTTCTCAAATCACTTCAGCTTTTTTCATAAGTAGTTTGCGTTTATCTCATGCGATTTCTTCCATCGATTCAAGGCCGTTGCATCTTTCACACGCGTTCGGAGAAGAAATTGCGGCATTGGCACATAAGTATTCGGTAGGCTAGCCACATGATTCAGGTAACCGTTGATGGCGCTTCGCGCTCTATAGAGGCAGATCAACGCCCTACTCACTTATTTGCTGACAATAAAGATGTAGTTGTTTGTCGAATTAATGGCGTACTCAAAGATTTATGGACCGATCTTAAAGAGGGCGATGTAATCGAGTCAGTCTTAATCAACTCACCTGACGGGCTCTTTGTGCTTCGACACTCGACTGCGCATGTAATGGCGCAAGCGGTGCAGGAAGTTTATGCGGATACAAAACTTGGAATTGGCCCACCGATAAAAGATGGTTTTTACTACGATTTTGATCCAAAGGTTCCTTTTAATCCAGATGACTTAATCAAGATTGAAAGTGCAATGCGCAAGATTGTTAAAGATGGCCAACGTTTTCGTCGTCGCGTTGTTAGCGAATCGCAAGCCTTGGCAGAACTTACACACGAGCCATATAAATGTGAACTCATTGGCATTAAAGGTCCAGCAGGTGAAGAAGCAAGTGTGGAAGTTGGGGGAGCAGAGCTCACTATCTATGACAACTTAGGCCGTGATGGAAATCCTGTATGGAGCGATCTCTGTCGAGGTCCACATCTGCCGTCAACAAAAATGATCCCTGCATTTAAATTAATGCGAAGCGCGGCGGCGTATTGGCGCGGATCTGAAAAAAATCCGATGCTGCAACGAATTTATGGCACAGCGTGGCCTTCGCAAGATGAACTCAATGCCCACCTTGAACTTTTAGCCGAGGCTGAAAAACGCGACCATCGTCGATTAGGAACTGAACTCGATCTTTTCTCATTTCCTGAAGAGATTGGTTCTGGTCTTGCAGTGTTTCACCCTAAGGGGGGAATCATTCGCCGGGCGATGGAAGATTATTCGCGCAAGCGCCATGAAGAAGAAGATTATGAATTTGTTTATTCGCCTCATTTAACCAAGGCAGCGCTGTTTGAAAAATCTGGTCACTTGGATTGGTATTCCGAAGGAATGTATCCACCAATGATTATGGATGAAGAACTCCACGCTGATGGAACCATCAAGAAACCTGGCCAGCAGTACTACATGAAGCCAATGAACTGCCCCTTCCACAACTTAATTTTCCAAGCCCGTCAACGCTCTTATCGCGAGCTCCCACTTCGCTTATTCGAATTTGGCACGGTCTATCGCTATGAAAAATCAGGCGTACTTCACGGCATAACCCGTGCACGAGGCTTCACGCAAGATGATGCGCATATCTATTGCACAAAAGAGCAGATGGCCGATGAGTTGGATTCATTATTAACATTCGTTCTCAATTTGCTGCGTGACTATGGTCTTAACGATTTCTACCTCGAACTTTCCACAAAAAACCCTGAAAAGTTTGTGGGAGAAGACGCAGATTGGGAAGAAGCAACCGAGACTTTACGTAAGGCGGCCGTCGCACAGAACCTAGAACTTGTTCTAGACGATGGTGGCGCAGCTTTTTATGGTCCAAAAATTTCAGTACAAGCTAAAGATGCAATTGGGCGCACGTGGCAGATGTCAACGATTCAAGTTGATTTCCAACTGCCACAACGATTTGAACTTGAGTATTCAGCAGCTGATGGTTCACGCCAACGTCCTGTGATGATTCACCGAGCATTGTTTGGATCTATTGAACGTTTCTTTGGTGTTCTCACTGAACACTATTCAGGCGCGTTCCCACCATGGCTTGCACCAGTTCAGGCAGTTGGTATTCCAGTGGCTGAAGCTTTTGCCGATTATTTAGCCGATGTTATTAAGCAGATGAAGAAGGCTGGAATCCGCGCCGAGCTAGATGCTTCTGATGATCGTATGCAGAAAAAGGTACGAAACGCTCAGATGCAGAAGGTTCCATTTATGGTTATTGCTGGTGAGGAAGATATGGCAGCCGGTGCTGTCTCATTCCGCTATCGCAACGGTGAACAGAAGAATGGAATTCCAATTGCGCAAGCGATTGCCGAAATTCAAAAAACTGTAGCTGAGCGCACCCAGGTTTAATCATGGATATTGATGGCGCAGGGATGCCTGATGGTTGGCAACGTTTGTGGGCCCCGCATCGTCTTGAGTATTTACGTGGTGAAAACCGACCATTGGAAGGCAACGAAGTCGAGTGTCCCTTTTGCAGAATTCCTACATTAAGTGATTCTCAAGGATTAATAGTTCACCGAGGCACCACGGCTTTTGTTGTGATGAATTTGTATCCATATAACCCGGGGCACTTGTTGGTATGCGCGTATCGCCATGTCGCTGATTTGACTGATTTAAGTGAAGACGAAAGAAATGAAATTTCTTCACTGAGTGCTCATGCTATGAAAACTATTCGCAAAGTTTCAGCACCAGCCGGTTTTAATTTAGGAATGAATCAAGGTGCGATATCTGGAGCAGGTGTTGCAGAGCATATACATCAGCACATTGTTCCTCGCTGGAGCGGTGACGCTAATTTCATGCCGATTATTGGCAAGACCAAAGTGTTGCCACAGTTACTGAATTTAACGCGAGATGAGATTGCTGCAGCTTGGTAGTTTTAGACGAGCTGCTCTAAATATTGCTTTATAACATCAAGCCCGATTCCATTTTCAAAGACTAAAGGGATGGCTGGAAAAAGTACGCCAGCTGCAAATGCACCTTCACCCATAGAGGTAGCGAGCTCTAAGTATTCATCGCGAAACTCTTGCACCAATGTTTCATGTTCTGGTTCGCATGGATTTTGGGTTGGAGGCGTTGTTGAATAATCAGTAATGACCATGTCAGAAAGTGAGATCAAAGCGCGCGGTGAACCGTCGTCATCATGTAAAACTAAGTAAGGAGTTGCCACCTGATCAAAAACACGGGTAGCTAACATAACCGCATCATCAAAATCTGCATTATTTCCATCTAAATGCGTTACAACAATCATGCGAGGAGTCAGAAATTCATCAAAAGATTGCCATTGATCAATGGTTGCTTGGTCGATCCCAGTGTTGGGATTAATTGCAAAGATTGCTAAGGAAACTTCACCAGATGCATTCTCGCCAATACTGGCCCCTAAGGCAGCAGCAACATCGGCCGGTGCCGCTGATGGGTGGCCAAAGACGCAAAGATTCAAGCCCAATGTGTGATTCTGCACTGGGTCAGCCTACGATGTGCAGTGATGTTAAGTCGTTCTTTGAAACCAGCGGTTACGAGATTAATAACACCCGTAGCCTCATTTGCGCTGCGAATCGGGATAACACCAAATGCAGTCACCTGGGTTGGGGCGATCGGAGTGATTACTTCAGCGCTCTATTTCTACCCGCGTGGAGATTTTTTTTACGGAACTGCGGTTATAGCAATATTTGCTCTAAGTGATCTCTTTGACGGAACGATGGCGCGAATTTCCAAAAAGGGTGCAAGCGTATGGGGAAGTTTTCTGGATTCCACAATAGATCGATTAACTGATTCCGCAATTTTATTGGGAATCAGTATTTATTTGATAGATCATGCCGATCGTCTCAGTTTTGTAGTAATCATCACCTTAGTCACAGGCATTCTAGTTCCTTATATCCGCGCCAAAGCTGAAAGTTATTCTGTAACGTGTAGTGGAGGAATAGCAGAGCGCACCGAGAGATTAATTATGGCAATGTCAGCAATAGCATTAGATGGACTTGGCATCCCATATGTATTAGCTATTGGAATGTGGTTGCTTGCAGTACTTGGCGCTATAACAGTTGTTCAACGTATGTTAATTGTGCGTAAGGCCTTTTTGCAGTGATCGAGAATTTTACTGCCTGGGGATATTTCGCTGCATGGCGAGTTCTTCGCTGGCTACCTGAAACCTTTGTGTATTCAAAGGCCAATAATGTCGCTGACTATCTCGTTAAAAAGAACGGTAAGAGCGTTGCTCGGTTGCGTTCAAATTTGGCGCGAACTTCACCGAACATCACAGAATTAGATTTAGACCTACTTGCTTACCGAGGAATGCGATCGGCGCTTCGATATTGGTGTGACGTCTTTAGATTTCCCGATTGGTCAAAAGAGCGGATTCTTAGCACCGTCACTGTCAATGATGAAAGTATTTTGATGGACGCAGTTGCTGCCGGAAACGGGGCGATTGTGACGCTACCTCACTGTGGCAATTATGATCATGCAGCGGCATATTTTTGCGCTAGAGGAGCAAGAATTGTCACCGTTGCTGAGCATTTAAAACCAGAAAAGCTATTCAAAAAATTTATGCAATATCGTGAGGATTTTGGCATGGAATCTCTTCCGCTAGACGGTCGAGTTATTCCCACGTTGATGCAACGTATTCGAAGCGGAAGCGTTATCGCACTTGCCGCGGATCGTGATCTTTCTAAATCGGGAATCGATGTGAATTTCTTCGGTGGCCCAGCAAGGATGCCAGCTGGTCCTGCGCTACTTGCCATTCGCACGGGAGCCCCACTGATTAGTGCCTATATTTCCTACACCGATGCGGGAATACATATTGATTTAACAGTTATCGAAATTCCAACACAAGGAAGTGAAAGCGAACGTGTCGCCGCAGTTGTTCAGAAAAGTGCAGATTTGTTTGCCCAAGGCATTTCGAAATATCCACAAGATTGGCACATGATGCAGCGCATTTGGATTGATGGCGATTTTAAGGATCGTCAATAATGCTGACTAAGAAGTTAAAAATCGGAATCGTTTGTCCGTATGGTTGGGATACGCCAGGTGGCGTGCAAAACCATGTTCGTGATTTAGCAGAATTCTTGATTGCATCTGGCCATAGCGTCTCTGTGCTTGCTCCAGCAATCAATGAAGAGAAATTACCAAACTATGTTGTCAGTGCAGGAAAGCCAATTTCTATTCCGTATAACGGGGCAGTTGCACGAGTTCTCTTTGGTCCTATTGCTTATGCCAGAGTGCGCCAGTGGATTGCAAGTGGAGATTTTGATTTGCTCCACTTACACGAACCCGCTATTCCATCTATTTCCCTATTAGCGTGTTGGGCCGCTGAAGGTCCTATGGTTGGGACTTTTCATGCCGCAGCAAAACGCCAAAAAGTAATCTTTGCAATTGGGCCAATTTTAGAGCCGGCAATTGAAAAACTTTCAGCGCGAATTGCAGTTTCTGAGGCGGCACGCCTAACACTTACTGATCACCTCGAGACAGATGCCGTGGTGATTCCTAATGGAATTTATGCAAAAAGGTATGCAGATGGAACTGCACAGGAAAAATGGTCTGGCAATACCATCGGTTTCATTGGTCGATTTGAAGAACCGCGTAAGGGGCTACAAGTTCTTGTAGATGCACTGCCCATAATTGCTCGATTTGCACCTGATGTGAAAGTTTTTGTTGCAGGTCCCGGAGATTCTAAAGATTTCGAAAAAGAGATTGACCCCCAGCTTCGCGATCGTTTCGAATTTCTAGGCAAGATTTCCGAACAAGAAAAGGCTGATTTCATGTCTTCCGTTTCTCTCTATGTTGCACCAAATACTGGTGGAGAGTCATTCGGAATTATTTTGGCAGAAGCCCTCGCTGGCGGCGCATGTGTTGTGGCTAGCGATATTCCCGCTTTTGATTCACTTCTAGGCGGGGGAGAATTCGGAGCATTGTTTGAATCTGAAAACTCCACGGAATTAGCCAAAGTAGTTATCGATCTATTGCGTGATGACAAGAAACGGAAAGAGCTATCTATCGCCGGCAAAATTCGATCTCAATTATTTGATTGGGATGTTGTTGCCCAGCAAATCTTTTCGATTTATGAGATGGCTATTGTTGGTGGGCAAGGTGTTTCACTTAGCTCTGACGGGCGCGCTTGGGGCCGGTTCATTTCACGCGACGAGGAGAAGAAATGAGAACCTGGATAAGCATTGGTTTCCTATTGCTTATAGGCATTTGGTATCTCTCTTTTTCAGCAACTCGTTTGGACCGATTACATCATCGTGTTGAAACAAGTTGGGCAAATTTGGACGTGTTATTGCAAAAGCGCGCCGCCATTGCACTTGAAATAGCCCATAGCGATTTAGCCGATCCTGCCACCTCGATGTTATTAACCGGTGCGGCTTATCAAGCAAGAGATGCCGAAGTTAAAAACCGTTCGATGGCCGAAAGTGGACTATCGGGTGCACTCGGTTTATTGATTGCAGATGGGTTACCCCATGCAAGCGCGCCAGAGCAAGCGCTACTTCAAGAACTCTCGGTTTTAACTTCAAAAATTCGAATCGCGATTTCGATACACACAGATGCCGTTTCATCTACACAAATGGTGCGTCGTAAATTTTTTGTGAGAATGTTTAGATTGGCAGGTACGGCACCACTTCCAGTTACTTATGAGTTTGAATCTGATGCTCTTTAAGCGCATATCGCTATTTATTGCATCTCTATTGCTGCTGACTGGATGCGCATCAGTCACGCACTTGATTCCCAAAAGCGTGCAACATAACGTTCTAAGCGGACGCGAAGGAGCAAATGGCCCAATGCTTGCGGTGAAAATCGATGACACAAACCAAGCCCATCCTCAAATTGGTTTAGAAGATGCCGATGTTGTCTATATTGAACAGGTAGAGGGAGGATTAACCAGACTCGCAGCGATTTTCTCATCCACAATTCCCGAACGAGTAGGCCCAGTCCGCAGTGCGCGTATTTCAGATATCGATATCTTGCACCAGTATGGACGAGTTGCATTTGCTTACAGCGGCGCACAAAAGAAACTACTTCCAGTAATTGAATCAGCAAACCTACAAAATATGGGCGCTCAGTCTCAACCTCCAAGTATTTATACGACCGATCCCAATCGAATTGCTCCAGTTGCGATGGTACTTCGCGCAGATCTACTTATGGAAAAAATCGCTGAAAAGAAATACCAAATAACTTCAGCCAATAACGTCGGATGGAGTTTTGGGGAAGCGCCGCAAGGTGGTAAACCAACACAATCGGTACTCATACGTTGGCCCGCAGCTAGGTATCGGGCAACATGGTCCCAAAAGGAAAAGCGTTGGCTCTTGGAACATAATGCATCGATTGATGTATCAGAGTCTGGAAAAACTTTAGGTCCTACGACTTTGGTTATTCAGATGGTTGCAATTACACCTTCTGAATATCATGACAAAGTTGGGGGAATTACTCCGTTTTCACAAACGGTCGGTAGCGGTCATGGATACATATTGCGCGATGGAAAAACATTTGCGGCATTGTGGAACCGAGCATCGGCCGAGGTCGGAACTACATGGACGTCTGAAGATGGGAGTGAGATTAAATTTGCAGCTGGCCAGGTTTGGGTAGCATTGACCGATACCGAGCCTGATTTCACCTATGTAACTGCGAGCGCGGACTCTACAAAGACAAAGTAGGATGTACCCCTACATCAGCGAAGGCGAGTAAATAGGCAATGTCAGAAGTAAAAGGCACGGGCAGAGTTAAGCGCGGTATGGCAGAAATGCTTAAGGGTGGCGTCATCATGGATGTCGTTAACGCCGAACAAGCAAAGATCGCCGAAGATGCTGGCGCAGTTGCCGTAATGGCACTTGAGCGCGTACCCGCAGATATCCGTGCACAAGGCGGAGTTGCTCGTATGTCTGATCCTGACATGATTGAAAAAATCCAAGCTGCAGTTTCAATCCCAGTTATGGCTAAAGCTCGTATCGGCCATTTTGTTGAGGCACAAGTTTTGCAATCACTCAATGTTGATTACATCGACGAATCAGAAGTCTTAACTCCAGCTGATTATGAGAACCACATTGATAAGTGGGATTTCACTATTCCTTTCGTTTGTGGTGCAACAAATCTTGGCGAAGCTTTGCGTCGCATCAATGAAGGTGCAGCAATGATTCGTTCTAAGGGTGAAGCCGGCACCGGTGATGTTTCTAATGCAATGCAACACATGCGAAAGATTGGTGGAGAAATCCGTCGACTTTCTTCAATGCGAGAAGACGAACTCTATGTTGCCGCTAAAGAACTACAGGCCCCATATGAATTAGTTAAAGAAGTTGCTCAAACTGGAAAACTTCCGGTTGTTCTATTTACCGCCGGAGGAATTGCAACTCCAGCAGATGCAGCGCTCATGATGGCAATGGGCGCCGACGGAGTATTCATCGGTTCTGGAATATTCAAATCTGGAAATCCAGCCCAGCGTGCTGCGGCTTGCGTTAAGGCCACAACGTTTTGGAATGATGCAAAGGTTGTTGCCGATGCATCTCGCGGCTTGGGTGAAGCGATGGTTGGTATTAACGTTGCAGATCTTCCAGCACCTCATCGTCTTGCCGATCGCGGTTGGTAGTTTCGATAACCTCATGAAGGTCGGAGTTCTCGCGCTCCAGGGTGATGTGCGCGAACATGTCAGCGCATTGATTGCATGCGGGATTAATCCTGTCCACGTTCGTCGCCCTAGTGAATTAGTAGAAGTCGATGCCCTGATTTTACCTGGGGGAGAATCAACAACCATCGCTCAGTTGGCAGAGATTTTTGGTCTGCTAGATCCAATCAAATCTCGTATTGCCGCTGGCATGCCGGTGTATGGATCGTGCGCGGGGATGATTTTGTTAGCTGATTCGATTCTTGATGCTAAGGACGGTCAAAAAACTTTTGGTGGTTTAGACATCACTGTGCGCAGAAATGCATTTGGACGCCAAGTGGATTCTTTTGAATCCGACATTACATTTGATGATGGTTGCCCCGATTTAATTAAGGCCGTATTTATTCGTGCGCCATGGGTAGAAAATATAGGCCCCGGCGTAAAAGTACTTGCTTCGGTTGATTCGCACCCGGTCGCAGTCCGTTCGGCGCACCTATTAGCGACTTCTTTTCATCCTGAACTAACTGGCGATCACCGAATTCACCGCTACTTTATTGAGGAAGTGGCAAAGCCTGCATTAGAGAAGGTAAAGTAAGTTCATACTGAGCGTTTAGATTGAAGGTGTAAGCCATGTCCGGCCATTCCAAGTGGGCAACGACCAAACACAAGAAGGCGATTATCGATAGTCGCCGTGCCAAGGTTTTCGCAAAGCAGATTCGCGCAATTGAAGTTGCAGCACGCAATGGTGGAGCCGATATGGAAGGCAATCCAACGCTTTTCGATGCAGTAACAAAGGCAAAGAAATCTTCAATGCCGGCAGATAATATTGATCGAGCAATCAAGCGCGGAGCAGGCCTAGAAGCTGGCGCCAAAGACTGGATAACAATCATGTATGAGGGTTATGGCCCAAGCGGCGTAGCCATCATGATCGAATGTTTATCTGATAACCGAAATCGATCCGCATCTGAAATAAAAGTTGCGGTGACTCGTAACGGTGGATCAATGGCTGATCTTGGTTCTGTTTCTTATTTGTTTAACCGCAAGGGTGTCATTATCGTCAACAAAGTGGATGGATTAACTGAAGATAAGGTTTTAGAAGCCGTTCTAGATGCAGGTGCTGATGAAGTAAATGACCTAGGTGAATCTTTCGAAGTAGTCTGCGAGCCAGTTGATTTAGTACAAGTTCGAACAGCGCTCCAGAACGTGGGAATTGATTATGAATCGGCAGATTCTTCATTCTTGCCATCTATGTCTATTCCACTAGATGCAGAGGGTGCCAAGAAGGTATTTGAACTCATCGATGCAATCGAAGAGCTCGATGACGTGCAAAATGTCTATAGTAATTTTGATGTTTCAGATGAGGTTATGGCGAGCCTGGAATAGCTTCTTCACTGTTAAGGCCTAGGCTAGAAACTTGTACGTAAGTAAAGGAATAGGTGGCCAACGATGCGTGTACTAGGTATTGACCCTGGTCTAACGCGCTGCGGTATTGGAATCGTTGAGGGCGCAGCTGGTTCACCGTTAAAGATGGTGGGCGTCGGAGTTGTAATGACTCCTACGGATATGGCACTTGAGCATCGCCTACTTGAATTAGATAAAGGTTTAAATGAATGGATCGCACTTTTTAATCCGGACGTAATCGCAGTTGAGCGAGTATTTGCACAACACAATGTCAGAACGGTTATGGGCACTGGCCAAGCTGCTGGTATTGCATTACTCATTGCAGCTAAAGCTGGAATTCCTGTCATAATGCACACTCCAAGTGAAGTTAAAGCCGCAGTCTCTGGTTCAGGCCGAGCAAACAAGGCACAGGTAGCCCAGATGGTTCAAAAGATTCTTAATCTTGAAACAGTTCCAAAGCCTGTTGATGCCACCGATGCTTTAGCACTAGCTATTTGTAATATTTGGCGCGGTGGTTCCACCGCCAGAATTAATCAAGCTATGGAAGCGGAAAAGTCACGATTACGAAAACTGCGTGGCTAAATGATTTCTACTCTTACGGGTACGATTCGCTCACTCTCAACTGAAAAATTGATTATTGAAGTTGGAGGAGTTGGGTTAAGTGTTTTGATTAATCCTCAAACAAGTGCAAGCGTTGCGTTGGGTTCGCAATCAACTTTCTATACTTCATTAATTGTGCGCGAAGACTCTTTAACCCTTTTCGGTTTTCTAACTGAAGAAGTGCGCAATCTTTTTGAACTCGTGCAAACTGTTTCAGGCGTAGGTCCCAAAGTTGCACTTTCAATTATGGGAGCCCTAACTCCAGAGGATCTAGCCCGAGCAATTTCGCAAGAGGACACAACAGCAATAGAGCGCGTTCCAGGCATTGGGAAAAAGGGTGCGCAGCGCATGATTTTGGAGTTGAAAGGCAAACTCAGCGATCTATCCAGTGGTGGAACCTATAAGGGTCATCAACCACCGTGGCGTGAACAACTTACAAGCGCACTTGTCTCTCTTGGCTTTTCTCCCAAGGAATCCGATACGGCAATTAGTTATGTAGTAAATGATTTGCACTCAAATGATGCTGATCCGTCAACAATGGATTTAAGTGAACTGCTCAAGTTGGCGCTAGCTAGTGGAAAGAGTTCCCGTGGCTGATAATCCAGAGCGCTTAGTGACATCACATATTGAAGGGGAAGAATCTGCATTAGAGCAGGCGCTTCGACCTAAAACTCTCAAAGACTTTATTGGCCAACACCGTGTGCGCGAGCAGATTGATGTCCTGCTCACAGCAGCACGCCATCGCAAAACACCAGCGGATCACATTTTGCTTTCAGGTCCACCAGGTTTAGGTAAAACAACGTTGGCCTTAATTTTGGCCAGCGAGATGCAGGCTCCAATTCGCATCACTAGCGGTCCGGCAATTACACATGCAGGCGACTTAGCAGCAATTCTTTCATCGTTAGTTGAGGGTGAAATTCTGTTTCTAGATGAGATTCATCGCTTGCCGCGTCCGGCAGAAGAACTTCTCTATCTGGCAATGGAGGATTTTCGAGTCGACATCGTTGTTGGAAAGGGTCCGGGTGCTACTGCAATTCCACTTCAGCTCCCACATTTCACATTAGTCGGTGCAACTACTCGGGCCGGTTTATTGCCCAGTCCGTTGCGTGATCGATTTGGGTTTACTGCGCATTTGGATTTCTATGATGATGCAGAGTTAGCGCAAGTGATTACTCGAAGCGCCCAGTTGTTAGAAATAGATATTCATAAAGATGCCATTGTTGAAGTCTCAGGCAGATCTCGCGGAACTCCTCGTATTGCAAATCGACTCCTGCGGCGAGTTCGAGATTATGGACAAGTGCATGGAGCAACATCGATTTCACTAGCCGATGCTCGAGCTGCATTAGAGATGTATGAAGTTGATCAAATGGGATTAGATCGTCTGGATAGGGGAGTTTTAACAGCCCTTGTTGAGCGTTTCAATGGAGGTC
The DNA here is from genome assembly GCA_009698445.1 of Actinomycetota bacterium. Taxonomy (GTDB): domain Bacteria; phylum Actinomycetota; class Actinomycetes; order Nanopelagicales; family Nanopelagicaceae; genus Planktophila. Next base: position 13,573 of record WLQG01000004.1, read on the forward strand.
CGGTCGGTCTTTCAACGTTAGCTATTGCAGTGGGCGAAGAGATTGAAACAGTTGAAGCAGTTGCTGAACCATTTTTAGTTCGACATGGCCTCATGGCTAGAACTCCGCGTGGAAGAGTGGCAACTCCTGCGGGCTTTGCCCACATAGGACGAACACCACCTGCTCAATTGGGGACCCTTTTCGACACACCAGCACCTGACGCCTAGACTCTGCCTCTATGTCTACAACTACTAAACCAGTAAAGACGGCTGCACGCCCAGCGCGTTCCTTGGCAATCTTGGCCCTCGTGCTTATCGCACTCACAGGCCTTGTATTTGTTCAAAGCGCTACCGCAGTACGTCTAGGTCTTGATCTACGTGGTGGAACTTCAGTCACTCTTCAACCGCGCATTGCGCCGGGTGAAAGTGGAAAAGTTACTAACGAAGCGATCGACCAAGCAGTCTCCATTATCCGTCAACGTGTTAACTCACTCGGTGTTGCCGAATCAGAAGTTACAGCACAAGGAAGTGGAACGAATCGTCAAATTGTAATCTCTGTTCCTGGAGATACTGGACGTCGTGTAGTTGAACTTGTTGGTCAAACTGCCGAATTGCGATTCCGCCAAGTTTTAGCAACTGCTACATCAACTGGTGCTGCTGATCCCAATGCAACACCTGCGACCGGAGTATCTGCAGAATTAAATGCAAAGTTTGCAGCACTTGATTGTACAAAGCCTGAAAATCTACAAGGCTCTGGTGCTGATGCACCAACTGACACAATCGTTAGTTGTGATCGTGCCGGTGGAAACAAATATATTTTGGCACCGGCAGAAGTTTTAGGTCGTCAGGTTTCAAAAGCTACTTCAGCTATTGATACTCAAGGCGGTAGTGCTTGGTATGTAAGTCTGACGTTTAACGGCGAAGGTACAAAGGCATTCGGCGCACTTACTTCACGCGTAACTACTTTAGCAGCACCGCTCAACCAGGTAGCTATTGTCCTTGATGGTTTAGTTGTCTCGGCTCCACGTATTACTGAAGCAATTCCATCTGGAAATGCTCAGATTACTGGAAGCTTTACACAGTTAGAGGCACAAGACCTATCTAACGTTCTAAAATACGGCGCGCTACCACTTGCATTTGATCGTGGTGAAGTTCAGCAAGTTTCTCCAACACTTGGTGCTGACCAACTTAATGCCGGTCTCTTGGCTGGTGGAATTGGTCTTGGACTAGTTCTTCTTTATTCACTTCTGTACTACCGTGGTTTGGGTCTGGTAACTGTCGGTTCACTAGCAGTTGCAGGTTCACTTGTTTACTTACTCTTCTTGCTACTTGGTAAGTGGATTGGCTTTACTTTGACACTTGCAGGTATTGCCGGCGCAATTGTCGCCATCGGTGTTACTGCTGACTCATTTATTATTTACTTCGAGCGTATTCGAGATGAAATTCGCGAAGGTCGTTCACTGCGCACAGCAGTTGAAACTGGCTGGACCCGTGCACGTCGCACGATTTTAGTTGCCGACTTTGTTTCGATAATTGCAGCAGTTCTGCTGTATTTCTTTGCAGTAGGTGGCGTTCGCGGATTCGCGTTCACACTAGGTTTAACAACGCTTATCGACTTGATCGTTGTCTTTGTTTTCACAAAGCCAATCGTGACAATTCTTTCAAAGGTTAACTTCTTTGCATCAGGTCATCCATTGTCAGGTCTATCAGCAAAGAGCACTGGAACACTGCCAGTTGCAAAGGAGGCATAAGCAATGTCAAAGATTTCAGGTCTAGGTGGCCGCCTTTATCGCGGTGAAACTTCTATTGAGATTATCGGTCGTCGTCGACGTTGGTATGCAATCTCAGCAATCTTTATCATGCTCTCTATTGCTGCGTTAAGCATGCAAGGTCTGCATTTAGGAATTGAATTTAAGGGTGGTTCCTCATTTACTGTAACTAAAGTAGGAGCAAAAGTTGATGATGCTCGTGCTGCCGTTGCGACAGTTGGAATCCCTGGAGAATCAATCATCCAAACTATTGGTAATGACAAGATTCGCGTTCAAACTGGCGCACTAGACACCGTACAAAATAACGCCGTCCAGGATGCGCTTGCCGCAAAATTTTCAGTACCTGTTGAATCTATCGATACTCAAATCGTCGGACCTTCATGGGGTAAGGAAATTACCCGCAAAGCTCTTTATGGACTCTTCGGATTCCTTATCTGCGTAATGCTTTATCTGGCAATGGCTTTTGAACCCAAGATGGCTGTCGCTGCAATCGCAGCAGTTGTCCACGATGTTTTCATTACTGTTGGAATTTACGCACTTGTTGGCTTTGATGTAACGCCAGCTACAGTTATTGGTTTCTTAACAATTCTTGGCTATTCCCTCTATGACACCGTGGTTGTTTTCGACAAGATTCGCGAAAACACACGAACAATTACCGCAAGTTCTAAGAGCACCTATTCACAAGCAACAAACTTGGCTGTTAACCAGACACTTGTGCGTTCAATGAACACTTCTTTGATTGCGCTCTTGCCAGTAGGTTCAATTCTCTTTGTAGGTGCCGGATTACTTGGCGCTGGAACTCTTAAGGATCTTTCACTAGCCCTATTCATTGGTTTAGCTGTTGGAACTTACTCATCAATCTTCATCGCACCTCCTGTGCTTGCGCAATTGCGCGAGAAGGAACCAGCAATGAGAGCTCTAGCTAAGCGAGTCAATGGTCGAACCGGTCCAGTTGGAACGGCTGCACCCGTCCCATCAGTAGTAGGGGATCGTCGCGGACCGCGCAATCAACCAAAGCGTAAACATCGCAAATAGCGGTACCTAAATGGATACTTTGATTGCACCAGTAATAAGTGCGCTCAAAGAACACCATGCAACGAATACCTTCGAGGACGTTGAACGCGCATTTCTCGTAGCCGAAAAGGCGCATGATGGGCAACTGCGTAAATCAGGTGATCGTTACATAACGCATCCAGTTGCTGTTGCAAATATTCTGGCGAATCTTGGCCTCAATTCTGAAACTATTATCGCTGCCCTTTTGCATGACACCGTTGAAGATACGGCATATTCCCTAAAAGAACTGCAAAGTGACTTTGGCGATGAGATAGCAGGATTAGTCGATGGCGTGACGAAGTTAGACAAATTAACTTACGGACCAACGGCAGAAGCCGAAACTGTTCGGAAGATGGTTGTGGCAATGTCTCGGGATATTCGAGTGCTCGTTATCAAATTAGCGGATCGATTGCACAATGCCCGCACATGGAAGCATGTATCAAGTGAAAGTGCTGAACGTAAAGCTCGTGAGACTCTAGATATTTATGCCCCACTTGCACACCGCTTAGGTATGAATGCGATTAAGTGGGAGTTAGAGGATCTATCTTTTGAAGTTTTAGAGCCTAAGAAGTTTGAAGAGATTGCGCGCCTCGTCGCCGAACGCTCACCATCTCGAGACGCATTAACCCATGATGTTATCGAGATTGTTACTACTGATTTGGCCGCTGATGGAATACAAGCAACTGTTACTGGCCGCAAAAAGCATTTCTTTTCGGTCTACCAAAAGATGGTTCTGCGCGGTCGTGAATTCAATGATATTTATGACCTAGTTGGAATTCGTGTACTAGTTGAAGATGTAAGAGATTGTTATGGAGTTCTCGGAGCCATTCACGCCAGATGGAGTCCGGTTCCCGGACGCTTTAAGGATTACATCGCTATGCCTAAGTTCAATCTTTATCAATCCTTACATACAACAGTGATTGGGCCAACGGGCAAGGCCATTGAAATACAGATTCGGACGTATGACATGCACTCTCGCGCCGAGTTCGGAATTGCGGCGCATTGGAAATACAAACAGGGTCATGAAAATAACGATAGTTCACCAGAAATGCTCTGGCTCCGTCAGTTGCATGAGTGGCAGAAGGAGACTGAAGATCCATCGGAATTTTTAGAAGCGCTTCGTTTTGATTTAGGCACTCCCGAGGTTTTTGTATTCACTCCCAAGGGCAGTGTTGTTGCTTTGCCTGGTGGGTCGACTCCAGTTGACTTTGCTTTTTCAGTGCACACGGATGTAGGTATCCGATGCGCAGGTGCGAAAGTGAACGGACGATTAGTTCCACTCGAATCTCGCCTTAACAATGGCGATGTTGTCGAGATTGTCACCAATAAAGGTGAACACGCAGGACCCAGTCGAGATTGGCTAAATTTTGTTAAAAGCCCTCGTGCACGTTCAAAGATCAAAGCATGGTTTAGTAAGGAGCGACGCGAAGAAGCAATTGATGCTGGTCGCGAATCCATTGCGCGGCAAATGCGCAAAGCTGGCTTGCCACTTCAGAAAATTTTTGCGGGCCATTCACTGTTGGAATTAGCACACGATCTTCGGTATACCGATATTGAAGCTTTGTATTCGGCGGTAGGGGATGGCCATGTTTCAGCCTCTTCCATTATTGATAAATTGGTTTTATCGATGGGTGCCGAAGATTCCCATCCAGAACCAACGATGGAAACATTTCCAACGCGAGTCAGCACAACTAAGCGGTCAAGCAACGCTGTCGATGTTGAAGGCGCTGACGATGTATTGGTGAAACTTGCACGGTGCTGTACTCCAGTTCCCGGGGATTCAATCATGGGATTTATTACTAAAGGCAGTGGAGTTTCAATTCACCGTTCTGACTGCGTCAATGCAGATGATCTAGTTCGCAATCAATATGATCGCATAGTAAATGTTTCCTGGCGCTTAGGTGCAGCCAGCGTTTTCCTAGTTAATATCCAAGTAGAAGCTTTAGATCGTGCCTCTTTACTGGCCGACGTGACAAGAACGCTTTCGGAGCAACATGTAAATATCTTGAGCGCGTCAGTTACAACATCTAAAGACCGCACGGCAATCTCACGTTTTACTTTTGAGATGGCTGATGCAACGCATCTAGATGCGGTACTTTCGGCCGTTCGAAATATTGAAGGTGTGTACGACGTTTATCGCACAACTAACAACTAGCTGAACTCAGCTAAGCCCTTCATCGCTTCTTCCAACCACACTCGTCGTGCAGCTGCAGATTCAGAAGCCTCAGTAGCCTTCTTTGCGTTACCAGCAGCTTGAGATTTAGCTGCGATTTTTTCGTAGCTCTCGATTGAATCTGTTAATTGCTTAACAACTTCTTGTGCGCGAGCTTTAGCAGCTGGGTCAGTTTTGCGCCAGATTTCAGCTTCAGCTTCTTTAACGACTGTTTCGACGGCTTGAACTCTGGCATCAAGAGCGGCGCGCTTATCGCGGTGAGTCATTCCGATTTTGCCCCAAGCATTGAGGTGATCACGTAGAGCCTTCTTGGTTGCATTTAAATCAGCAATCGGGAGAAGTGCCTCAATGAGTGTTACCAATTCTTCTCGCTTAGCCAGATTCGTGGCCATTGTTGTATCGCGTTTTTCAAGATCAGCGTTCTTGGCGCTAAAGAATTTATCTTGGGCTGCTTTAAAGCGCGCCCACATTTTTGCATCATCACTTGGCTTCCCACGCCCTGCGGCTTTCCAAGAATCCATCAGAGCTTTGTAGCGTTTAGCTGTTGGAACCCACTCAGTTGATGTAGCCAATTTTTCGGCCTCTTCAATAATTGCCTTTTTAGCATCAATTACAACCTTTTGAACTGATTCTAAAGCGGCGAAATGTGTTCGGCGACGCTTATCGAATTTATTGCGTGAAGAAGAGAAGCGTTTCCAAAGATCAGCATCGGCTTTCTTATCTAAACGCGGAGCCGATTTCCATTCATCAAGAAGAATTTTCAGGCGATCTCCAGTGGTTTTCCAACTCTCGGAGAGTGCAAGGCTTTCGGCCTCGGCAACAATTTTTTCCTTTTCAACAAGAATCTGTTCGCGACGGGCAGCTTTGACTGCAGTTTCTGCAGCTTTTTTAGCTTCATACGCTTCGCGATGGCCTTCAATAAGAGGCTCAATCTGTTCAACCGATGCTGAAAGAGCATCGAGATCGCCAACACCATTTAATTCTTTAACTTGGTCGCGCAGTTTCTTTACAGCGGCATATGCATCTGATGGAACTAGGGCGCCACTTTTAATACGAGCGGCAAGGAGTGCAACCTCGGCTGCAAGGAGTTCAAATTTGCGAACGAAATATGCCAACGCTTCTTCAGCTGTTTTACCAGGATATGAACCCACTGCTTTTTCACCTGAGGATGTGCGAACAAAAACTGTTCCATCGTCGCCGACTCGGCCAAAGGCTGAAGGGTCTCCGATTAATGCTGATGCTGCACTAGCTTGTGGTGTTGGATTGAATTCGCTCATGGTGTGGTCCCTTTCAGCGCGTTGTTCCACAATGGAACGTCGCTATCAGTGTGCGTGCTCACTCAAGGCGCACCTTGGATGAGCGTGAATCGTGCGGAGGTAAAAGGTACCCTGTATAGGTGTGTGAGCGTCAATCGCTCCAATTTTTGAGCGTAGACGAAGGGGCAATGTCCATGCTTGTCGACTCATTTGCCGCTCCCATGTATGCCACTAATTGCTGGGTCATCGCACCCGCAGCTGGAAGTGAGTGCGTTGTTATTGATCCGGGTATGCCGGATGTTTCACAGCAGCTGGAAGACATTCTGAAGAAGCATTCACTTAAGCCTGTTGCCGTTATTGCTACCCATGGCCATCTCGACCATACCTTTTCGATTCGACCGATAGCAGATGGCTATTCGATTCCTGCCTATATTCATTCGCTGGATAGAGTTGCATTGGCTCACCCCGAACGCATTCATGGGCCAGAATTTATAGCGACATTATCGGCTATGGACTTTGTCGAACCAGTCGATGTAAGAGAATTGCGCAATGAAGAAGTTGTGGAGCTTGTGGGTATGAAATTCAAAGCTATCCACGCACCCGGACATACAGCTGGTTCATTGGTCTTTGTAGTTGACGATGAAATATTAATCAGCGGCGATGTTCTCTTTGCTGGTTCGATTGGTCGCACTGATCTGCCAGGCGGATCAGCTGAAGCGATGGAGACAACCTTGCGCAAAAAAATTATGCCTTTGCCAGATCATTTACGAGTCCTGCCTGGACATTATGCAGAAACCACCATGGCCGTCGAGAAAAGAAGTAATCCATATTTAACAGCGCTCAAAGGTCGCTACTAATGGCCGGACAAAAGATCCAAGCACCAAAAGGTGTAAGTGAATATGTCCCACCACGTTCTGCAGCGTTTGAATTTGTCAGAGAGTCACTGATTAATCCAGCCCGTCGTGCAGGCTATCAACTCATAGAGCTTCCAGTCTTTGAAGACACAGAACTATTCACCCGCGGAGTTGGCGAATCAACTGATGTTGTTTCAAAAGAAATGTACACATTTCTAGATCGTGGAGATCGTTCAATTACTTTGCGTCCTGAAGGAACTGCGGGTGTAATGCGCGCAGTTATTGAACATGGTTTAGATCGTGGTCAACTTCCGACAAAACTTTGGTACTCAGGGCAATTCTTTCGAGCAGAGCGTCCACAAGCTGGCCGTTATCGTCAATTTTACCAAGTAGGCATTGAGGCAATTGGTTTGGACGATCCGGCAATTGATGCCGAAGTTATTGCGATTGCAGATGCTGGATTCAAAGCTATTGGTTTAAGTAAGTATCGTTTGGAAATTACGAGTTTGGGTGATGCCCAATCTCGAGCAGCGCACCGTATTGATCTAGTAAAATTTCTTGCAGGAATGAATTTGGATGAGGCAACAAGTACAAGAGCCGCACTCAATCCTTTGCGTCTCTTCGATGACAAACGTCCTGAAATTAAAGATGCTATGGCTGATGCACCTTTGCTCGTTGATTACCTCAGCCAAGCTTCACGAGATCACTTTGAGCAGGTTAAGAAATATTTAGATGCACTCGGTATTTCTTACATACTCAACCCACGGATGGTTCGTGGTTTGGATTACTACACCGGAACAACTTTTGAATTTGTCCATGAACTTTTAGGGGCGCAATCAGGAATTGGTGGGGGAGGCCGATATGACGGTCTTATGGCAGAACTTGGTGGACAAGGGCTGTCAGGGATTGGTTTTGGCTTAGGTGTTGATAGAGCACTACTCGCTGCCGAAGCAGAAGGTGTTATCAACGAAAACTCTTTCGTCTCGGATTTATTCATCATTCCACTGGGTGATGCCGCTAAAGAAATGGCGATGAAAATCGCCAGCGATCTGAGATCTTCTGGAAAAAGCGTCGAAGTTGCTTTTGGCGACCGGGCACTCAAAGGAGCCATGAAAGGCGCCGATAAAAGCGGTGCGCGTTATGTCATAGTTCTAGGTGATTCCGAGATTTCTAGCGCAACTGTGGAGCTAAAAGAGATGAAAACTGGTGAGACTTCTTCGGTTAAGATTGCATCATTAATCAGCGCACTTTAGTTATAGGGATGTAGAACGCAACCATGTTAAGAACTCACGACGCAGGCTCATTGCGCAAATCTCATGCCGGCACGACCGTCACATTGGCAGGTTGGGTTTCTAGACGTCGCGATCATGGTGGAGTTGCTTTTATTGATCTGCGCGATGCCTCAGGTTCTGTCCAGGTAGTTATTCGTGATGAAAAGATGGCTGGTTCACTTCGTGCTGAGTGGTGCCTAATGATTACTGGTGAAGTTTTAGCAAGACCTGAAGGAAATGCGAATACGAATATCCCTACGGGTGAAATTGAAGTTATGGGGGACACAGTTGTTGTCTTAAGCGAATCAGCACCGCTACCATTCCCGGTTGATTCTGGAAACGACGCAGATATAAATGAAGAGGTGCGTCTTAAGTATCGATATCTCGATCTTCGCCGCGAAAAACCTGCAGCTAATTTGCGCCTTCGCTCAAAGGTGACTTCAGTTATTCGCCGAGTGATGGAAGATGAAGAATTTCTTGAGATCGAAACTCCATATTTAACACGTTCAACTCCTGAAGGTGCTCGTGACTTTTTAGTTCCAGTTCGCCTGCAACCGGGTAGTTGGTATGCCTTGCCGCAATCACCACAGCTCTTTAAGCAGTTATTGATGGTTGCAGGAATGGAAAAGTATTACCAAATAGCACGCTGCTTTAGAGATGAAGACTTCCGTGCTGATCGCCAACCAGAATTTACGCAATTAGATATCGAAATGTCTTTTATTGATCAAGAGGACATCTTGGCTGTAGCTGAAAAGATAGTTTCAAAAATTTGGAAGGAAGCCGTTGGCTACACCATCCCGCTTCCACTAAAGCGCATGACATATGCAGATGCAATGACGCGTTACGGATCAGATAAGCCTGATCTTCGCTTTGGTTATGAATTATCTGAGCAGACTGCATATTTTGCGCAAACCACTTTCCGTGTTTTCCAAGCGCCATATGTTGGAAGCGTTGTTATGCCAGGGGGAGCAGCATCACCTCGCCGTGAACTAGATGCATGGCAAGACTGGGCTAAAGCACGTGGCGCTAAGGGTCTTGCATATATTTTGGTAAATGAAGATGGAACTTTGGGAGGACCAGTTGCTAAGAATCTTTCAGAGTCAGAAGCTGCTGGAATTGCTGCTGCAGCTGGCGCAAAACCTGGAGACGCAATCTTTTTTGCTGCCGGTGAGCGCACAGCATCTTTGAATTTGTTGGGTGCAGTTCGTTTAGAAATCGGTAAGCGTTGCAATTTGATTCCTGCAGATAAGTGGGAGTTCTTGTGGGTGGTAGACGCACCTATGTTTGAACCAACTGATAATGGCGGATGGACAGCAGTTCACCATCCTTTCACCGGTCCGAAACCAGAGTTCGCTAAAACTTTTGCACACGATCCAGCGTCGGCACTTGCCTATGCATATGACATTGTTTTAAACGGTACTGAACTTGGTGGTGGTTCAATCCGTATCCACGATCGGCAGATTCAAAAAGATGTTTTCAGTGTTATTGGTTTAAGTGATGAAGAAGCACAAAGTAAGTTTGGATTCTTGCTTGAAGCATTCAATTACGGTCCGCCTCCCCATGGTGGAATTGCTCTTGGTCTAGATCGCGTATGCGCATTACTAACTGGATCAGATTCAATTCGTGAAGTTATTGCTTTTCCTAAAACTGCAAGCGGTGGGGACCCACTCACTGGTGCTCCAACACCAATTACCCCGGCGCAACGCAAGGAGAGCGGTATCGATGGCGCCCCTAAACAAGCTCCTCAGGTAGGCTAACAACATGGGTCCAGGTGGAGTTGCAACAATAATCGCAAGCTGCGCATTGATGATTATCGCGCTGGCAGTTGCCTACGTAATTATTCGAGTTGGTCGTTTGATAGATGAAGCCAAAGCTTCACTCAAGACCTTAACGGATGAGGCCGCACCGCTTATCGATGAGGTCAATACAACCGTAACTCTCATTAACGGACCGCTCAAGAGCATAAACCGCATCACTAAGAATGCAGAAGATCTCTCGGACAAAGTTAATGAAGTCACTACATCTTTCATAAACAAAAATGGTTCAGCGGTAAGAGTAGCTGGAGCCTTGCTTTCTGCAGCATCGATGAAGAAATCTCGATCTAAGAAGAAGGCTGAGTGATCCTCACACGTGGAATCCGCCGAGATCCGTTCACGCTGGCTGCGTTTTTTTGAATCAGATAACCGTCAAGGGTTAACACATACAGTCGTTCCATCGGCATCACTAATCGCTGATGATCCCAACCTGTTGCTAGTTAACGCAGGTATGGTTCCATTTAAGCCATATTTTCTGGGTGAAATTACTCCACCTTATAAGCGTGCAACATCAGTTCAAAAGTGTGTACGTACTCTCGATATTGATGAAGTCGGCAAAACTACTCGGCATGCGTCTTTTTTCCAGATGTGCGGAAATTTTTCTTTTGGCGATTATTTTAAAGAAGGTGCAATCGCACTAGCTTGGGAACTTTTGACACGTCCTATAAATGACGGTGGATATGGATTCCCAGAAGAGCGCTTATGGGTAACTGTTTATCTTGATGATGATGAAGCTGCCGATATTTGGCACACCAAGATGGGTGTTCCTAAAGAGCGCATTCAACGACGCGATATGGAAGACAACTTCTGGTCGATGGGTGTTCCCGGTCCATGTGGGCCTTGTTCTGAGATTTATTACGATCGTGGTCCTGCATATGGTTCTGAGGGTGGACCAATTGCTGATGAGAATCGCTATATGGAAGTCTGGAATCTCGTGTTCATGCAAAACGAGCGCGGAGTTGGTTCTGGCAAAAATGATTACCCAATTCTTGGTGAACTCCCTGCAAAAAGTATTGACACCGGTTTAGGACTTGAGCGAATGGCTGCGCTATTGCAGGGCGTAGAAAATATCTATGAAATTGATACTACGATGCAGATTTTAACTAAGGCATCACAACTAACTGGCGTTAAATATGGTTCATCCGAGAAGTCAGATATTTCTCTGCGCATTATCGCCGACCACGCGCGAACATCAGCGATGCTCATTGGCGATGGAGTAACACCAGGAAATGAAGGTCGTGGTTACGTATTACGCCGCATGATGCGACGCACAATTCGTAACATGCGCCTACTTGGTTCGATGGATCCAATCATGTCTGAACTAACCGTTGCAGCTATTGGCGCGATGGGGCCGCAGTATCCTGAGTTAGTTACAGACTCTAAACGTATTTTGTCTGTCAGCGTTTCTGAAGAAGAGAGTTTTCTACAAACACTTAAGAGTGGAACACAGATCTTTGACGTGGCAAGTGCAGCACTTAAAAAGAGTAAAAGCGCAGTACTTCCAGGTGAAGATGCGTTCAAACTTCACGACACCTATGGTTTTCCTTTTGATTTAACTCTAGAAATGGCGCGCGAAGAAGGCCTTGAAGTTGATGAGGACGGATTCCGTCGTTTAATGAAAGAGCAAAAGGATCGAGCTAAAGCGGATTCAAAGGCTAAAAAGAGTGGTCACACGGATCTCTCGGTCTATCGCCAAGTGGCCGATAAGAATGGTAAGTCAGAGTTCATTGGCTATTCACACCTCACAAGTGAAGCAAAGGTTACTGCGGTTCTAGTTGATGGAAATTTAGTTGGCTCTGCAGGTGCTGATGAAGATGTAGAAATTGTTTTAGATCGAACACCTTTCTATGCAGAAGGTGGTGGTCAGTTAGCCGATGGTGGAAAGATTACTTTGGCTAACGGCGCCGTTGTAGAGATTGATGATGTGCAGACGCCAGTGCCAGGTGTTTTTGTCCACCGTGGTCGTGTTCTCTCTGGCTCACTAGAAAGTGGATCGCAGGGACAAGCAGCGATCGATATCGAACGACGCCATGCAATTTCACGCGCACACACAGCTACGCATATGGTCCATAAGGCTTTCCGTGAACTCTTAGGTGAGACTGCGACACAAGCAGGATCTGAAAACTCACCTGGAAGATTCCGATTTGATTTTCCAGCAACCGGGGCAGTTCCTGCATCAGTTCTGGCAGATGTGGAATCTCGAGTTAACACATTGCTACTTGATAACTTAGAAGTAACTGCAGAAGTTATGTCTCAAGATGCAGCCAAGAAACTTGGCGCTATGGCCTTGTTTGGGGAAAAGTATGGCGATCAAGTTCGCGTAGTAAGTGTGGGAGATTGGGCCCGTGAACTATGCGGCGGTACTCACGTTTCCCGCTCTGGACAATTAGGTATTGTGAAACTGCTCAGTGAATCCTCAATCGGTGCAGGCGTGCGAAGAGTAGAAGCATTAGTCGGAGTAGATGCATATCGATTCCTTGCACGTGAACATATCTTGCTTAACTCGTTAACAGAGATTATTAAGGGCGCCAGAGTTGAAGAACTACCCGAGCGCATAAACGGATTAATTAATTCGATGAAAGATATTGAAAAGGAGCTAGGTGCGCTGCGCTCTGCGCAGGCAATGTCACAAGTAGGAGAAATAGCTAAAACGGCAACGATTGTTAATGGGACAACAGTTATCACTGCTCTTTTGGGTGACGGTATCTCCGGAGATGACTTACGCAAAATTGCTTTAGATTTGCGCAGCAAAGCAGTTAACTCAGTCGTAGCTCTGATTAGCATCAATGATTCCAAACCAGTTTTGGTTGTAGCAGCTAGTGATGCAGCTCGAGCCGGTGGAGTTAAAGCTGGCGCCTTGGTCAAAATCGGCTCGACAGTTCTGGGCGGTGGCGGTGGCGGCAAAGATGATTTTGCTCAAGGTGGAGGTACGGACGCAGCTAAATCTGTCGATGCGTTGGCGGCAATTTCCCAAGCTCTAGCTGGATAATCTCCTTATGCAAAGAGGTCGCCGTATCGCATTTGATTATGGTGACGTCCGAATAGGTGTAGCAGTTTGTGATCCAGATGCAATTCTCTCATCACCTGTGACGACTTTAAATTCAAGTGATAGCAAGTTAAAAGTTAAAATTTCCGAACTGTTCGCTGAATATGAACCTATAAGAATCTATGTCGGTAAACCATCGCACATGGATGGCCGAGATAGCCAGTCGTCAATTAAAGCCGGTGAGTTCGCAGTGATGCTGGGAGAGTTGACGAATTCTCCAATCGAACTCATTGATGAGCGCTTAAGTACCGTAACCGCTGCAAAAAACATGCAAGATTCTGGAGTTAAAGCAAAAGATGCTCGCGCGTCTATCGATCAAGCTGCCGCCGTGGCAATTTTGGATTTCGCACTTGAGATTGAAAAGCAGCGCGGATGAGAGCCTATATTCGACTTACAGCCGGGTTAGCTGCAATAGGTGTAATAACATTTTCGATTTACACAGTTCGCTCTCATGTATCAGCAGCACCTGATTATCCAACGGCATCAATTAACGCCGAGTCTGCAACAGTTGTTATTGAAATCCCTTCAGGTGCAACAGGTTCACAGGTCGGACAAGTTCTGTTTGAAAAAGGGGTGACCGAATCAGCTCTTGCGTATTTTCGCGCAGCCGTTGCCAATCCCAAGTCTGCACAGGTAGCTCCCGGAGCGCATTTACTTAATCTAAAGATTTCTGCCGAACAAGCATTGTCACAACTGCTAGATCCGAAACGAATCCCTAACTTGATAAAAGTTTTTGAAGGTTCATGGAAAAGCGAAGTTAGAACGTCATTGATAAAGTATGGGTTTTCTGCAAACGAGGTTGATAAGGCATTTGAGAGCGCTGAACTTCCTAAAGGATTTTCCGATGTTGAAGGCCTGTTGTTTCCTGCACAGTACACCTTTCCTAAAGGTACTAGCGCACGTGATGCGGTTCAGGCGATGATGGATAGATTTAATGCAGAGGTAACGGGACAGAATTTACTTGGCGCGTCCGGTAAGTACACTCCACAACAACTGCTTGTGATCGCATCCATTGTTCAGGCTGAAGGGGATTCAAAAGATTTTGCTAAAGTTTCACGAGTGGTTCGCAACCGCCTTGAAATTGGAATGCCACTGCAGCTAGATTCAACTGTGCATTACATCAAAAAAGTACGAGGCCAAATCTTTCTCAGTACCGATTCAACTCTGATCAAATCTGCCTACAACACCTACAAACATTATGGGCTACCTCCAACTCCTATCGGCAATCCTGGCAGTGCGGCAATTGATGCTGCCTTGAATCCAAGCTCCGGGGATTGGCTGTTCTTTATTACAGTAGCCCCGGGCGACACACGTTTTACTCGATCGAACGATGAGTTTTTGCAATGGAAATCGCTATATGAGAAAAACAGAAAGGCGGGGGCTTTCAAATGATTAAAGCTGCCGTTTTGGGATCACCGATTGCACATTCTCTGAGCCCGCTTTTGCATACAACTGCTTACAAAGAGTTAGGTATTGCGCATAGTTATGAAGCAATAGAAGTGGCTAGCGGTGGATTAGCCGATTTCCTTGCCACCTTGGATTCATCCTGGACGGGGTTGTCCTTAACTATGCCGTTGAAAGAAGAAGCAGTAGCTCTTGCAGATTCTGTGGATGAATTAGCAACGCGAATCGACAGTGCAAATACGTTACATAGACGTGATGGGAAATGGGAGGCAACATCAACCGATGTGATTGGTTTTGTTAATTCTTTGCGGATGCACGATGTAGCAATGACAGGACATGTTGTCATTTTGGGAGCCGGGGCGACGGCACGAGCAGCTGCAGCGGCGTGTGATGGTCTTGCCAATGACATCACCATAGTAAGTAGATCAATCAAGAGAATTGAAGCAATGTCAGGTGCCGTTCAACAGTCCGAGCTTTCATTCGTTGATTGGAGCGGTGTATCAGTCATCGAAGATGCTGATTTAGTCATAAGTACTACACCAGCTGGCGTGACTGATTCGCTTGAACTGCCTTCACAGGTGCGAGCCCCATTTTTTGAGGCGCTCTATAAACCCTGGCCGACTATCGCTTCGAGTGAATGGGCAAAACGTGGAGGTCTTGTCATAGATGGTTTAGATCTTCTTATCCATCAAGGCATCGCGCAGATGGAGATTTTTTCAGGGGTGACCTTTGATAAATCACATATGTATAAGCTTCTACGTGGCGTTGGAATTAGCGCGCTTAAGTAATCCACAACATCATATGTAAATAGCGCAGGCCTCTTACCCTGTCTGCGTGCTCACTTTCGTTTTTGCGCTTCCTATAGTTATCGCAGATTATTCAACCCGAAAGATTCCAAATATTTACATCATTTTTTATTCCTATTTATGTTCGATATCCCTATTCGTGCGGGGCTTTCCCCAAATAAACACCGTGGTGTGTGCCGTATTAATACTGACTCTATGTGCTTTTACTGGTGCTGGAATGGGAGATATAAAGCTGCTGTTGCTCATCATCCTCTTCATACGGCCACAGTCGATTAAAGAGGTATTGAGCTTTTTTCTTATGGTCTTCGCCGTTTGTACCGCAGAAATTGCGATTACATGCTTCGCAACTAAGGCATTTGCACGAACTATCGCAATGGCCCCTTCGATATTTATTGGAACCGGGCTTTATTTGGCCACGAACTCCCTCTGACTTCTGCAAGAATAGGCACATGCGTTGGTTAACTGCGGGCGAATCTCATGGACAGGCACTTAGTGCCATCATCGAAGGCATCCCTGCTTCGGTTGAAATCACGACAGCAGATATTGATCGCCATCTTGAGCGACGACGTTTGGGATTTGGTCGCGGAGCACGCCAAAACTTTGAAGCCGATAAAGTCACAATTCTGGGTGGTGTTCGTTTAGGACTTACACAAGGTGGACCAATAGCGATTCAAGTTGGAAATTCCGAGTGGCCAAAGTGGGAAAAAGTGATGTCTGCAGATCCTGTTCCACTTGATGAGATAAAAGATTTAGCACGTAATGCTCCGCTTACCCGTCCACGTCCGGGCCACGCGGATTTAGTCGGAATGCAAAAATATGATTTAGATGACGCACGACCAATTCTAGAACGAGCAAGTGCGCGCGAAACCGCCGCACGAGTGGCACTTGGTGCAGTAGCTCGAGCATTTCTTGAGCAAAGTGTAGGCATAACAATTCTTTCGCATGTGTTATCAATTGGAAAAGTTAGAGTGCCAGATGCAACCGCGCTACCCGCTGCTACAGATTTAGAGCGTATTGATAAAGATCCTGTTCGTTGCGCTGATCCAAGTACCAGCTCTGCAATGGTGGTAGAGATTGAAGCCGCACATGCTGATGGAGATACTCTCGGGGGAGTTGTTGAAGTTTTAGCTTTTAATATGCCACCAGGACTTGGTTCCCACGTTCATTGGGATCGCAGATTAGATGCACGCCTAGCCGGTGCCGTGATGGGGATTCAAGCAATTAAAGGTGTTGAAGTTGGTGACGGTTTTGAAACAGCTACGCGTCGTGGGTCTGTCGCACATGATGAAATTGAAAAAGATGCCAAGGGCAAGATTGTTCGCCGAACCGATCGCGCCGGGGGTACTGAAGGCGGAATGTCTAACGGTGAAATTTTGCGAATCCGCGCGGCTATGAAACCGATTTCCACCGTTCCGAAAGCTTTAGACACAATTGATGTTTCTACGGGGGAGAGCGCTAAAGCGATTAACCAAAGGTCTGATGTGTGCGCAGTTCCTGCAGCCGGGGTAGTAGCAGAAGCAATGGTGGCATTGGTTTTAGCAGAAGCTGTGCTTGAAAAATTCGGTGGTGATTCAGTAACTGAAACACGTCGTAATTTCACAAGCTATATGCAGAACTTAAACTTCAAGTAAAAATGCCACGGATAATATTGATCGGTCCGCCAGGTTGCGGGAAATCAACTGTTGGGCAAGCAATCGCAGATAAATTAAATTGTCAGTTTGTTGATACTGATTCTATTGTTGAGCAGGAATACGGGCATACAATCTCCGACATCTTTGTAGATAAAGGCGAAGCGTTTTTTCGTGATTTAGAGTACAAAGCCCTCGAAGATTCATTGCAGATTCCTGATTGTGCGTTGGCTTTAGGTGGTGGCGCTCCGATATCCCAAAGAGCGCAAGATCTTCTTTCACAGTGTAAGTCGCCGATTATTTTCTTAGACGTCTCATTAGCTGTAGCTGCGCCTCGTGTAGGGTTCAACAGAGATCGACCTTTATTGCTTGGTAATCCACGCGCGCAATGGCAAGAGTTAGCGCAGACCCGTCGACCAATATATGAATCTTTAGCCACCGAAACCATTAAAGTTGATGGTATGTCAGTTGAAGAATTGGTAACAATGATCGTGGAGAGGATGTAATGCATACGATCCGCGTTCACTCTGAACATGAATATGATGTTGTCGTCGGATGCCAATGGCAGCGTTCTCTACTGCAAAGCGCGAGTTCTCACACTCGCATCGCAGTAATTTTTTCTGCAGTGATGAGAGATCAAGTAAAGGGTTTGCAGGTTGGAGATTCTGAAATACATTTCTTCGAAGTTCCAGATGGAGAAGCGGCCAAGACGTCTGCCACATTGCAATCTTTATGGAACTGGCTGGGAGCTGCTGGGTTCACTCGCTCTGATTTAATTGTCGGAGTAGGCGGCGGGACTATCACCGATTTAGCTGGCTTTGCTGCTGCAACCTGGTTACGCGGCATTAGTTGGATAGCAGTACCAACCACTGTTGCGGGCATGGTTGATGCTGCAGTTGGGGGTAAAACTGGAATCAATAGTGATTACGGAAAAAATCTCATTGGTGCCTTTCATTCTCCTAAAGCAGTACTCATTGATACTTCCTGGCTTCACACGCTCTCAGATCGTGATTTCGCTGCCGGTTTAGCCGAGGTAATTAAGTCTGGATTTATTGCAGATGTGGAGATTTTGGAGAAAATTTCTGGAAAGGACCTTGTTCAGATTCGTTCCGATGCAGAGCTTGTTGCCGATTTTATTATTAGATCTGTGGCGGTTAAGGCACACGTGGTCAGCGCAGACTTTAAGGAAAGTTTTAATCGAGAAATATTGAATTACGGACACACGTTGGCACATGCAATCGAGATCGACAGCAAGTATTCAATCCGACATGGAGAAGCTGTATCAATTGGTTTAGTTTTCGCCGCCGAATTAGCCGAAGTTAAAGGTTTGTTGAGCAAATCTGTCGTTGACCAGCACCGTCAAATTTTAGAAAGTGTTGGGCTTCCCACCACTTATCCGCGAGATGCCTGGCACAAGTTATTTCCATTATTGGCCCTGGATAAGAAATCTCGTGGACACTTACTTCGCTTCGTAGCCTTGAGCGCGCTTGGTACGGTCATTCGCATAGAAGACGCAAATGAAAGCGAACTGACGCGGGCCTATGAGAGAATTAGCTCATGAAGATAATCGTCATTAATGGCCCCAATTTAGCGCGTCTAGATATTCGCGACTCTTCAATTTATGGCGATCTTAATTATTCCGAGTTGAAATCTCTGATTGAAAGCTCTGGAAAGAACGTTGGTTTTGAGGCAGATGTTCGACAGAGCAATGATGAGGCAACGATTATCGGATGGCTACATGAAGCCGCTGATTCGAAAATCCCAGTAATTATTAATCCAGCAGCATTCACGCATTATTCATATGCCATACGTGATGCTGCAGAACTTTTAACGGCCCCACTTATTGAAGTCCATTTATCGAATCCGATGGCGCGTGAAGAATTTCGCCATACATCGGTAATCTCAGGTGTAGCCAATGGGACTATCGCTGGATTTGGTCCGAATTCATATGTTTTAGCGATTAACGCCCTCAAAGCCCTGCTTGGCTAAGTGCGAAAAACGCTCACGTAATGCGGGTATCCTTAACCTCTTGCCGTTGAAAAACAATGGCCGATAGTCATTACCTATAGACATGAGTGGAGTTTGAATCGTGGCAACAACAGCAGATCTAAAAAATGGAATAACACTGGACATGGATAACGCACTATGGACCGTTGTTGAGTTCCAACATGTTAAGCCAGGTAAAGGTCCAGCTTTCGTCCGCACAAAGCTCAAGTCTGTTCTGACTGGAAAAGTTATTGATCGAACATTTAGCTCAGGCGTAAAGATTGAAATCGCAATTCTTGAAAAGCGCGATATGCAGTATTTGTATAAAGAAGGCGATGATTTCGTATTCATGGATAGCAAGACATTTGATCAGATGACGATTGCCCAAGCCGTTGTTGGAGATATGGCTAATTACATGCTCGAAAATACTGATGCAGTAGTTGCAGTCAACGAAGGCAATCCTTTGTATATCGAATTGGCAGCATCAGTGCCTTTGCGTATTACTTACACCGAACCAGGAATTCAAGGCGATCGTTCATCCGGAGGTACTAAGCCCGCAACGGTGGAAACTGGTATCGAAATTCAAGTACCGCTGTTTATCAAGCAAGATGAAATCGTCATGGTTGATACGCGCGATGGGTCATACCAAGGCCGCGCTAACTAGTGTCAGCACGCAGTAAGGCGCGAAAAGCGGCTTTGGATTTACTTTTCGAAGCCGATATTCGCGCTACCAATGTTTTAGACCTGCTCAACCTGCGTGATGTGGTCGAAGAAGGTCCAGATGCCAGACCTATTCGTGAGTACACGCGCTCACTTGTCATTGGCGTGAATGAAAATGCGCGAAAAATTGATGAGCTTATTACGACCTATGCCCAGGGCTGGGACATGGACCGCTTACCCAACGTTGATCGCAATATTTTACGTTTAGGAATCTTTGAGATTCTATGGTCAAGTGAGGTTCCAGATGGCGTTGCGATTGATGAGGCGTTAGACCTGGCCAAGGAACTTTCAACGGATGATTCAGCCGGTTTTATTCATGGTGTTTTAGGCAGAATCTCTTCCCTTAAAGAAAACCTATCTATCTAGTTGTAATGAGCAGTTTGTGCTCGTCGAGAAAACGAACGAGTTCATCGTGCGTACAACCGATAGTGATAGTTAAGTAGTCGCAATCCTTTTCCCGTAGCGAGAGCACTTCGCCATTAAAGTCCTGACGAACCTTGATAATGCCAGTGATAAAGGAAAGCGTGATCCGCTCTATCCCGCAGTTCTGACTTTCGCCTCGTTGTAGAAGCTGCTTGGCTTTTCTTAAATCGATCACAATTTTCCTAGCGTTAACACCAGTTGGTGATACCCCCGTCAACAAATAGGAGAGTGGTATCTCATAAAACTGGGCAATTTCAATCGCTTTCTTCACGGTCAAAGCACGATCTCCGCGTTCGTATGAACCCAAAGAAATTGCGTTGATGTCTCCGTGACTAATTTCTTGAATTGAAGACAGGGTTAATTTGCGGGTACGCCGAATTTGTCGAAGTCTGGCTGCGATGTCATCTAACTGTGAGTTCATGGCGACACAGTAGGCATGATGTGCCACACCGAGAGTTCGATATCCACAGGGCAACGGCCTTGCTGATATAGTCGCCCCCGCATCCTTTAACAACCCATCCTGAGAGGTGGGGAAGGAGATTTATATGAGCGTAGCCCTGTCCGCCCCGGATATATCCCGTGCGTTGACTCGCATTTCCCATGAAATTCTGGAACGAAATCATGGTTCCACCGAAATCACTCTTCTAGGAATTCCAACGCGTGGTGCGCATTTAGCTGCCCGCATTGCATCGATCATGAGCGCAATTGAAGGCCGTGAGATTGCACATGGCACGTTAGATATCACGTTATACAGAGATGATTTGCGACTTCGACCACCTAGAACAATTATGCCGACATCGATTCCACCAATCGGTATTACTGGTCGCGACGTAATTTTGATCGATGATGTTCTCTACTCAGGTAGAACTATTCGCGCAGCCTTAGATGCCCTCGGCGAGGTTGGTCGCCCACGAACTGTGCAATTAGCTGTCCTGGTTGATCGTGGCCACCGTGAGCTTCCAATTCGCGCTGACTTTGTTGGTAAGAACTTGCCAACTTCTGCGCAGCAATCAGTCAAAGTGCAGTTGACTGAAATTGATTCGGTGGATGAAGTTCTGATTGAAGGGGAGGCCAACTAGTGCGGCATCTTCTTTCGATAGCAGATCTCACGCCAATGGATGCAATCGGAATTTTGAATACGGCGACCGAGTTAGCAAGAATCAACGATGGTCAAGTAAAAAAACTGCCAACCTTGCGCGGTCGAACAATAGTGAACCTCTTTGCCGAAGATTCGACACGCACTCGCATTTCTTTTGAGGCTGCTGCCAAACGTTTATCAGCTGACGTAATTAACTTTTCCGCTAAGGGTTCGAGTGTGAGTAAGGGTGAATCACTCAAAGATACGGCGCAAACTTTACAAGCAATGGGAGCCGACGCCGTTGTAATTCGCCACTCTGCCTCAGGTGCTGCCCAGCGACTAGCTGATCTTGAATGGATGTCCGGCAGTGTTATTAACGCTGGCGATGGAACACATGAGCACCCGAGCCAGGCTTTACTTGATGCTTTCACAATTCGTAAGCATTTATCTAAGGGCGGCAATGATTTAGCGGGTTTACGTATAGCAATTGTCGGTGATGTGCTGCATTCGCGTGTTGCCAGATCGAATGTACTTCTTCTCTCAATGCTTGGCGCTGATGTTGTTTTGGTTGCACCGCCAACGTTATTGCCGGTGGGTGTCGATTCTTGGCCTTCCTCGGTTTCATATGATTTTGATTCCGTGATTCCCAATGTAGATGCAATCATGATGTTGCGTGTGCAGCAAGAGCGTATGACGGATTTATTCTTTCCAAATTCACGTGAATATTCTCGTTACTTCGGTCTCAACGCAGAACGTATGTCGAAAATGGCCAAGCACGCAATAGTTATGCATCCCGGACCAATGAATCGTGGATTGGAAATATCTGCCGATGTTGCTGACAGTGCAAGATCGGTAATTGTTGAACAAGTTACCAATGGAGTTAATGTTCGAATGGCTATTTTGTATGTGTTGCTTGCCGGTGGACCACTAGAAGTAGGGAGCAACTGATGAGTACAAATCGCTACATACTAAAAGGCGGCAAGATTCTAGGAACCACTCAATCCGATGTACTTATCGCCAATGGTGTTATAGAAAATATCGCACCGACAATTGCAGATGATTCGGCAACCACCATGGATGTCACAGGAAGCGTTATCTTGCCGGGCCTAGTGGATTTGCATACGCATCTTCGCGAGCCAGGTCGTGAAGATTCTGAAACTGTACTCTCGGCCAGCAAAGCTGGCGCCAAAGGTGGTTTTACTGCGCTATCAGCAATGGCAAATACGTCTCCAGTAGCAGATACCGCTGGTGTTGTTGAGCAAGTATTTCGTTTAGGTCATGAAGCAGGTCTTCTTGATGTGTTCCCAATCGGCGCAGTTACTCAAGGGTTAAAGGGCGAACAACTTTCTGAAATTGGTGCGATGGCTGATTCACTTGCACGGGTGCGAGTGTTTAGTGACGATGGTAATTGCGTATTTGATCCATTAGTGATGCGCAGGGCTTTGGAATACATCAAGAAATTTGATGGAGTAATTGCACAACATGCCCAAGAACCTCGATTGACCGTTGGCGCACAAATGAACGAAGGAAACATAAGTGCCACGCTAGGGCTCAAAGGTTGGCCGGCTATCGCCGAGGAAGCAATTATTGCCAGGGATGTTTTGTTAGCAGATCATGTTAAATCGCGATTGCATATATGCCATGTAACGACAGCAGGTGGGGTTGAAATCATTCGTTGGGCAAAAGCTCGTGGGATTCAAGTCAGCGCTGAAGTAACTCCGCATCATCTCTTACTCACTGATGAATTAGCGAGGTCGTACGATCCGATTTTCAAAGTTAATCCGCCGCTTCGTACTACCGCAGATGTTATGGCTCTAAGGGAAGCTTTAGCAGATGGCACAATCGATATCGTTGCAACCGATCACGCACCTCATTCTAGTGAAACAAAGGACTGCGAATGGCAAGAAGCATCCTTTGGGATGATTGGCCTTGAAACTGCATTATCAATCGTGGTTAAGACCATGGTTGAAACTGGTTTATTGGATTGGTCCGGGGTTGCAGATCGCATGTCAAATGCGCCTGCACGAATTGGAAGATATACAGAACAAGGTCGTAATTTACTTGTGGGTTCTAGGGCACATATCACTGTGATAGATCCAACCAAGGATTGGACAGTAGATCGCGATTTGGTCCTATCTAAGAGTCGCAATACTCCATACCATGGCTACGAATTACCTGGGTTGGTTACTCATACTTTCTTCGGTGGTCACCCAACTCTTATCAACTCAAAAATTATGGACAAGGCGGCGATGTAATGGCAATCGCCTATCTTGTTTTAGATGATGGAAGAATTTTTGAAGGTCGTTCTTGGGGTGCAACGGGTCGCACTTTTGGCGAAGCGGTATTTCAAACAGGAATGACCGGATATCAAGAGACTCTTACTGACCCTTCGTATCACAAGCAAGTGGTTGTCATGACAGCGCCACATATCGGAAATACCGGAATGAATACTCCAGATAATGAATCGTCGAAAATATGGGTAGCCGGGTACGTTGTACGCAACCCTTCCTCGTTAACCTCAAATTGGCGCGCAGAAACCGATCTTGAATCAGAATTAATTCGACAGGAGATTATTGGAATTCAAGGGGTAGATACTCGAGCAATCACGCGACACTTGCGTGATCGTGGTGCGATGCGCGTTGGTATCTTCTCTGATTTAGATTTAACTCGCGAAGAGATGGTTGTCGAAGTTCGAAAGTCGCCACAAATGGCGGGTGCTTTCTTAGTTAAAGATGTTTCGACTCCTCAAACTTATATTGTTCCTGCAATAGGAGAGAAGAAATTTGTTGTTGCAGCTTTGGATTTAGGCATTAAAGCTGCAACGCCAAGAATGCTGTCAGAACGTGGTGTTGAGGTGCACGTAATGCCCTTTGACACAGTTTTTGAACAGATACAAGAGCTCGATCCAGATGGTGTTTTCTTATCGAACGGTCCTGGCGATCCAGCAACAATGACTGAAACCATTGAACTAGTGCGCAAGCTATTGGGTGCACAGATCCCAATTTTTGGAATTTGTTTCGGCCACCAAATCTTAGGACGTGCCCTCGGTTTTGAAACGTACAAACTTGCCTATGGTCATCGAGGCATCAATCAACCTGTCATCGATAAAAATACCCAAAAAGTGGAAATCACTGCGCACAACCATGGATTTGCATTGAAAGCGCCTACAGATAATCAGTTCACAACCGTGTATGGACCTGGAGAAGTAACGCATATCAGCCTAAACGATGGAGTTGTAGAAGGTTTGCAACTTCTAGAGGGACGCGCATTTTCAGTTCAGTATCATCCAGAAGCTGCTGCTGGTCCACATGATGCGGCTTATCTTTTCGATCGGTTCATCGATCTCATGTCCGCTAAAGTGAGTGCGTAATGCCACTAGATCCTTCGATTAAATCTGTTCTGGTAATTGGTAGTGGACCAATTGTTATCGGGCAGGCATGCGAATTTGATTACTCAGGAACTCAGGCTTGTCGGGTTCTGCGCGCCGAAGGCATTCGCGTCATTTTAGTCAATTCAAACCCGGCAACGATCATGACTGATCCAGAGTTTGCGGATGCAACCTATATTGAACCGATTACACCAGAGATAATTGAGCAAATCATCGCCTTTGAAAAACCCGATGCAGTCCTTGCAACATTGGGCGGACAGACTGCACTGAACGCCGCCATTGGTCTTTTTGAGCGTGGGACATTAGCTAAATATGGTGTCAAATTGATTGGCGCAGATGTGGATGCAATTCAACGGGGCGAAAATCGGGAATTGTTTCGAGCCATTGTAGAAAAAGTCGGGGGAGAATCAGCTAAGTCAATTATTTGCCACACGATGGAAGAGATTTTCGCAGCGGTGGTTTCTCTCAATTATCCGGTGGTTGTTCGACCATCTTTTACAATGGGAGGACTCGGCTCGGGGATCGCATTTAACGAAGAAGAGTTGCGACAAATTGCTGGAGCTGGGCTTCGTCACAGTCCTACTTCTGAAGTCTTACTTGAAGAATCGATTCTTGGTTGGAAAGAGTACGAACTTGAGGTTATGCGAGATCGAAAAGATAACGTTGTAATCGTCTGTAGCATCGAAAATTTGGATCCCATGGGTGTGCACACCGGTGACTCGATAACTGTTGCACCGGCAATGACGTTAACGGACGTTGAATATCAAAAACTGCGCGACTTATCGATGGACATCATCCGAGAAGTTGGCGTAGATACGGGTGGTTGTAATATCCAATTCGCGGTTAATCCCGAAAATGGCCGCATCATCGTGATTGAAATGAATCCACGTGTTTCTAGATCTAGTGCATTAGCATCAAAAGCCACAGGTTTTCCAATAGCGAAAATTGCCACAAAGTTGGCTATTGGATACACACTAGATGAAATTCAGAATGACATCACTAAGACAACCCCCGCATCTTTTGAACCAACTCTGGATTATGTAGTAGTTAAAGTTCCGCGCTTTGCCTTTGAAAAATTTTCCGACGCCGATCCTCGCTTAACCACCACAATGAAAAGTGTTGGCGAGGCGATGGCCATCGGCCGTTCGTTTTCTGAAGCGTTAATGAAGGCTTTGAGATCATTGGAACGCAAGGAAGCGATTTTTACCTGGCCTCAGGTTAGTGAACAAGAGAAGCAGAATCTGCTTGTAACAATGAGAATTCCTACTGAATATCGCCTGCAGCAGGTACAGAAAGCGATGTGGGCAGGCGCGTCAATTGCGGAAGTATTTGCAGCAACTAAAATTGACCCTTGGTATTTGAGGCAGATAGAAATAATCAATCAGCAAGCTACAGTAATCACGCAGTGGGGTGAAGTCACGGCTGAAAAACTGCGCGAAGCTAAGGCCAATGGCTTCTCTGATTCCCAAATTGCGCAATTACGTGGGTTGAGCGAAGGAGAAATTCGTCGAGATCGACATCATCTAGGTATCCGTCCAGTTTATAAAACTGTTGACACCTGTGCAGCTGAATTTGAAGCGTTTACGCCGTATCACTATTCAAGCTATGAGGAAGAAAGTGAAGTGAAATCGCGTACAACTCCAGCGGTAATCATTTTAGGCAGTGGGCCAAATCGTATTGGTCAAGGCATTGAGTTCGATTACTCCTGTGTTCATGCCTCTTTCGTATTGCGCGAAGCAGGTTTTGAAACCATCATGATTAACTGCAATCCTGAAACTGTTTCTACCGATTATGACACCAGCAATCGTTTATATTTCGAACCTCTTACACTTGAGGATGTAATTGAAGTAGTTCATGCAGAGGTTTTAGCGGGTCCGGTGCTAGGTGTTATTACTCAGCTGGGAGGACAAACCCCGTTAGGTCTTGCAGCGGGATTGAAGGTCGCCGGCATAACGATTCTTGGAACCAGTCCGGATGCAATAAATTTAGCCGAAGAGCGCGGTGCATTTGGAAATATTCTTCAAGAACAAGGGCTCACAGCACCTGAGTTCGGAATGGCTTCATCACAACTCGAAGCTATCACTATCGCCCAGCGCATAGGTTACCCAGTGCTAGTCCGTCCATCATTTGTTCTCGGTGGACGAGGCATGGAAATTGTTTACGACGATGCCTCACTTGGCGGATTTATCACGCGCGCAACCGATATCACTCCAGATCATCCAGTCTTAGTTGATCGTTTCTTAGATAGTGCGATTGAGATTGATGTGGATGCACTCTTTGATGGTGCAGAGCTTTTCCTAGGTGGGGTTATGGAACATATTGAGGAAGCGGGTATTCATAGCGGGGACAGTGCGTGTGTTTTACCAACTATGACAGTAACGCCTGCTCAATTATTGGAAATTCGTAATGCAACTGAAAAAATTGCACGTGGTGTGGGAGTGCGCGGATTAATCAATATTCAGTTCGCGATTGCTGATGCGAAACTTTATGTACTCGAGGCTAATCCACGTGCATCACGAACAGTTCCATTTGTAAGTAAGTCAACTGGCGTCCCCCTTGCAAAAGCCGCAGCACGAATCTCGGTGGGTGCAACAATCGCGGAACTGCGCAGTGAGAATTTGTTGCCCTCTGCTGGAGATGGAGTGGCAAAGGGAGTCTCAGTGAAAGAGGCGGTCCTTCCGTGGAACCGATTCCGTCGTACCGATGGACGCGGTGTCGATGCGGTACTTGGACCAGAGATGCGTTCAACTGGTGAAGTCATGGGAATCTCACCTACGTTTGGTGAATCGTATGCAAAAAGCCAGATTGCAGCCTTTGGTCCATTGCCTAAATCAGGGACAGTTTTTATATCTCTGGCCGATAAAAATAAGGATGCAGGCGTGCAAGCCGCCCTTGGTCTTCAACAATGTGGTTTTAGAATTTTGGCCACGGAGGGAACAGCAGCATTTCTAAACAGCCATGGCGTAACGTGCGTTACTGTTCGAAAGAATTCTGAAGGAACGGGTCCACTGGGGGAGCGAACAATCGTTGACATCATCAATTCAGGCGATATTGATTTAGTAATCAATACGCCAGTCGGCCGTGGCACTAGGCAAGATGGTTGGCTGATTCGGACTGCCGCAGTTCAACGTTCAATTCCGATTATCACGACAACCGCGGGTTTTAACGCAGCCGTTGAAGGAATTCGTTTCTTGCAAAATAGTGAGCTTTCAATTAAATCGATTCAAAAGTGGTTGGCTTAGCATGTCGACGATCAACAAAAACGCCGCACAAATAATTGCAACAGTTGTCAGTAACAAACGTGTTGGTCAATACCATCAACTCATCATTAATATCGGTGATCTATCTGCGTTATGTAAACCCGGTAATTTCGTAGCAATAAATGTCGGTGGTGAGAACTCTAGAATGATTTTGAGACGTGCATTTGCTATTTCCCGAGTGTCCACAAATTCAATTTCGGGTGGAACTATGGAGTTGATAGTTGCTCCGCACGGTCAAGGCAGCAAATGGTTGTGTTCACAAAATGAAGGCGCGGCTCTGGATATCGTCGTTCCATTAGGTACGGCATTTGGAATTCCAACGGAACCAGTACAAGTACTTCTTGTTGGTGGGGGCTATGGTTCGGCGCCCTTGTTTGGCTTAGCTGAAGTTCTCAACGCTAAGGGCTGCCGAGTGGATATGTTGTTAGGGGCAAGCACAGCGTCGAAAATATATGCACCAATGGAAGGTAAGAGAGCAGTCAACTCCCTACGCATATATACCGAAGATGGGTCAATGGGTCAAAGTGGGCGAGTAACTGAACCTATTAAGGCCCTGATTGATGATATGAATATTGCAGTCATTTATTCATGTGGACCTATGGCGATGCTCTCAGCAATTGATGAAATTACTAGAGGCACCCACGTAGTTCATCAGTGTGCAGTCGAAGAATCAATGGCATGCGGCATTGGCATCTGTATGACGTGCGTACTACCTGTTGCCGATGATGCAGGCAATATTTCGATGCTGCGATCATGTATTGATGGACCTGTTATGGACGGTTCCTATGTTCAATGGGACAAAGTTGGTGAAGTTCTGTGACCGCTCTGGATTTTTCAACGACCTTAGGTAATGCGTGGTTTCCGGCACCAACTTTCACAGCAAGTGGTTGCGCCAGTTCTGGTCGTGAACTCGCACAGTTCTTTGATCTTAAGGATATGGGCGCCGTTGTAACAAAATCTGTGATGATGAAAGCTCGCACTGGGCGTCCTACTCCACGTATGGCAGAAACTCCCAGTGGAATGCTTAATTCAATTGGCTTACAGGGTCCTGGTATTGATGCATTTTTAGCTAAAGATATTCCATATTTAGTTGAGCAAAAGGCGCGAATTATTGTTTCTATTGCGGGGGAAACTGTCGAAGAATATTCGACACTTGCCCGCAAATTACGATCAGTGTCTGGGATTAGTGCAATCGAGGTAAATATCTCGTGTCCGAACGTAGAAAATCGTGGCTTGGTTTTTGCGTGCGATCCTGAAGCTTCTCGTCGAGTTATAGATGGAGTTCGACGCACTATTGGTGGGGAACTTCCAATAATTGCCAAACTATCACCCGATGTAACTGACCTTGTGTCGATTGCGCGTGGAGTTGTTGAGGCAGGTGCAGATGGACTCGCACTGATCAATACTGTTCTGGGAATGGTTATCAATCTTGAATCTATGCGACCACATTTGGGTGGTAAAACAGGTGGGTTATCTGGTCCAGCCATTAGGCCAATTGCTGTCCGTGCGATTTACCAAGTACATGCAGCTATGCCGCAAGTTCCAATTCTTGGAATGGGTGGAGTTGCCTCTGGCCGTGATGCGCTAGAAATGATTGCAGCTGGAGCCAGTGGTGTATCTATTGGCACGGCTAGTTTTGGAAATCCAACTGCAATTATGTCTATACAAAATGAGTTAAAAGATTTGATAGTTGCGAAGGGTTTCACTTCTTTGCGTCAAGTTATTGGTTATGCGCACAGACCAGATGAGGTTACTAATGATTAAGAGCGCACCAATTGTTCTTGCCGTTGATACCAACGACCTCGAGACGGCTAAGCAATGGGTGAGCGCGACCGATGGTGTTATTTCTGTCGTTAAATTGGGATTAGAGTTTTACTTAAACTTCGGAACAGATGGAGTAAAAGCAATCGCAGATAGTTGTCAGACAGATATCTTTCTTGACTTAAAACTTCACGACATTCCGCACACAGTTGCCGGCGCAGCTCGAGCCGTTAGCAATCTTCGTCCGAAATTTTTAACAGTACACGCTAGCGGAGGAAGTGCGATGGTTGCCGCTGCAGTAGAAGCGATGCCTTCCACTCAAATAACTGGCGTCACGATTTTGACCTCACTGTCTGAAAATGATGTCGAAGCAATTGGTTTTAGATCCCATGCGTTGGATTCAGCTGTGGGTCTCGCCACAATTGCTGTTAATGGTGGGGCACGTGCGATTGTTTGTTCACCTCTTGAAATTCTGGCAATAAGAGAAGTTGTGGGGAGTGAAGTAACAATCATTACTCCAGGAGTGCGTCCAAAGGATGTGGCTGCCAACGATGATCAAGTGCGGACTATGACTCCCCGTGAAGCAATTGACCGTGGAGCAAATTTGGTCGTTATTGGCCGTCCAATCACTGCCAGTTTTGCTCAAGGCAGCGCTGCGATGCGTGAGCGAGCTATAGAAATAGCCGAACACATTCTTAACTAGGCAGACAAGGGCGTTAGATTAAGGCCATGGGCTCACCTCCTCAATTATCTGCCGAGCAGCGAAGCGCTGCGTTAGCAAAGGCCGCTCACGCTAGAAAACGCAGGGCAGAAATAAAAACTAAAATTAAGAACGGCGATTTTTCAATAGATGCGGTTTTGGAACTTGCACACACGGATGAAGCGATTGCAAAAATGAGGGTACGAGAACTATTGGAAGCCCTTTCTGGCGTCGGAAAAGTGCGAGCGCAGAACCTTATGGAGCGATTTAATATCTCACCAACGCGTAGAATCGCAGGTCTTGGACGTCATCAGATTAAGGAATTGCGTAACGAATTCATGAAATCTTCACATGCAGTACGACCTGGAAAACTCATAGTTCTTTCAGGTCCTGGGGGAGTTGGCAAAAGTACAGTTGCTGCCTTACTCCGAAAATCGGGAGATTTTTGGGTAAGCGTTTCCGCAACTACGCGCCAACCAAGAGCTAACGAACTCAACGGAGTTGATTATTTCTTTATCTCAGTTGCCGAATTTGATCTCAGAGTTAAAGAAGATGAATTTTTAGAATGGGCCGAATTTGCGGGCAATCGCTACGGAACGCCAAGTGTAGAAGTTAAGGATGCATTACTGCGTGGAGAGAATGTGTTGCTAGAAATCGAAATAGATGGCGCACGACAGGTCAAAGCTCACCTTCCAGCAGCGATATTGGTATTTCTTGAACCTCCTTCATGGGAAGAACTTGTAGCGCGGCTTGAAGGCAGAGGAACCGATGATCCCGAAAGAAGGGCTCACAGGTTGCAGCTAGCCCAAGAGGAGCTTGCCGCAGCCTCATTTTTCGACCATGTCATCGTAAATGACTCGGTCGAACGTGTTGTTTCACAACTGGTAGCATTGGCCTCTTGAGTCCGCAGACGGGTTCTTCACAGCACACTAGATTTGAGCGGGGTAGACACATGGATGGCATTACAAATCCACCTATTGATGAACTTTTAGATAAGGCTGGCTCTAAGTACAGCCTTGTTTTATATGCAGCAAAGCGCGCGCGTCAGATCAATGCTTACTACTCACAACTTGGTGAAGGTCTACTTGAATATGTAGGACCACTTGTTGAGACACATGTTCATGAGAAGCCACTTTCAATCGCACTTCGCGAAATCAATGAAGGCTTGCTCACGATTGAAAATCTAGAACCTACTGCTTAATAGGTAACTGTATGAGCGCCACTAACCGCGAGGTTATTCTCGGTATTGGCGCAGGCATTGCTGCATATAAATCTGCCGATGTGTTACGCCGACTTCAAGATCGAGGTTTCGGAGTCACTGTTGTGCCCACTCCAAGCTCTCTGAATTTTGTGGGTGCTGCAACATGGGAGGCTCTTTCACATCGTGCCGTCACAACGCAAGTGTGGGAAAAAGTGGAAGACGTACGCCATATTTCATTGGCGAAAGAGGCAGATTATTTTCTTATTGCCCCAGCTACAGCAGATTTGATTGCACGACTTGCTGGCGGTCGTGCTGATGACCTGCTCACCAATCTTGTGCTTGCTAGCGATGTACCAAAAATGATTGTTCCTGCGATGCATCCCTCGATGTGGCTAGATGCTGCGACTGTTGCCAATGTTGCAACATTGCGGGCCCGCGGATTTTATGTCATGGAACCTGAGACCGGTCGACTTACTGGTTCCGATTCCGGACAGGGCCGTTTTCCAGAGACCATGTCCATTGTTAACGAATTTCTAACTGTGACAGGGGTTCATCGTGATCTCGAAGGCAAAAAAATCATTGTTACCGCTGGCGGCACACGCGAGGCTATCGATCCGGTTCGTTTCATCGGAAATAGATCTTCAGGTAAGCAAGGAATTTCTGTGGTAAAGGCCGCAGTAAAACGGGGAGCGCAAGTCCATCTGATTGCAGCAAATGTTGAAATCGAAAATCTTGATGGAGTCCAAATTACTCATGTTGTAACCGCGGCTCAAATGCTGCAGGCATTGGAATCATCATTTGGTGCTTGCGACATCCTTGTGATGAGTGCCGCAGTGGCAGACGCTAAGCCTGTTGTATCTGCCAACGAGAAAATTAAGAAAGCCGAATTCACTTCGATTGAGTTAGAGGAAAACCCTGATCTCCTAGCAACTCTTGCCCCCCTGAAAAAAACTCAAATTGTCGTTGGTTTTGCCGCAGAGACACAAAATCTCATTGCATCTGCTGCTTCAAAATTGCAGAAAAAGGGCCTAGATCTCATCTATGTCAACGATGTTTCAGGTGGCGCTATATTTGGTTCGGACGAGACTGAGGGCACGATTCTGCTCCGTAATGGGGATCAAGTTCACGTTTCACGCCAAAGAAAAGACACGCTAGCCAATATTCTCCTCGATTACGCTCTCAAGCAGTTAGGTTAGGACAATGTCACAACGCCTCTTTACCTCAGAATCTGTTACCGAAGGTCATCCGGACAAGATTGCCGATGCTATTTCCGACGCAGTTTTAGACTCTCTGTTATCACAAGATAAAAAGTCACGTGTAGCTGTTGAAACTTTAATCACAACTGGTCAGGTTCACGTTGCGGGTGAAGTCACCACTGATGGTTATGCAGATGTCATGGGAATAGTTCGAGATACCGTATTAAATATTGGCTATGACTCATCGGACAAAGGTTTTGATGGAAATAGTTGTGGAGTTTCAATTTCAATCGGGCAACAGTCCCAAGATATTGCACAGGGTGTAGATGATGCATATGAACACCGCGTTGGATCTCAAGTAGATCCATTGGATTTGCAAGGCGCTGGAGATCAAGGTTTGATGTTTGGTTACGCTTGTGATGACACGAAAGAATTGATGCCACTGCCAATTTGGTTGGCTCATGCTCTTGCACAACAGCTGACTAAAGTTCGCAAATCAGGTGCCCTTCCTTACTTGCGTCCAGACGGCAAGACCCAAGTAACTATCGAATACGATGGCGATCGCGCAGTTTCACTGGATACAGTTGTTATTTCAAGTCAGCATTCAGAAGATGTAGATGTAGTTAAAAAATTAACACCCGAGATTATCGAAAACGTTATTAATCCTATTTTGGCTCTGATTGAACTACCTCGTAAAAATCTTAAGACGCTGATTAATCCAACTGGACGCTTTGTTATTGGCGGCCCAATGGGAGATGCGGGTTTAACTGGCCGTAAAATTATCGTTGACACCTATGGCGGCATGGCGCGTCACGGCGGAGGCGCCTTCAGTGGAAAAGATCCATCAAAAGTTGATCGGTCTGCTGCATACGCGATGCGATGGGTTGCTAAGAATGTGGTGGCCTCCGGACTTGCACGTAGGTGCGAAGTTCAAGTTGCTTACGCAATTGGTAAAGCACAACCTGTTGGTGTTTTCGTAGAAACTTTTGGTACAGAAACTGTTCCTGTAGCAAAGATCCAAAATGCTGTAACGACTGTTTTTGATTTACGTCCGGCGGCGATTATTCGTGATTTAGATTTGCTACGTCCAATTTATTCGCTAACAAGTGCCTACGGTCATTTTGGTCGCGAACTTCCAGAGTTTGCTTGGGAGCGCACTAATCGCGTAACCGAGCTACAAAACGCAATTAAGTAAGCACTGTGGCAACGCCACGGCTTTTTAGACTCAAATCTCAGGTTGCTGCTGCTCCGAGTGGGCCAGTCGCTACGGATTTTTCCTATGCGCGGGTTTGGGTAGACACAGGTGTATTTCATTTGGATACTCCATTTGATTATGAAGTACCTGCAAAGTTTTCAGAACACGTTGCGACAGGGGTTCGTGTGCAAGTCCCTTTCGGAAATCGTGAAGTTGAAGGTCTTGTGATCGAGCGTATTCAGGCACCGACAACCACCTCTCAACTGAAGCCAATAACTAAGGTGCTCTCATTTCATCCAGTGGCAACCGAACAGTCATTGCAACTTATACAAGCTGTAGCGGCACGTTGGGCCGCCAACCCGTGGGAAGTAATTAAGAGCGCCATTCCAGCGCGAGTTGCCGCAGTTGATAAGCAACATCAGTCGAGTATGTTTATTGGTGAGAAAAAGAGTTCACCTGACGACATTTGCTATATAAGTTTTCAACCTTTTAGAGATCCTTACACGTCGGTCATTGATTTGATAACTGACGCAGTGAAAAAGTCATCAGTCTTACTAATAGCCCCAGATGAGCGGGATATTTCAGCCTTATGCAATCTTTTAGCTCAGCAGGGAATGCAGCCACTTCGCATCGACAGCTCGGTTACACGTTCAGAGCGATATAGCGCGTTTCTAAAACTTACGTCACCCGGAAACCACGTAATTATTGGAGCGCGTAATGCCATCTTTGCTCCGATAGCACAGGGGTCCACAATAATCGTGTTTAAAGAATCATCGCCCGATCTTTATGAGATACGCAATCCAGGTTGGAATGTTCGCGATATTGCGCTCCTGCGCAACGAGATCGATAATGCCAGAATAATACTTTGTGGTTACGTTCCATCGCTGGAAGTTGCTGCATTAATCGAGGCGAAGAAGATTCGCTTTATAAGTTCGCCTATTAAAATTCAAGTCAAGGCTTTTTCATCAGCCGATTCATCTCTTTTGCCCGGGCGAATCTTCACGGACATTCGAGCGAGTTTAAAGGATGGTCCCGTTCTATTTGTACTTCCGCGAAAAGGCTATGCAAATGGAATTCTGTGTGCCCACTGCAAAAATACTGCTCTCTGTTCATGTGGTGCCAAGCTACTTGTACTAAACCGTGATGCGACACCTTCGTGCAAAATCTGTGGTCAACAGGTTAAAGAGTGGACATGTAACTATTGCGGCCGAGATAAGAAATATGTAGTGGCACGAGGTATAGATCGTGCCGCCGAAGAAATCTCGAGGGCATTTCCTCATTTTCCAATCATTTTTTCGTTCGGCGACGTTATCAAGGACCATGTTGAAGCTAAACCATCGATCATCTTGAGCACACCCGGGGCGGCCCCACAAGTAAGTGGTGGATATAGCGCAGTGGTGATTCTGGAAGGTCTCACTTACTTCAACCATGGTGATTTGCGTGCAAGCGAACGAGCTAATGAACTTTTCTTTGAGACGGCTTCGATGATTAAGCCTGGGGGAGTAGTTCTTCTTTCTATGGAAGATTCTCATCCAATTGTTTCAAGCCTTATTCGTTGGAATCCATCAAGTATTCTCAAACGCGAATTGCAACAGCGCGAGGAGGTTAATTTTCCTCCCTCGGTAGTCAGCGCATTTATCACGTTGCCATCGGCTCAAGCTAGTGCGCTTGTATCGGGTATCAATAAAGCTGTATCTGATGCACGTTTAACCGAGAAGACCCGTGTCCTTGGTCCTACGAAGATTGATTCAGCACTTAGCAAAATCGTTATTTTGTCACCCTTGGAGTCGCGCGCAATGTTAACGAGTTTTCTACATGAGTTAATGAGACGAAGAAGCATCGCAAAAAAGGTTGATTCCACCCTGAGAATCGACCCATATTCACTTTAAATTTTTTGCTAGACTAGCCATATGTCTATTCAAGAGATTCGTTTATTTGGCGATCCAGTCTTGTTGACTCCTGCGGCTCTTGTGGTCGATTTTGATAAAGAACTACGTAAATTAGTGGCCGATCTTACTGACACAATGCTTGAAGCTCCCGGTGCTGGTTTAGCCGCTCCTCAGATAGGTGTGCCTTTACGAGTTTTCACGTGGCATGTTGATGATGTCTTGGGACATTTAATTAATCCAACTTTAACTCTGGGTGATGAGATTCAAGACGGCGAAGAGGGTTGCTTGTCTTTTCCGGAAGTTCGTTATGACACTAAGCGAGCTTTGAACGCTGTCGCGCGTGGCTTTAATATGTTTGGGGAGCCTGTAGTGATTGAAGGTACTGAATTTCTAGCCCGCGCCTTGCAACATGAAACAGACCATCTCGATGGGATTCTTTTTATCGATCGTCTTTCACCAGAGGATCGAAAAACTGCGATGAAAGAGATCCGTGAATCAGAATGGTTCTATGCTCAAAGCGAAAATGGAAATTCGCCAACGGTTAAAACTTCGCCACATTCACTATTTGGACGGAATACTTAATGCGCATTGGGGTCGCCGCTACTCCCGATGTCGCAATACCAACACTCAACTGGCTTCATACGTCTGGGCACGAATTAGTGCGTGTGATAAGTCAACCGGATCGACCTGCTGGACGAGGCCAAAGTCTAAAATCTTCAGCAGTTAGCCAATGGGCAATAGATACAGGAGTGGATCTAGTACGACCTCGAGCAATTGAAGATTTAGATCGTGCAATCGAAGATTTAGATCTTCTGGTAACAATTGGTTATGGCCGGATTTTGCCGGAGCAATCACTTTCACTTCCAACATTTGGTTGCATAAACCTGCATTTCTCTCTTTTGCCACAGTATCGCGGAGCGGCTCCAGTGCAACGCGCGTTGGAAGCGGGGGAGAAGCAAACTGGAATTACTGTGTTCAAACTCAATGCAGGAATGGATACGGGTCCGATTTATTCATCGCGTGTTATTGATATCGACCCTGCTTTTAGGAGTTCAGAACTTTTCACTCAACTCGCAGTTTTTGGAGTAGAAGTTGTGAGGGAAGCGATTGAACTTATTGAAGCTGGAGCCAAGCCGCATGAACAAGCTGGTAATGCATCTCTCGCAGGCAAAATTTCCAAGGAAGAAGCAAAAATAGATTGGAATTTACCTGCGAATGTTACGTTCAATAAAATCAGGGGTTTTTATCCAGCACCTATTGCATGGACGGTTTTTAGAGATCAGACCTTGAAAATTTCCTCGGCAAAAATCCATAATCAATCCATAAAACTTGAGCCTGGAGAAATCCTTCTTTCTAACGTAATGGTTTTGATTGGAACTGGTGAGGGTGCACTAGAAGTTGATTCAGTTATTCCCGCTGGCAAAAGAGAAATGAGCGGTGCGGAATGGGCAAGAGGCGCGCGGTTTGAAAGTGGGGAACGTTGTGGTTGAAGCTCGTCGCGATAGCTTCAAATCTCCTAAACCCGATGCAGTACGGCTTCTAGCATTTGATTTGATTACTGAAGTTAATCGCAATGATGGTTATTCGAATTTGCTTTTGCCTGCAGCGTTGAACGCTTCCTCACTTGAAGAGCGCGACCGCAATCTAGTCACGGAATTGGTTTACGGAACTCTTCGAATGCAGGGTAAGCATGATTGGGTTTTAGCTCAAATTTCCGATCGACCATGGACTGAAGTTGACCCCGGGATTATTGATGTAGCCAGATTGGGTGTTCAGCAAATACATGAGCTACGTATTCCTGACCATGCCGCGGTATCAGCCACTGTCGAGGTAGCGCGCAAGAGATTAGGTGAGTCGAAAGCTAGTTTTGTCAATGCATTACTTCGCTCTGTGACTAGAAAAACCTATGCCGAGTGGTTTGCTCCATTAGATCAGATGGGCGATAACGTAGAAAGATTGGCGATTGAGTATTCTCATCCCCAATGGATTATTTCTGCTTACTTTGATTTACTCAAAGATTGGCAGTTAGTGGAGCAAGAACTTGCCACCAACAATATTCCGGCGTTGCCAACACTGGTCTCCTGGCCAGGTTATTCGTCGCAGGCCGAATTAATTGCTGTGGGCGGTGAACCTACGACGTATTCACAGTTGGGTGTTCGGTTAAAAGGAAATCCCGGAAGTTTAGATCTTATTAAGCATCGATTAGCTGGCGTGCAGGACGAAGGTTCGCAGTTAGTAGCAACAGTGTTCGCTGCTGCCGCGAGTGGCACATCTTGGTTAGACCTGTGCGCAGGCCCGGGCGGGAAAGCGGCACTCTTATCGAGCATCGCTAAGCAAAGAGAGATTTCATTTACTGCAAATGAATTTTCGGCGCCTCGTGCAGATTTAGTTAAGAAAGTTGTTCATGGTGCGCCTGTGTGGTGTGGTGATGGCCGCGATATTTCATCACATAATGAAACATTCGATGGGATTTTAATTGATGCACCGTGTACTGGTCTGGGTGCATTGCGCCGGCGTCCTGAAGTACGTTGGCGACGTACGCTCTCGGATCTTCGTGAACTTACTCTTTTGCAACGTGAACTTATTGATAGTGCAGCATCAGTGCTCAATCCAGGCGGGGTACTGGGATATGCCACCTGTTCTCCACACTTGGCAGAAACGACGGTTCAAGTTCTAGATATTCTCAAGAAACATCCTGAATTAGAGCAGATTGATGTGGCTCAATTCCTTCCGGAAAATCTGCACGACGCAGTTCGAGGTAAATCTATGTCGTTGTGGACCCACAAGCACGGAACAGATGCGATGTTTTTGGCGTTGTTTCGCAAGAAGACATCTGCAGGGAGTTAGGCTTTGAACATGAAACGGCATATTCGAATAACTCCAAGTATTTTGAACGCTGATCTCTCTCAACTTGATCAGGAAATTGCCAAAATAGCGCAGGTTTCGGATCTCATTCATTTAGATGTTATGGATAACAAGTTCGTACCCAACTTCACTTTTGATTTCGACAGTGCGGCAACGATTATTAAAAGTTGTCCTATCCCAGTTGATGTTCATCTTATGGTGGCAGACGTTGATGAGATAGGGCCGCAGTACGCCCAAGCTGGTTGCGCAAGCGTAACTATTCATGCAGAAGCGACAAAAGATATAGCAGCAACTTTGAAGTCCATTCGTGCACATGGTGCTCGAGCAGGGTTGGCACTAAAGCCGAACTCATCGATTTCGGATTATTCGCAATTTAGCGATCTCGTAGATATGTTTCTAATAATGACCGTGGAACCCGGATTTGGTGGGCAAAAGTTTATGGAAGACATGATGGAGAAGGTACGTGCGACTCGCGCCGTTATTGGCGAGCGACCCATCTGGTTACAAGTAGATGGTGGTATATCGATGGAGACTATTGAAATTGCTGCGAAGGCGGGTGCAGATACATTTGTTGCAGGCAGCGCAGTTTTTAAAGCTAGCAATCCTGCAGCGATGGTCGATTCGTTGCGCGAACTCGCACAGGGTGTGGCAAACTAGGCCTACGTTGTTCCGGGGGTCGGTGTAATTCCGAACCGGCGGTAAAGTCCGCGACCCGGCCACATCCAGTGGTCGGTTGATTTGGTGTAAATCCAAAACCGACAGTTAAAGTCTGGATAAAGGGACAGGGAATTGCCGGGCACTGTGCTGCGCGCAATTCCTCGTTGCTTCCTGGAGCTTTTCTACTAGGAAGGATCAACAGTGTCGGTTATTAGATGGTTTTTTGAAAGTACGGTGCACTTCGGCAGTAAGTCCATTGCTTTACGCGAAATTATCGGTGGAATCTTAGGGCTGAGCAGTGCGATTTTAGGAATGCGTCGGAAAGTTTTAGCGTGGCCAATAGGAATTTTGGGTGATGGACTTCTTTTCACGGTTTTTCTAGGAGCAGTCTTTGCTTATGCCGATCAACCATCGGGAAATTTCTATGGACAAGCCAGTCGAAACTTATTGCTCATTATCGTGAGTGTGTATGGATGGATTCGTTGGTCTGATCATCGCCGAGTACATGGGGAAGACAAACCTGCGGTCACTCCACGTTGGACAACAATGCGCGAAAAGCAGATCTTGGTTCCTGCAATCATCATCTTCTTCTTCGTTTCGATGCAGATATTCAAAGCTTTAGGTGAGTCAGGAACGTGGCTTTTAGTTGACACCTGGATCTTTACAGGTACTGCACTGGCTACCTACGGTATGAGCCGCGGCTATGTTGAGTTTTGGTTAGTCTGGATCGCTGTGGACTTTGTAGGAGTCCCATTTGCTTTCAAAAATGGGTATTACCCAACAGGCACCCTTTATGCAATCTACCTTCCATTCGTCATCTGGGGATTCATCTCTTGGTTGCGCATTTCAAGGGCAGAAGAATTGGTGACATCGAACTAGGCACCTCTAGTAAACTTATAGTTATGAAATCCTTCGAATCCCTCTGGGCCGAGTTAAGTCTCAAGGCGCAACAACGCCCAGAGGGTTCAGGAACTGTAGCTGCTCTAGATTCTGGCGTTCACGCTATTGGTAAGAAAGTTCTAGAAGAGGCTGGCGAAGTGTGGTTAGCGGCAGAACACGAGAGCGATGAAGCTCTTGCCGAAGAAATCAGTCAACTGCTTTATCACGTTCAAACTTTGATGTTAGCGCGTGGTTTAACTCTTGATGATGTTTACACCTACTTATAAGTGAATCGAGCCGCATCATGTTAAGAATTGCTGTCCCTAATAAGGGTTCATTAGCCGAGGAATCCATAGCGGTATTTAAGGAAGCTGGTTATCGTCAACGCAGCGACAACCGCGATCTAGTTTTGATTGATAATGACAATGCAGTGGAATTTTATTATTTACGTCCCCGCGATATTGCAATCTATGTGGGTTCTGGTGAACTAGAAGCAGGGATCACGGGGCGTGATTTACTTATAGATTCTGGTGCTAGCGCTGATGAAGTGTTATCGCTGAATTACGGGGGATCTACTTTCAGATTTGCAGGACCAGTTGATCGCGACTGGACTATGGCAGACATTGCCGGAAAGCGTGTGGCTACCGCTTATCCAGGTTTAGTCAACCATCACTTATCCCAACTTGGCATCAAGGCCGAAGTTGTTCGCCTGGATGGTGCAGTTGAAAGCAGCGTGCGTTTGGGCGTAGCGGATTTAATTGCTGATGTGGTAAGCACTGGAAATACTTTGCGCCAAGCGGGTTTAAAGATTTTTGGAGAGGCAATTTTAGCAAGTGAAGCTGTAGTTATTGCTCGTACTGGTGTTGCTATTCCTTCTGAGTTGGAAATCTTGATTCGACGTTTACAAGGTGTTGTAACTGCCCGTAAATATGTTTTACTCGATTACGACATTCCCAAAGTCAGCGTTGATCTGGCTTGCACAATTACGCCCGGGCTCGAGTCCCCAACTATTTCACCTCTGCAAAAAACAGATTGGGTCGCTGTACGGGCGATGGTTCCTAGAAGTGATACCAACCGTGTGATGGATGAGCTCTGGGCAGTAGGTGCGCGTGGAATTTTGGTTACTGATATCCACGCCTGTCGTCTCTAGTTCTAGCTCTTCTCGATATCCTCTGACTTAATTCCAAGTAAGTAGAGAACTGAATCTAAATACGGTTCTGAAAGTGAACTATCTGCCGCGGCCTTGACTGCTGGCTTGGCATTAAAGGCAATCCCTAAACCAGCCGCTGCGATCATGTCCAGGTCATTGGCACCGTCACCTATCGCCACTGTTTGGTCCAGCGAGATTGATTCTGCGAGTGCGAATTCGCGCAGGGCATCTGCTTTCGCAGCACGATCGATAATCGGACCAACTACTTCTCCAGTAAGAAAGCCGGATTCGATACCTAATTTGTTAGCCTTAAAATGTTTAATATCTAAATCGTTGAGTAACGGTGCGATGACATCGATAAATCCACCTGAAACTACAGCAACGGTATGACCAAGTTTGTGTAGGGTAGAAATAAGAGTACGTGCCCCTGACGTAAGACGAATTTCACCTTGAACTTCTGCGATAGCTGACTCAGGTAAACCTTTGAGTAATGCAACGCGGGCCTTGAGAGACTGGGCAAAATCGAGTTCACCGGCCATAGCTCGGGCCGTAATCTGACTAACTTCTTCTGCCACACCAGCTCGTGCAGCGAGTAAATCAATAACTTCTTGCTGAATCAAAGTTGAATCGACATCGAGTTGAATCAATTTACGTGCATGGCGCGCTAAGCCTCCGGGTTGAACAGCTATATCTACATTATTGCGTGCAGCTACGGGGGATAGAGCGTGACTCAACACCTTCTGACTCACGCCAGAGACTAGGAATTCAAAAGCTGTAACGGGAGTTGAGGCGATTCGAGCGGCTCTTTCAATATTTGCACCAGTCGATGTTATGCCAGAAGAGATTTGCGCTATTGCTGTAGGCCCAATTTTTTTGGAAAGAATTACTACGTGCATCAAAGACTCTTTGGTTGCTATCAAAGATGGATCAGAATACGAAAACAAGGTTGCAATATCTACATCTAATGCCGCGGCGCACGTTTGTAGATCTTCGGCGATGGAATCTTCGTGGGCGGGATTGAGCCCAATCAGGGTCGTCAAAATAAGACGGTCCTTTATTACGACCTGTTCAATATCAAGAATGGTGATAGAAAAAGGAGACAAGGTTTCAAATAGAGCCTGTGTAATGCCTGGCTTGTCGACTCCGCTGAGCAGAATGAGGCCCGTAAATTGCTCGGTATCGCCTTGACTACTCATGATGGACGTAGATTATCTTAAAATCACATCACTTAATCGCCATTAATTCGTGTAAGAAGTGCAACTAACCACTATCTTTTTGCT
>WLQG01000040.1 GCA_009698445.1 Actinomycetota bacterium
GGCTGTCGGCGGAAAGCAACTGGTGTTACTTCCGTGGCTAAATTTTACTCTGAGTACGGCTTTTCATATGCACCGGGCTCATCAATGGAGCGAGCCAACGTTGGAATCGCATGCATTTTGACCTCGTTATTACTCAAAGCTCTGCGATATGAACCCACATTTTCCCAATGCGTCACCAGCGACCAGAGCGTTGAATCATCAAGATTTTGGCCGTATTCGCCCTTTACAAAGCCGGTGCATGCAGAAAATGCGGCAAGAGCGGTGGCTACATCGTTTTCAAATTGCGTGGCATCACCCAAGGCAACGTTAAAGCGGGCGATTGCGATCATGAGCCATAGCCTAATCGCGATACCCTAAAACTATGAACTTAGCGATTGTCTTTGCCGTCTTCACTGTACTTGCCACCACGGCAGGTGGAGTTCTGGCATTTAAATCAAAAGATCGCTTCCATTTAGTCCTTGGACTTTCTGCGGGCTTACTTCTGGGATTAGTTGGTTTTGATTTATTACCCGAAGTTTTTTCAATGAACACCGATCTCATGGCTGGGGTACCAGTTGTATCCGTTGCAATCCTGGGCGGATTTCTGCTTTTACATATTCTTGAACGATCTTTTGGTTCTCACGAGCCAGTTGAATCAGATTACGGGCATGACCACGAGCACCACACAATTTCTGGCACGCTTGGAGCTCTTGCAATGGGCGGGCACGTATTCCTTGACGGCGTCGGCTTAGGTGTTGCATTTCAAGTCAGTACGTCATTAGGTATTGCAGTATTCCTAGCAGTAGTTGTTCATGCTTTTAGTGATGGTCTCAATACTGTTTCAATGTTAGTTAAAAGTGGGCACTGGACTAAATCCAGTAAGTATTTGCTGGGCGTCGATGCAGTTGCCCGAATCGGTGGCGCAACAATTGGTACCTATCTTGCACTTAACGATAAATACTTAGCGCTCTACCTGGCTCTATTTTCAGGTTTTGTTATTTATATTGCTACTTCACACATTTTACCCGAAGCACATTCACGCCATGAATCTCGTTGGACTCTTGTTCTAACTGCGGTAGGTGTAATTGTTATGTGGGCAGTAGTAGCAGCTTCTTAAGCTTTTCCGAATCTACGATCTCTTTGTGAATATTCTTCGATAGCTTTCCACAAAGTTTTGCGTGTGACATCTGGCCAAAGGACATCCATAAAAACTAGTTCGGCATAAACACTTTGCCACGGCAAGAAATTACTGGTGCGCTGCTCCCCTGATGAGCGTAAAAATAGGTCTACATCATTCATTTTTGGTGAATCTAAATATTTAGCAAAGATTTTCTCTGTAATGGCATCAGCTTTTACTTTGCCTCGTTTTACATCGCGTGCTAACTCTGCGGCAGCATCGACAATCTCAGCCCGGCCACCATAGTTAACACACATGTTTAAAGTCAGAGTTTTATTCTTAGCCGTTAACTCTTCAGCCTCTTCTAATTCGTTAATAACGCTGCTCCATAGGCGCTTTGGTCGACCAACCCAACGGATTCGAACGCCCATCTCATTCATTTGATCCCGACGTCGTCTAATAACATCGCGATTAAATCCCATTAAGAATCGAACTTCTTCAGGAGATCTACGCCAATTTTCAGTTGAGAATGCATAAGCACTTAATTCTTTGACGCCAAATTCAATTGCACCTTCTACAACATCAAAGAGTGCGGCTTCACCAGCTTCATGTCCTGCTGTACGCGGCAAACCTCGTTGCTTGGCCCAGCGGCCGTTGCCATCCATAACAACAGCTACGTGATTAGGAATATGAATTGTCATACTCGCTCCACCATCGGCAAACTCCTTAAACCGCGTTCAAGGTGCCATTGTAAATACGCCGCGATTAATCCACTAGCTTCTCGGCGGAATTTTCCTTCACTTGCAGACGCCGTTTCCCAGTCGCTACTAATGAGTGCGCCCATCAACTGTAAAGTTTCAAGGGCTGGAGTCGCACATGCTGAAGGTCGACAGTCATTACATACAGATCCGCCGCCAACGAGTGAAAAATATCTGTGCGGTCCAGGTTTTTCACACCGTGAACAAATAGTCATCGAAGGTGCATAGCCAGCAACAGCTAAAGAGCGCAGCAAGAATGCATCGAGAATGAGTAAAGGTTC
Source organism: Actinomycetota bacterium (assembly GCA_009698445.1). GTDB lineage: Bacteria > Actinomycetota > Actinomycetes > Nanopelagicales > Nanopelagicaceae > Planktophila. The sequence goes on from WLQG01000040.1 coordinate 2,136, forward strand.
GTATCTATTTTCAGCTAACGCTTTCATTCCACCAACAACTAATTGAAACTCTTGCAATGCTGGTTCATGTTCATTGGGTGAGAAACGCTCTGCTGCTTCAAGAATGGCTGAAGCCACTGTCCAGCGCTGATAATCCTGAGTAAGCGCTTCTCCATAATTCATAAGCGCTTCAACTTGAGTAATAGTGTCAAAAGTTTTACCAACATGAAGTTGAATATCGACGTGACTTCCTGGTTCAAGGCGTGCACCAAATTTTGACATCGTGCGTCTGACACCTTTTGCAACACCGCGGATTCGCCCATGATCTTTAGTGAGCATGGTGATGATTCGGTCAGCTTCACCGAGTTTTTGGGTGCGCAGCACAATTGCCTCATCCCGATACAAACTCATACGGGCAAAGGTAGTGCGTTGGTTAGCGAATTGCGCGATTTATGGCAGACACGACAGCTTTAAGTGATGCGGTCGTGGTGTTTGGATCGATTCCAACACCCCAGAAGGTTTCGCCATCAATAGAACATTCCAGATACGCCGCGGCCGAAGCATCGCCACCAGCAGATAAAGCGTGCTCGTAATAATCTAGAACGCGAACATCGACACCGTAATTCTGCAAAATATTACAGAACGCTGCGATTGGTCCGTTTCCTTGGCCTTTGAGTTCGTGCTCTTGACCACGATCGGTAAGTGAAACATTTAAGTGAACATCTTCGCCAAGAACCGAAGTTTGACTTAAACCCTTAAGACGAAAGCGTCCCCATGGAGCACCATCAGTTGGAAGATATTCATCTTCAAAAATATTCCATAGGTCTTCTGGACTAATCTCTCCGCCCTCAGCATCAGTCTTAGCCTGAACATTTTTAGAAAATTCAATCTGTAAACGTCGAGGTAAATCAAGGTGATGCTCGTTCTTCATCAAGTAAGCAACACCGCCCTTACCGGACTGTGAATTCACGCGAATAACAGCTTCATAGCTGCGGCCAATATCCAAAGGATCAATTGGCAAGTAAGGAATAGCCCATGTGTGATCACGAACTTCTTTACCTGCAGCTTTTGCGTCACGTTCTAAATGCTCAAAACCCTTTTTGATTGCATCTTGGTGCGAACCAGAAAACGCAGTAAAGACCAGGTCGCCGCCATATGGATGACGCTCAGGTACGCGTAATTGGTTGGCGTACTCGACTGTGCGACGCACTTCATCGATGTTAGAAAAATCAATGTGCGGATCAATGCCGTGCGTAACTAAGTTGATACCAAGAGTTACAAGACAAACATTTCCTGTGCGCTCTCCGTTACCAAACAAGGTTCCTTCGATGCGATCTGCCCCAGCTAAGTAACCAAGTTCAGCCGCGGCAACACCCGTACCACGATCATTGTGTGGGTGAAGGGAGACAATGACGCTGTCACGATTATTAAGGTTGCGACACATCCACTCAATTGAGTCGGCGTAAACATTCGGTGTTGCCATTTCAACAGTTGCTGGCAAGTTCATAATCGTTTTCCACTGCGGAGTTGGCTTCCAGACATCATTAACGGCGTTGCAAACCTCAACTGCAAACTCAAGTTCTGTGCCTGTATAGGACTCAGGTGAGTACTCAAATGAAACCTTAGTTTCAGGAACTGTTGCAACTAAATCCAAACAGATCTTGGCCGCATCGGTAGCAATCTTTTTGATGCCTTCTTTGTCTAGACCAAATACAACTCGGCGCTGCAACGTAGAAGTTGAGTTATAGAGGTGAACGATCGCCTGCTTTGAACCTTTGATTGCTTCAAAAGTGCGAACAATTAAAGCCTCGCGTGCCTGAGTTAAAACCTGGATAACAACATCATCTGGAATCAATTTCTCTTCAATGATCTTACGTACGAAATCAAAATCAGTCTGACTCGCACTTGGAAAACCAACTTCAATTTCCTTGTAACCCATAGCAACTAATAGTTTGAACATCGCTAATTTGCGTGGCGTATCCATGGGATCAATAAGGGCTTGGTTTCCATCGCGAAGATCTACAGAACACCACTTCGGTGCTTTGGTAATTTTCTTATTCGGCCACGTGCGATCTGGAAGATCTATTGGGTGAAAAGGCTCGTAGCGATGCACTGGCATCGAAGAAGGTACTTGCTTGGGAAAATTCATTTCTATTGCTCCTTATTAGTGTGCGGAATTTGTCTTTTTACCGATACGACAAACCCCGCAGCGAGGGGTTCGGTTATTTAACCCCGCCACGGCAGCTAAGGAGGAGACTGCGTGTGTTCATGGCTCAAGGGTAACGCTTAACCTATTTATTGAGCAAGCCGTCGCTTAAACTCTGACTTATGCCAACCTTTGAAAACCAAGTTGAGGCTTTAATTCAATCGGCGCACGCCATTTGTGAAAGCGCACAAAATTGCAATTGGGGTGGCCAGGGGTGGGGCCCAGTAATCATTTTGGGCCATGTTTTAGATGTCGATAATGAAGTTTGGATGCCACGTTTTGAAATGATGCGAGTTGCCATGAATAACAAGGCGCTAATTCCTCAACTTTCATGGTGGGAACCAGATGCTGCAGAAACTGAAAAGAAATATGAAGCAATTTCACTCGATACTGCGAAAGCGAATTTACTTGTCAGTCGAAATTCTATGCAGAACTATCTAGTGGGGCTTTCAGAAACTGAACGAAGGGCCGCGGCGCAGCACAAAACATTTGGCACAATCACCATCGAATCTATGCTCCAAGTAATTCTCGATCACGACGAGGAACACCGAGCTTCTTTAAATTAAAGAACTGGCAAATAACGATCTAATTCATACGCACTGACCTGGCGGCGATAGTCCTGCCATTCGGCGCGTTTATTGCGCAATACATATTCAAAGACATGCTCGCCCAAAGTTTGGCGTACTAACTCACTCTTTTCCATCTCAATGATTGCTTCGTTCAGATTTGATGGCAGTGAAACTGGATCCTTTGAATCCTTTAATACATAGCCTTCTTCAACGCCCTTTAATCCGGCTGCCAACATCACGGCATATGCAAGGTATGGATTACATGCGGTATCTGGTGATCTAAATTCAATTCGTGTGGAGTTTTCTTTCTTTGGCTTATACATAGGAACACGTACTAGTGCACCGCGATCACTGGGACCCCAGTTAACAAAAGCTGGTGCTTCTCCCCCGCCATGCAATCGCTTATAGGAGTTAACCCATTGATTAGTGATTGCAGTAATTTCTGGTGCGTGCTTAAGGAGTCCGGCAATAAATGAACGTCCTACTGCAGAAAGATTTAGCTCGGCATTTGGATCATAGAAAGCATTCTCTTCACCTTTAAATAATGAGACGTGAGTATGCATTCCGCTACCTGGGTGATCGGTGAATGGCTTTGGCATAAAGGAAGCATGGAAACCTTGATCCATTGCTACTTCTTTAATCACATGGCGGAAAGTCATGATGTTGTCTGCAGTGCTCAACGCATCGGCATAGCGCAAATCAATTTCCTGTTGGCCAGGTGCACCTTCATGATGTGAAAACTCAACGGAGATTCCCATAGCTTCGAGCAAAGTAATTGCCTGACGCCGGAAGTCATGACCAACAACAGCTGGCGTGTGATCGAAATATCCGCCTTGATCAACTGGCACAGGTGCTTTGCCTGCCTCTGGCTTATCTTTAAATAAGAAGAATTCAATTTCTGGGTGGGTGTAACAGGTGTAACCCATGGCCGCGGCTTTTTCTAACGTACGGCGCAAAACATTACGAGGATCTGCAGGCGATGGTGAACCATCTGGCATGACGATGTCGCAGAACATACGCGCAGCACCTGGAGCTTCAGTTCTCCAAGGCAAGATTGAAAATGTTGCAGGATCTGGCTTTGCCAACATATCTGACTCAGTCACGCGAGCAAAACCTTCAATGGCAGAACCATCAAAGCCGATACCTTCAGCAAATGCATTTTCTAATTCAGCCGGTGCAATCGCTACAGATTTAAGAAAACCCAAAACATCGGTAAACCACAAACGCACAAAACGAATGTCGCGCTCTTCAAGGGTGCGAAGAACGAACTCTTCTTGTTTGCTGATTTCGGTACTCATGAGGCGCATTCTTACAAATGCAGGTTACGGCCGTGTTAACTAAATTGAGTAGAACTCGGTGCTTTCTAGGGTTGAGCGTGCGGGTACATCTTTAGTCACTACTAAATTTGCACTTATGCGCGAGCCTTCACCTACATTCACATCACCAATAATTCTGGCACCTGCCCCCAAAATCACATTGTTTTCAATTGTTGGGTGACGCTTTGCATGGGTGAATCCACGCGAACCCAAAGTGACGTCGTGATAGAGCATGACGTCATCTCCGATGATTGTGGTTTCACCAATTACAACACCCATGCCGTGATCAATAAAGAATCTGCGTCCAATAGTTGCACCTGGGTGAATTTCAACTCCAGTTGTAAAGCGCACAGCATTTGAATGAATACGGGCAAGGAGTTTTAAATTTTTGCGCCAAAGAAAATGTGAGATTCGATGTCCCCACACTGCGTGTACACCAGGGTATGCAAGAAGGACTTCTAAGCGATTACGCGCAGCTGGATCTTTGACCAAGGCGTTGTCGCAATCTTCTTTCATGCGGCTAATTAAAGACACTTATTCCGCCAAATCTTGATACAAAATAGTCGATAGATAACGCTCACCAGATGAGGCAAGGATTACAACAATGTTTTTTCCTGCAAACTCTGGGCGCTTAGCAACTTCAATGGCCGCCCACAATGTTGCACCGGATGAGATACCGGCGAGAATTCCCTCTTCAGAAGCTGCACGACGAGCAAACTTAATTGCATCATCAGCGGATGCATCCAGGATCTCGTCATAAACGGTGCGATCTAAAATGTTCGGAATAAAGTTTGGCCCGATTCCTTGCAGTGGGTGAGGTCCAGGGGCCCCGCCATTGAGAATTGGTGATGCAGCTGGCTCAACGCCAAATACTTTAATCGCTGGGTTTTTCTCTTTTAGAAAACGCCCAGTGCCCGTAATCGTTCCGCCAGTGCCTATGCCGGAAACAAAAGCATCAACTTTTCCATCAAGATCACGCCAAATTTCTGGGCCTGTAGTTTTGTAGTGAATTGCAGGTCCAGCTTCATTTTCAAATTGGCGAACTAATACCGCACCTGATTCACCAAGCTTCTCAGCTGCTGCAACTGCGCCTTTCATACCATCGGCTGCTGGAGTTAAAACTAACTCTGCACCAAATGCCAAAATCAGCTTGCGTCGCTCTTTTGATACAGATTCAGGCATTGTAAAAATAGATTTATATCCACGAGCGGCGGCAACCATTGCTACACCAATACCCGTATTGCCTGATGTTGCTTCAACGATTGTGCCGCCTGGCTTTAATTCACCGCTGGCCTCTGCAGCATCAATCATGGCAATGGCCAAGCGATCCTTAATTGAAGAAGTTGGATTATAAAACTCTAATTTTGCATAAATATTTCCGGCTGAGCCATCATTAATCTTGTTGATGCGTACAAGCGGGGTATTACCAAAAGCTTCTGTGATGTGGTTATAAATTGTCATAATTCTCCCTAGTTAATTTAGTTAAATTGAACTCAAACTGCATGTGAAGCGGGCTCGAAAATCAGCAGCTGCAGGATGTAGAGAGGCAGAAATCAACTACGCGATTTCGCGTAAATAACCAAGTGACGATTGATTTCATATGCAAATTCTACTGAAAATAATTAATAGCGCGAGTTGCCAATCGTTTGCATAAAGCAAGTTGTCGCAAAAACTACTTCTCATTCCAGCGTGAAGTCATGGGCAGGCGACGATCTTTTCCGAAAGCGCGTCCTGAAACTTTAGTACCAGGGGGGTATTGCCGGCGCTTGTATTCGGCCTTGTCCACTAATGAAATAACTCGGTGGATCAACGCTTCATCAAATCCATCTTTAAGTAATGCATCAAATCCATGATCCTCATCTACATATAAGCGCAACACTGAATCAAGGAGTGAATAGTCGGGCAGTGAATCAGAGTCTTTTTGATCTGGGCGAAGTTCTGCGCTTGGCTCTTTCGTAATTGAGCGCACCGGAATGGGTGGAGTTTGCCCAGCAGCAACTGCTTGTTCATTGCGCCAGGTTGCTAGCGCCCACACATCGGTTTTATAAATATCTTTAATTGGCGCAAAACCACCAACGGCATCGCCATACAAAGTTGAGTAACCAACGGCTAATTCGCTCTTATTGCCCGTAGCTAAAACAATATGACCCTCTTGATTCGAGATTCCCATCAAGGTTGTTCCGCGCACGCGGGCCTGCAGATTTTCTTCGGCTAATCCTTTAAGGACCATGTTGCCCATAAAGGCATCAACCATGGGGGCAATAGGAATGATCCTGAAGTGAATACCTGTGGCATCTGCCAGCTCTTGAGCATCTTCAAGCGAGTGCTCTGATGAATACTTACTTGGCATAGCAACACCGTTAACTCGCTTTGCACCTAATGCATCAATTGCAATCGCAGCAACCAGGGCTGAATCAATACCCCCAGATAAACCAACCAGGGCTGATTTAAATCGATTCTTGATTATGTAATCCCGAAGGCCAATAACCAAAGCCGACCACATCTCTGCTTCATCACTAAGGCGTGGTGCAATCAATGGGCTCGATGATGACGGTGATGCTTCTTCGGAAGAAATAACTACATCCGGCTTTGAACTTTCTTGCACGCAATCAATTTCTATAACTACTAACGTGTCATCAAATTGTGGAGCTCTGGCAAGGAGGCTGCCATCTTTGCCAACAACGATTGTGTCGCCATCGAAAACTAAATCGTCTTGGCCACCGGTCATGTTGACGTAAGCAAGAGGCGCCTTTATTTCGCGAGCACGTTGTTGCACCAGAGCCAATCGCACATCATCTTTATTTCGCTCAAATGGTGATCCATTAGGAACAACTACTAGACCAGGAGTGCGGGCGGCAACGTCGGCCATGGAATGCCAGATATCTTCACAGATTGCAATGGCCACATCGACACCATGAATACGAACAACTAAATCGCTAGTGCCAGGAGTGAAATTTCTGAATTCATCAAATACGCCGTAGTTAGGCAGGTGACGTTTAACGTAGCGGGCCTTGATTTTTCCTTCATGGATAACTGCAACAGCGTTTTGTGGTCCGTGATCCAAGTAGCCAATTACGGCCACAATGTCACCAGAAATTTGAGCGGCGATTTTTTCGACTGCGTTGATACTTGCGGTTTGAAACGATGGACGTAGCGCTAAATCTTCAACGGGATATCCGGTCACAATCATCTCGGGAAAAACAATGAGGTGTGCGCCTTGGGCATTGGCTGCCGAAACGTTGTCCAGAATCAGGGCGCTATTGCCCGCAAGATCGCCCACGGTCGGATTGATCTGAGCTAGAGCTACAGACAACTTCATTTTTCAAGTGTAACGGGGGTACCCTTGTGCATGTACCCGGGGACTGCCAACGGCAGCGTCGAGGAGAGGAAAATAATGGAAAGCCTTTATGGCGGTGCGCTGCACCGACGCGTAACTATCGCCGATCTTGCTGCGGCAAAAACCCGTGGTGAAAAATGGGCGATGCTCACTTCATATGAGCAGATGACGGCCGAGATCTTTGATGAAGCAGGCATCCCCGTACTTCTAGTTGGAGATAGCGCTGGCAATAATTTCTTAGGCGAAATCAACACACTCCCAGTTACCGTCGATGAGCTAATTCCATTGACCCGCGCAGTTGTCAGGGCTTCATCGCGCGCCCTTGTCATTGCCGACCTTCCATTCGGATCCTATGAATCCAGCCCCGATCAAGCACTTGCTACATCAACACGTTTTTTCAAAGAAGCCGGAGCAATGGCGGTAAAAATCGAAGGCCCACATATTGCCACCGTTGAAAAACTCGTCGCCTCTGGAATTCCCGTAATGGGCCATGTTGGTTTGACGCCACAAGCAGTGCATTTATTAAGTGGTTACAAAGTCCAAGGGCGCACCGATGGTGATGCAATTCTGGATGCGGCATTAGCCCTTGAAAAGGCTGGTGCATTTGCAGTAGTTCTTGAACTAGTTCCGGCGCAGTTGGCGGCCAAAATTACGGCAGCGTTAAAGATTCCAACAGTTGGAATCGGAGCTGGGGTTGACTGTGATGCCCAGGTTTTAGTGTGGACGGACATGATGGGAATTACCAAGAACCCACCTAAATTGGCTAAGGCTTATAGAAATATGCGCGCCGAAATGTTGGCCGCAGCCAGTGAATTTGCCGCCGATGTAAAAGGCGCTTCATTTCCTGCACCTGAACACACTTTCAACTAACCTGCCCTGGTGGCTAAATACGCGATAGATCTATCCCCGCTTCGCAAATCAGCTGATTTTCGCAACCTATGGGCAGCTGGGTTGATCTCTTATTTCGGCTCGATGATTACCTATGTTGCCGTCCCATTTCAGATCAAAGAGTTAACCAACTCATACGTAGCGGTGGCTATTAGCGGCCTTGTTGAGATCGTCCCCCTTGTTATTTTTGGACTCTACGGCGGAGTTTTAGCCGATGCCATTGATCGCAAGAAATTGATCTGGGCAACTGAAGCCCTGTCGCTGATTTTTACGGGCTTGCTTCTCATCAACTCCCTTGTCGATTCCCCCAGCATCCTTTTGATTTATGTTGTCTCTGGCTTATTTGCAGCCGTCAGCGGATTGCGCCAACCTGCGATGCAAGCAGCGTTGCCACGATTAGTTGATCATGAAGATATGACGGCCGCATCTGCATTAATGAGTCTTCGCTGGCAAGCCGGTGTAATCATCGGTCCAACAATTGGCGGAGTTCTTATCTCGACATTTTCTGTAGCTGTTGGATACGCCGCCGATATTTCTACCTTTGTAATTTCGCTCATTCTACTGGCCATGATGCGCAATATCCCGCCAGCCAAAGAGGCCGAAAAGCCATCCCTGGCAGCTTTATTTGATGGCCTTAAATATGCCCTTGCCCGAAAAGATTTATTAGCAACATATCTGATTGATCTAGCGGCAATGTTTTTCGCGATGCCTACTGCGCTGATTCCCTTTTGGGCAGATCAGCTAGGAACTCCATGGGCGCTTGGTCTGCTTTATGCCGCCGGCACTGTTGGCTCTATCGCGGTGACGTTATCTAGTGGGTGGACAAAAAATACTCGCTTCTATGGCCGGGCAATTATCTGGGCGGCGATCGGTTGGGGCGCCGCTATTGCATTGGCCGGTGCCACACATTACCTAGCTCTAGTACTTCTTTTTCTTGCACTTGCTGGTGCCTCGGACATGGTCAGTGCCTTGTTTAGATCTGCGATGTGGAACCAAACAATCCCCGATAATTTGCGTGGACGACTAGCTGGTATCGAACTTTTGTCATATTCATTGGGACCATTAGCCGGACAGATGCGTGCAGCAGGTATGGCGGCAGCTTTTACTCTAACTATTTCAGTAACTGCCGGTGGAATTATCTGCATGATTTCAGTGGCCCTACTGGCCAGTTTTTTTCCAATTTTGCGAAAATTTGACATAAAAACCGACAGATTTGCCCTCGAAAAGGCCGCTGAAAGTGAAAAATTACGCCTGAACCCTCAATCCGAGGAAGAGATTTCATAAATTTCGTAAAAAACCACATTTTTTTATATTTTTTCGGTTTTTTCTGATTTCAAATTATTAATTTAGTGAAATTTTCCGTAGATGCATAAAAAATAAATAAAAAGAATTTGCGACACGCACTTAAATATTTATCACAAAATGTTGGCATTTTTACCTAAATGATGTCACGCTTATCCACGAAAAGGTTTGGGTGACGGATCCGAACCATTCCGATAGGAGAAGTACGTGGCCGCAGCA
>WLQG01000041.1 GCA_009698445.1 Actinomycetota bacterium
ACTTCAGCATCAAATGTTGCCGTTGTTACTTTGCTCGTAGCCATTATTTACTCCTTGATATCTGTTGTTAGGTTGAGAACTTTAGTGGCCAGCCAGGAATTTCTCAGCGTCTAGCGCTGCGGCGCAACCCGAACCTGCGGCTGTAATTGCTTGGCGGTATGTGTGGTCGACAAGATCGCCACACGCAAAGACACCCTTGGCGTTTGTGCGTGTTGAACGATCTTCAACTTTTACATAACCCTCGGCATCCAAATCAATCTGTCCAACTAGTAATTCACTGCGGGGAATATGTCCGATAGCTACAAACAAACCTGTTACATCAAGGGTGGATTCTGCGCCATCAACAGTGTTTCTAATTTTTAAACCAGAAACTTTGGCTTCACCCAGTACATCGATTACTTCAGAGTTCCACAAAAATTCTATTTTTGGATTTGCTGCTGCGCGCTCTGCCATAATTTTTGAAGCTCGCAATGAATCACGGCGGTGAATCAAAATAACTTTTTCTGCAAAGCGTGTTAAAAACGTTGCTTCTTCAACTGCAGAGTCTCCCCCACCAACAACAGCAATTGTTTGGCCGCGGAAGAAGAATCCATCACACGTTGCACACCAAGAAACTCCATGACCAGATAAACGCTTTTCATTCACTAAACCAATTTCGCGGTACGCACTTCCAGTCGCAAGAATCACCGCTTTAGCTTTTACGGTATTTCCTGAACCATCTTTGAGAGTTTTAATTTCACTCAACAAATCCATTTCAACAATGTCATCGGTAATTAATTCTGTGCCAAATCGCTTAGCTTGTTTGCGCATGTTGTCCATCAAATCAGGACCCATTACTCCATCAACAAAACCAGGAAAATTTTCAACTTCAGTCGTGTTCATGAGTGCGCCACCTGCAGTTACTGAACCTTCATAAATAATCGGGTTCAACTGTGCTCGAGATGCATAAATGGCAGCCGTGTATCCAGCTGGCCCTGATCCAACAATTACTACATCTCTTACTTCACTATTCTCAGTCATGTTGCCCCCAGAGCCTTAACTTATCTTCTTTATTCTTCTGCGGCCGAACGGCGCAATACTGAATCTTTGAGGTGCCTCATCATTGTGATTTCTTCAACACCGGCTGCTTTGGCGGCGATTAAATAGCCAATGATTGCTGCCCCCATCACGGTTGCCAGCTCACCCAAACGAGCGATTGCGCCAAGCTCCACACCAACCCAATCTAAGTATTGAGTCAGGATAAAGAGCGGCAACATGACCGCTAACGCTGCGCCGAATAAACGCACATGTTGGCCACCAAAATCCTTAATAGAAATAGAACCTGTGTGCTTTTTAAGTAGTGACAAAGTACCGAACAAGCCCACTACATATGAGAGTGAAAAGGCAATACCCAAACCAACAGTCACCCACTGATTGCGCAACGTAAAGAGGGAAACATAGGAAAGTGCGACACCAATTATCGTGATGATTAATACCGAAATCACTTGAGTCCTAGAGTCTTCAAAAGCGTTAAACCCACGGATCAGAATTAAGTTTATTGAAAATGCCACCAAACCAAAACTTAACGCTGCCAATACATAACCGATGTATCTGGAGTCTTCCAGCGGAATTCCAATGAAAATAACTGAGGTAATCATTGGGCCAAACAGTAAAAATGCAACGGCGCTAGGAATAGTTATAACTCCTACAAGTTTAATTGCCCGTATTAACTGCTCACGAACTTCCTCAGCTTTCTTCTCTAATGCAAGTCGTGAAATATGTGGAGAGATTGCCGTAATAATCGAAATTGTGACAATTGAATACGGCAAGAGCATTACGAAATATGCATATGTGTAAGGCGTATACCCAACCCCACGAGCAATTCCATCTTGCGCACTTCGCACTGCAGCACTTGTTGCGACATTGACTGTTACTAAATAACCCAACTGTGAAATCAAAACATATAAAAGTGTCCAGCCAGCTAAACGAAAAGATTTACCTAATCCATCTAAGCCCAACTGTGGGCGAAGGCGAACACCTAATCTTTTTACAACGGGTACTAAAACCAGCGCTTGAACTATCACACTTAACGTTGTTCCCCAACCCAAGATCTGCACTTGCACATTTGAGATTGTGTCAATTTTTACTGCAGGAGAGAAAGCTAAGAACGAACCAAAGAGTGCGATTCCAACAATGTTATTTGCGATTGGCGCCCACATAAGTGGGGCAAAAGAACCACGGGCATTTGCAACTTGGCCCAGCATCGCAAATAGCCCAAGAAAAAATATTTGTGGCAAGCAGTAACGGGTGAAGGCAATTGCAATCTCTTTTTCAACTTCAAAACCTGATGTAAAGAATTCAGGTGCATATAGGCGCACTAACGCCGGAGCGAAAAACATTCCGAGAGCTACAAATACAAACAAGATAAGTGAGATTGTTGTAATTAAGCGTGAAGCAAACCCATCCCCACCATCGCCTAGATCAAAAGATCGAACTAGCTGCGGGATAAAGATTGCAGTTAATGCGCCACCAACTAATAAGTTATATAAAATATTTGGCATGGTATTAGCAACGTTGTAAGAATCAGCGAGCAGCGCAGTCCCCAGAACAGCAACAATCAAAATTCCGCGAATAAATCCAGTGATACGCGAAATAATTGTCCCAAGCGCCATCATTCCTGAAGCGCGAAAGAGCTCATTAGTTTTCATTACTGCGCCCCTTTCGCACTCTTCGTACACTTTGGGCCACAGCGGCTAGTAACAAAAGAATCGCTGCACCAGTTGTAAACCACGTAACACGCTTATCAATAACAGTTGAATTGATCTGCAAGATTGATTGAGGAACTACAGCCAGGCCGCGCGAATCAGTGATCTGCGCAAAGATAGTAGTTTCACCCGGTGCTATAACACTGAGATTAAGCTCTAATTGTTTCTTAGAGTTAGCGGCAACGTTGATTCCAGTGAAGCTATCAACTATCACTCGAGAATTCATAGGAAGCATCTCAACGTTTACTGTTACTGCAAAAGGAAACTGATTAACGATTGTGACAGGCAGTTTTGCTGATTCAGTAGTTACTTGATACTTGCCACCGTTAATTCTTAACCTATGAACTTCTTTTTCTACCGCTGTTTTTGCACTAAAGGAAAAATAGCTTCGTCCATCTTTATCTAACGTTGGAGATAAGAGCCGACCTAACTGGGCCCTCATGATCATGAGGTCATAGCTATTAACCACGCGGGATAAACGGGTAAGCGCCTTGCGGCTATCACTGTAATTCTTGCGCAAAGGCGCGCTCAACTTTGATTTTCCAGTGCTCCAGTTACCTGCAGGTTCACTTCGGACCATGCGCATCAACGCCAACTGCAACTGTGATTTACCAAATGTGTAATACATTTTTAATTCACTAGGCGCTAAAGATTTAGCTAATGCAACATCAGGGTTACCGTAAGCAAGGGCAACAACGTCATTGTTCTTACTTACTTTTTGTAACTGACTCAACCAACTTGATGCAATCTGGGACCCGGCCGGTGTGGCATTGGTTGCTAATTTATATTCACCCATCATCGCCGAAACTTCATCAATCAACGCAGGATCAATAACCCAAATTTTTGATTGTGACACTGGCACATACACCAACTGTCCTAAGCGACCCGAAGGCGTTAGTTCTTGGGCTAAATCATCATTGCGAAATTCTCCAGTAAATGTTTGGTGTGCTGGGCCAACGATTCGGACAATTACCGGATCGGCATGTGCAGGGGAAAGTGGGGCAGCGATAAAAAGAGCTACAAAGAAAAATCCAATAAGTTTTCTTATCAAGTTAACTCACCGCTTCGAGCAATCAGCTTTTTCTCATCAGGGTATGCCAAGCGGTCAACAATTTCAGCTAGTGGAAACCACGAAACTTCATCAACTTCGGTGACTTGAGGTGTTAGAACGCCACTTACTTCAGTAAAAATAAAGTGGTGAACAGTTTTATGAATACGCTTTCCACCAGCCATAAACCAAAAATCAATCACGCCTAAAGATTTAGTAATAGAAGATGTAATTCCAGTTTCTTCGGCCACTTCACGAATTGCGGCTTGTTCTGGCGTTTCACCTTCTTCTATGTGCCCCTTTGGCAACGACCACAGAATGCGTTTTCCAGTCGTATCTTTGTGATCAATGCGTCCAATAAGTAAGCCTTGAGTGCCTGAATGATCGATAACTAAACCACCAGCGCTTACTTCATCGACACGTTTGGCATACGGGCGCTTATTTTTAGGGTGTGCAGAATTTTCAGGGTTACTAGAACTCTGTGTTTGGGGGCCGCGGTTAGCGGGGCGCTTACGCTTCCGCTTCTTTTTCGTACCTTCGCTGCCCGCACCAGGTGCCGGGATCATGGAGCAAGGGTACTGCTCTAACCTTACTTATTGTGAGTACCGCATTAGGAGCCGCAGGCGAATTAGCCATTCGCCAACTTATCGAACGTGCCCCATTGGCAAGTTCGTTAGCGCAATCCTTCAAAGCCAAAGGCTTTACTTTGGCATTGGTTGGCGGGCCTGTGCGCGATGCGATTTTAGGCCGACTTGGAAATGATTTAGATTTCACAACAAATGCGCTGCCACAAGAAAGTAAAAAAATATTAAATGAGTGGGCAGATAATGTTTGGGATACGGGAATTGCATTTGGAACCGTTGCAGGAAAACGCGGTGACACAACTGTTGAAGTAACAACGTATCGCACTGAACATTACGATGCAGATTCGCGCAAACCTGCGGTTGAATACGGAAAAGATATTAACGGTGATTTGTCGCGCCGTGATTTCACCGTTAACTCAATGGCCTTAGAACTAACTACTGATAAACCACAATTCATTGATCCGTTTAATGGGTTACAAGATTTAGCTGAGCGAACTTTGCGCACACCAGGTGCACCCAATGATTCTTTTAATGATGATCCATTGCGAATGATGCGTGCTGCACGTTTTGCAAGTCAGTTAGATTTTGAAATCGATCACGAAGTTTTAGCTTCAATGAAAGAGTTAGCACATCGCATCTCTATTATTTCAGCCGAACGTGTGCGCGATGAGTTCACAAAGATTTTGATGTCTAATAATCCCCGTAAGGGAATTACCATTTTGGTTGACACCGGCTTAGCTGATTTAGTTCTGCCTGAGATTCCAAAACTTCGCCTTGAAGTTGATGAACACCACCACCATAAAGATGTATATGAGCATTCAATTACAGTGCTGGAGCAAGCCATTGAACATGAAGATCGTCTAGGTGGACCCAACCTTGTGATTCGTCTTGCTGCGCTATTACATGACATCGGCAAACCTAAGACCCGTGCATTTATTGAAGGCGGCGGAGTTTCTTTCCACCATCACGAAGTTGTCGGTGCGCGCCTAGCAAAAAAGCGATTATCCGAACTTCGCTTTGATGGTCACACGGTTGAAGCCGTTGAGCTTTTAACAACGCTGCACTTACGTTTTCACGGTTACGGCGATGGCGAATGGACTGATTCTGCCGTGCGCCGATACGTGCGCGATGCCGGTGATTTATTGATGCACTTACATGTATTAACTCGCGCTGACTGTACGACGCGTAATTTAAATAAGGCTGCACGCTTAGCTGCGGTGTACGACTCACTCGAAGCACGAATCGAAACATTAATGGAACAAGAAGAGCTTTCAAAGATCCGTCCCGATTTAGACGGTGCACAAGTCATGGAACTACTAAATTTAAAGCCATCGCGTGATGTGGGTGCAGCCATGGATTTCCTGATGGAACTACGCCTAGAACAAGGTCAGATTGGTGAAGAAAAAGCTACAGCTGCCTTACTTAACTGGTGGAAAGATCGAACTGCGAAGTAAGCGAACACCAACAAGTAAATAAGCAGCGCTGACACATAAAGGCACGGTTGAACCTAAACCAGATTGTGGAAGTAATAATGCTGCAATAAGACCACCAGAAACTATTGAAGCATTTACTAATACGTCATAGACGGCAAAAACACGACCCCGGTAGTAATCATCAATCTTGGACTGAACAAGAGCGTCGTTTGTAACTTTTAAATTCTGACCAAAAAATGAAACAAGAAATGCGGTAAAGATCAAAGTAAGTTGTGTTTGTGAAAGCGCTAAAATTATTGGGCATGCAGCACTTGTCAGAATCGCAAATCGCATCCAACGGTGCCGGCCAAATTTAGAAACTCCATATGGTGCAAGGAATGCACCCAGAAATACACCTAGTCCAGCAAATGAGAGTGCGAAACCAAAGCTTTTCAAACCCTGTTCTGGCATATTGGGATCGTTAAAACTATTTCGCTCAAGCAACAACGCCGTCAAAGTAAGTGCAGTTAAACCGCCACGATGAACTGCTGTTGCCAGAATTCCGCGGGCAGCATCTCCATGTATACGAAGGAAATAAAAACCTTCGCGCATTTCAGTTATTCCTTGGGTAAAGCTGGCCTGCTTAATCTCATGTTGCAATGGCCCAATTTCATATTTAGTTAAACGTGTAGTCAAAAGCGCCGCAATTAAATATCCGCCAGCAGCAATCAAAATAAGGAGTGCATCTGCGTGGTTAGCAATTGCCAATGAATCAATAATTGCGCGAACCCCAACACCAATTCCCCCACCGATTACTACAAGGACTGATCCCCCAGTAACTGCCATGGCATTAGCGGTGATTAAAGATTCGGATTCAATAAGCAATGGCAAACCAGCAGATAATGCGGCCAGAATTAATCTGTTTATTCCAAAAGCAACTAACACCACAGTTGTTAATTCAAGGCCAGTTGTCCCACTGAAAATAAAAAGTGCAACTAATAATAAATTTGCACTTCTGGCCATGTTTGCAATAAATAATGCACGTTGGCGTGAAACTCGATCAAGAATGGTTCCAACAAAAGGACCAACAATTGAATATGGCAAAAGCACCACAGCAAAACCAAGTGCAGCGCTTAACGCATTAGCTTGGCGTTCAGGTGAGAAAAGAACAAAAGAAGCCAACGCGCTTTGGAAAATGCCATCAACGCCCTGACCTGTCCAGCGAATTGCCAGCAAACGCGAAAACCTTGGATGCCGCAGCAAACCAAGAAAACTCATAATGAAGAGCGTACTGGCTCAATGTGGATTATTCTTTACTCCAATGAAATCGCAACGTTCCTACATCGACTATTCACTTGATAAGCGCGCCACTTTGATGGCCCTCTTCCGTGGAGTTGTTGATGCCTGTGACGCTGACCCCTATTTAATGCGCGCAGCTAAGTGGCACGGTGAGAAAGTAGTTCGCAACTGCCCCGTGTGTAAGAAAAATGAACTTGTTGAACTTCGTTACGCATTTGGTGAACAACTGGGCCAATACTCAGGCCGCATTAAGAATGTAAAAGAGTTAACGGAGATGGAAAGTGAGTTTGGTGAATTCCGCGTCTACATCGTTGAAGTCTGCCGCGGGTGTTCATGGAATCACCTGTGTGCTTCATTCATCTTGGGCGATGGCCGCGAACGCAAGGCGCCCCGCAAAGTACGCACCTTGGAGGACGAGGATTACGCCACACGGTAGCCTTAAGTAATGCGTAAGTTACTGATCAGATCAGCGGTCTTTCTAGGCGGCTTTGCATTTATTGCAGGATCAGTTCTTTTTGCTCTGGCATATTTCACGGTTAACATCCCGGATCCAAATGCCTATGTAAATTCTCAATCTACAATTATTCAATATTCTAATGGTTCAGAAATTGGCCGCGTAGGAACACAAAACCGCCAAATTGTTCCACTGGCAGAAATTCCATTAAATGTGCGCCACGCAGTTCTTGCTGCAGAAGACCGCGGCTTTTATTCCAACCGAGCTTTTTCTGTAACCGGAATCCTGCGCGCAATTCTTAACAACTTAAAGGGTGGCTCTTTGCAGGGTGGTTCAACAATTACTCAGCAATACGCTAAAACAGCGTTTCTAAATCCCAGCCGAACAATTCAAAGAAAAATTAAAGAACTTGTTATCTCAATTAAATTAGAAAACCAACTGTCTAAAGATCAAATCTTTGAAAGTTATCTAAATACAATTTATTTTGGTCGTGGTTCATACGGTGTGATGACTGCATCTCAGCAGTACTTCAATCGAAATGTTAATCAATTAACTAATGCACAAGCTGCAGTGATCGCCTCCATTTTGCGCTCTCCTGGTTTGTATGATCCGGCATTTAAAAAAGGAAACCTAGAACGCTTACAGGGTCGTTTTGAGTATGTTAAAAAAGGAATGATTGACGCGGGTTGGTTAGATAAAGATGCCGCCGCAAAAATGAAATTTCCAACAGTTGCACCACGTGCGACTTCAGGCCAGTTAAGTGGACCTAAGGGCCACATAATTGAAGCTGTTACGAAAGAGCTAGCTAAACTTGGTTTTAGCCAAGATCAATTATTAGTTGGTGGACTTGTTATTAAAACAACGCTTGATCAAAAAGCTCAGCAATCTGCCGTTGATGCAGTAAATAAGTTCTACCCAGTAGGTGCACCGGCCGATCTGCGCATTGGTTTAGCTGCAATTCGTCCTGGAACCGGTGAAGTAATTGCCATGTATGGCGGCCGAGATTACTTAGAGCGTCAATTAAACGATGCAACACAATCTATTACTCAACCTGGTTCAAACTTTAAACCTTTTGCATTGGTTGCCGCCCTTGAACAAGGAATTCCATTAACGTCAATGTGGAACGGTGACTCACCTCAAACTTTTGATGATGCGGGCAAACCATATGAAGTTGGCAACTATGGACTGCAGGGATATGGACAGGTCAGTTTGTTGTATGCAACCGAGCATTCAATTAACACCGTCTATGTTCCACTTGGAATTAAAGTTGGCCCAGCTGCAGTTGTAGATGTCGCACGACGCGCAGGTATCCCTGAATCTGTAGCAATGATGCCAACACCTTCAGTTGTTTTAGGAGTTGCAAGCCCTCACGTTATTGACGTTGCCAATGCCTATGCAACATTTGCCGCACAAGGTGTTAAATCAAAACCTTATTTAGTGTCTCAAGTAATTGGGTCAAATAAAGGTGTTTTATATGAAGCCAAGCCAGAAACCCAAGAAGTATTTAGCAAAGAAGTTATGGCCGATTTAACGTATGCGTTAAAGCGCGTGGTTACTAACGGTACGGGTACTGCAGCTTTAGCACTTGGACGACCAGTTGCTGGAAAAACCGGAACTTCTCAATCTGATGCATCCGCTTGGTTTAGCGCGTACACACCACAGATCGCCGCATCAGTTGCCTTCTTCCGCGATAACGCGACATTAACTCTTAATGGAATCGGTGGAATGAACTCGGTTACTGGTGGCTCATTCCCTGCCCGCATTTGGACGGCCTTTATGAAAGGCGCACTCAAAGGCGAACCCGTCATGGAGTTTCCGGCACCAACTAATATCGGCGGACTTGATCCCATTGTTATGACATCGGGTGGAAAGCAACACCAAAAACCATAATGAAGATTGGTACGAGGGCATTAATTCTTTTAGCTATCGTTGCATCTCTGGTTTCCTTTACTAAGTTTTCACATTGCGAAAGCACAACCTGGGCTACGCCAGATCAATATATTCACGCGTGTTATAGCGACTTACCTACTCTTTTTGGCGAAAGAGGAATGATTGATAACAAGTGGCCATATGCAAGTGACACAAAATCGGTTGAATACCCAGTTCTCACTGGTTTAGTTATGTATGCAACTTCATTTGTTGCACGCTCCCCGATTTCGTATTTTAATTTCAACGCATTATTGCTCGCGCTACTTTTCATTGCAGTTGTTGTGTTAGCTCGAAAAATAAAACCCGAGTATTCCTATCTGGTAGCCGTTGCACCAGCAATGATTGCATCGCTCTATATCAACTGGGATCTTTGGGCCATTGCAACGATGATGGTGGCAATCTATTGGTTTGATCGCAAAGCGTATTTGTATAGTTCAATCGCACTTGCAGTTTCGATTTCTACAAAGTTTTTGCCAATATTTTTACTGCTTCCGATTCTTTTTATCTTGTGGCGCATGAATCAAATGAGACAGTTAGTTAAATATTGCTTGACCACAAGTGCAATCTGGTTGGCCATCAATCTTCCTTTTGCCTTAACAACACCAACAGGTTGGTGGCGTTTCTATAAACTTAATATGGATCGTCAAGCTGATTGGGGTTCCTTATGGTTAGCGTTTAACCAGTTAGGACTAGAGCTCTCAAACCTAAATTACTTGGCGCTATTGTTATTGCTCATAGGTTTAACTTCATTTGTAATTTTTCTTTTTGAACTCAGGCACACACCATCACTTGCCTCTGTTGCCTTCATCGTTCTAGCTATTGTGATGATGGCAAGCAAGGTATATTCACCGCAATATGTTTTGTGGTTAACACCGTTAGCTGTCATTGCACTTACAAATAAAAAAGATCTGCATGCATTTTGGATTTGGCAAGGCGCAGAAACTTTGTATCACGTTGCAATCTGGCAACACTTAGCTCTTTTTACCGGCGCACATTTTGGTTTACAACAAGGCGGCTATGCCACCATTTCCTTGATCCGCATTGCCGCCACCGCTTACCTGGCCGCGACCCTCGTAAAACGGGCTTTAGAAGCGCGAAATACACAGGGATCCTTGTTCGATTTACTCTTTGAGGCCTCTAAGCCGTACCCTTAACCCTCTTAACCAGGCCACCCGGCCCGGTTAAGAAATTATTAACCCTCCTGTCACGGAAATGCCGTGGCCGTCTTAGTCCAGAGGAGGTCGGGTTAACACATGCGTCACTATGAACTTATGGTCATTCTTGATCCAGAACTTGAAGAACGCACAGTCACACCAAGCCTAGAAACATATCTCAAGATCATTAAAGACAGTGGTGGAACCGTAAACAAGCTCGACTTGTGGGGCCGCCGTCGTATGTCTTTTGAAATTGCGAAAAAAGGTGAAGGTATTTATGCAGTCATTGATATGAACTGCGAACCAGCTGCAATCAAAGAGTTGGATCGTCAACTCAATTTGAATGAAGCAATTCTGCGCACCAAAGTAATTCGCCCAGAATAATTTATAAGCACGGACTCCACGAGTAGAGATGAGGAAATAGTTATGGCAGCAGGAGATACAACAATCACAATGATCGGCAACCTTGTCGATGATCCAGAGCTTCGCTTTACCCCCTCGGGTGCAGCGGTTGCAAAGTTTC
>WLQG01000042.1 GCA_009698445.1 Actinomycetota bacterium
TACTCCTGTTTATGTGTGTCATAAAAATTAATCGCAGCGGGGTGCGCAATCAATTACATACAACTATCGGTCGTGGATGTTGAACGGGGGTAGAGGGCCCCATCAACAGGTGCCCAATTCTGCCATCTATGGGCAGTAAAGGTGAAATCCGGCTGAACTAGCCCTCTTCTAAGGCGCGTTTGGCTGGGTTGCCTGATTTGGACTTCTTCTTTGCTGGTGCGCTCTTGATGGCCGCTTTTGGCATCGAAGGCATGCCCATCCCACCCATACCTGCTGGTATGCCGCCGTTTCGAACCTGCTTCATCATCTTTTGAGCAGCTGAAAAGCGATCAACCAAATTATTTACATCTGAAACTTTGCGGCCAGCACCTAGTGCAATACGTGCACGGCGAGATCCGTTGAGAACTTTGGGGTCACGCCGTTCAAGTGGTGTCATAGATTGAACAATCGCTTTTGTACGAACAATCTCACCTTCATCAAAGTTTTCAATCTGCTTTTTCATTTGTCCAGCCCCTGGCAACATGCCCAATAACTTAGACATAGAGCCCATCTTGGACATCGCTTGTAACTGTTCCAGGAAGTCTTCAAGAGTGAAATCTTCACCGCTTGCAAATTTTGCTTCCAGCTTTGCTGATGTATCGCCATCAAATGCTTTCTTGGCTTGTTCGGCCAGTGTTGCAACATCGCCCATTCCCAAAATACGTGAAGCCATACGATCGGGATAGAAAATATCAAAATCACTGAGTTTTTCTCCAGTTGATGCAAACATGATTGGACGCTTAGTTATGGAAGCGATTGAAAGTGCAGCACCGCCTCGAGCATCACCATCGAGCTTAGTTAATACAACGCCATCGAATCCAACTCCATCCAAAAATGCTTGTGATGTTCGAACCGCATCTTGACCAATCATGGCATCTACAACAAAGAGAATCTCATCTGGGTTTACTGCATCACGGATTCCAGTAGCTTGTTTCATTAACTCTTCATCAATACCTAATCGTCCCGCCGTATCAACAATAACCATGTTGTATTGCTTTGATTTAGCGAATTCAATTCCTTGCTTTGCAACTTTAATTGGATCCCCAACACCATTTCCTGGTTCGGGGGCAAAAACCGGAACTCCAATACTTTCACCAACGACTTGTAGCTGGGTTACAGCATTTGGACGTTGTAGATCAGAGGCAACAAGTAAGGGAGTATTTCCTTGATCAGCATAAAACTTTGCTAACTTTCCAGCTAATGTCGTTTTACCAGCACCTTGTAAGCCAGCCAACATGATGACTGTCGGTGGATTTTTTGCAAAGCGAACTCGCCGAGATTGTCCCCCAAGAATTTCTATAAGAGCTGTGTTAACGATTTCAAAGATAGCTTGCGCTTGATTTATGCCTGGTTGCATTGTTGGCAATGCAGCTAAGGATTTATCTCGGACGTGTTCAATAAAACTATCAACAACCGAGAGCGCTACATCTGATTCAAGTAAAGCCTGTCGAATCTCAAGACAGGTAGCTTCTATATCAGCGTTACTGATTTTTCCTCGAGAGCGCAAAGATGAAAATGCACCACTAAAGCGGGTTGTTAAAGATTCAAACATAAGAGCCTAAGACTACTTGAGCAGTTGCAATAAACGCGAAGCGACCTCGTTGGCTCGAGCATCACTTAAAGGTCCTCCAGTTAGTTCGGTTACATACAAGGTATCAATTGCTTCAGCTCCCAGAGTTGTAACAATGGCCGATCTAATGTCGACCTTAGATTGGGTGATGCCCGCACCGATTCTAAATAGCAAGCCTGGTCGGTCATGGCTTCGCACTTCAATAATTGTTGCATCAGTTGCGCGCTCATTAAAAACTTCAACAACCGGGTCTGGCACTGGTATTGAAGGAATCGAAGCATATGCCTTGGCCCTGGCGATTAATTTATCTTCAATATGAGCCGCATCGTTAATGGCTTTCTCAATTTCAATATGAAGGATTTGCGCGGTAACAATCGGTGCGTGTTGCTCGGGCGTGACAATCCATTTCATTACCGCCGATGAGCCGTGAGTCTTTGTGCGCGCCGAACGTACATCGAGTCTGGAAGCATTAAGCACGCCTGCAACTAGAGATAGTAATCCGGGCTTATCAGGTGAGATAACTTCAATCGAGTATCCATTCTCGCGTTTTTCTACATTGACCTGCAAAACACCGCTTTCGGCAATTCGTAGTTGCTCCGTAGTTATCTCTGGCTGCTTGGCAATGGTGCTCGAACCAGTCATTGCTTTTTTTACGCGAGAAACTAAATCGGAAACTAACGTAGCTTTCCAATCACTCCATCCCGCACTTCCTGTGGCTTCACCGTCAGCAATACTCAATGCATGTAATAGTTCGAGTGTGGTTAAATCTGGAATCACTGCAAGAATTGATTGAATCGTTGCAGGATCATCTAGATCGCGTCGTGTGGCCGTGGCCGATAAAAGAAGGTGATGTTTCACAAGAATTTTGATGATTGCTACGTCCTCTGGCGGAAAACCTATTCGCAACGCAAGCGGTCCAATTAAGCGCTCTCCCCTGATTGAGTGGTCTTCTAGATTGCCTTTACCCAGATCGTGAAATAGAGCAGCAAAAAGTAGTAAATCGGGGCGATGTACTTTGCGTGTAAGTGCTGCTGCATGCACCGCAGTTTCAACCATGTGCCTGTCAACGGTGTGCCTATGCAGGGCGTTTCTTTGTGGCAGTGAACGCAATGCTCGCCATTCTGGAATCCAGTGGACAATAATTTCCTCTTGATCTAGGGCTTCAAAAATTGAGACCATAGATTCACCGGCGCCAATGAGTGAAATCAAATACTCACGAGCTTCGCGTGGCCATGGATTAGGCAGTAGCCCTTGGCCTTCATCTAATGCCGTTGATAGAAGTGAATAAGATTCCAACGAAATAGGAAGTCCGAGCTGGGCTGCCGTTGCTGCTGCCCGTAATCCTAAAAGCGGATCACTTTCTAAGTCTGCTAAATCATTAATGACAATCTCTTTCTGCGAAACGTTCAAATTTTTGGCAATTTCATCAGTGCGAGTTTTTCGCAAAAAGTGAGCGAAGCCGCCTTTGCTTCGTTGCTCAATTTGATGCCACGTAAATTCGAGCAGGTAATCGACTGAGCGCGCTGCACGTGCAACATCACTCATCATCGCATCTGCATCGGCATACTCAAGTTTGCTGGCTACGGCATCTTGTTCTTGGAAAAGTAATCGATCTTTACTACGGCCACTTGATTGATGCAAAGTTTCTCGGACATCGTTGAGTTTAGATTCTGCCCAACTGATACGTTCGAGCCGAACATGTGTCACACCTGATGCTGCAATTGCACGTATCGCATTGATATCTCTTAGACCACCCCGAGCTTCTTTAACATCGGGCTCTAGCAAATATGCCAATTCGCCAGCTCGTTCATGTCGCTCTTCCAAAGATTTCTTCAACTCCGGCAGTCTATTGCGGGCATTTCTTCGCCAATTTTCTAGGCTATCGCTTTGTACTGCTGCAACTAAATCAGTATCACCTGCGACAGGGCGAATATCTAGTAAACCAAGGGCTACTTTCAAATCACTATCTGCAGCCTCACGAGTTTCTGTGCGGGTTCGCACCGAGTGATCAATGTTTTTGCTATCCCAGAGAGGATAAAGAAGATTATTCACGAACTCACTTAATTCGCTTTGTGAAAACTGCCCCTGATGCAAAATAACAAAATCTAAATCTGAGCCAGGAGAAAGTTCACCGCGGCCATATCCACCAACGGCTGCAACTGCTAAACCTTTTGAATTCTTTCCTGCTTTGACTAGTGCGGCTTCAAAAAGCGAGCGAAGGAAGCGATCGCTATCGTTGGATCGCTCCCTTCGCTCACGTGTACTCATGTATGTATCTTAGATTGCGTCTGGCCCGCGTTCTCCCGTGCGCACGCGTACTACTTGATCAACTGGAGTGCTCCAAACCTTTCCATCACCAATTGATCCTGTTGATGCTGCCTTGACGATGACATCAACAACTGCTGCTGCATCTGCATCATCTGCTAGCACTTCAAGTCGAACCTTGGGAACTAAGTCAACTGTGTATTCAGCTCCGCGGTAAACCTCGGTATGTCCTTTTTGACGTCCAAAGCCACTGGCTTCAGAGACGGTCATTCCAGTTACACCATGTGCTTGTAAGGCATTCTTTACATCTTCTAACTTAAAAGGCTTCAAGATTGCTGTAATCAACTTCATTAGAAAGAACCTCCTCGTGAAGAACTAGACATTTCATAAGCGGTCTCGGCATGTTCAGACAAGTCGACACCCTCTACTTCAGCATCTCTTGAGACACGGAATCCGATTGTCTTTTCGATGATGAACCCAAGCAGCAAAGTAACTAGGAATGAATAAAGCGCAACCATTCCAACACCCAGGGCTTGTTTTGTAAGTAGCGTAGTACCACCACCATAGAACAATCCATCCAGGCCAATGCTGTTAACAACATGTGTGCCGAATAATCCGATTGCCAAAGATCCCCAGATTCCACCAACTAGGTGAACTCCAACGACATCGAGTGAATCATCAAAACCGAACCTGTATTTCAAACCAACGGCTAGCGCACAGAAAATACCGGCGAACAACCCGATAACAACCGCCGCCCATGGAGCAACGAAGGCACAAGCAGGAGTGATGGCCACAAGCCCAGCAACTGCGCCTGATGCTGCGCCAAGTGAAGTTGGATGTCCATTACGAATCTTTTCTACTATCAACCAACCAATAAGTGCTCCAGCAGTTGCAACTTGAGTATTAAGGAATGCTAAACCTGCAATTCCATTAGCTGCTAACGCTGACCCAGCGTTAAAACCAAACCAACCAAACCAGAGTAAACCTGATCCCAGCAGAACTAAAGGTAGTGAGTGTGGTCGCATTGACTCTTTGCGCCAACCAACACGCTTACCAAGAATAATTGCAAGTGCTAAACCAGCTGCGCCTGCATTGATATGAACTGCAGTTCCACCTGCAAAGTCTTCAAGACCTTTGCCTGCTAGAAAGCCAGTTCCAGTAACAGTGTCGCCTACTTTATTGCCGAAAGCGAAAACCCAGTGTGCAACTGGGAAGTAAACAATGGTTGACCAAATTGCAACAAATACTGCCCAGGCGGTGAACTTAGTGCGATCTGCAATTGCACCCGAGATCAGCGCCGGCGTGATAATTGCAAACATCAACTGAAAGGCGGCAAAAACTAATACGGGGATTGGATAAATTCCTCCATTATTCGTTAAGTCATTAACCATGCCACCCAAACCTGAGAATGAAAGATTTCCATACCAAGGTGATTCAGCTTTATAGCCAAACGCTAATTCAAAACCATAGATAACCCATATGACGCTAACGATGCCAATAGTTATAAAGGACATCATCATCATATTTAGTACGCTCTTAGTGCGAACCATTCCGCCATAGAAAAAAGCAAGGCCAGGTGTCATAAGAAGAACGAGAGCGGTGCTTGCTAACATCCAGGCGGTATCACCTGAGTTCAAAACGATATCTGCCATATTTCCATCTACTTTCGAGATTGATTAATCAATATTTCTCGCCTTTGAGATGTGAGTACCTTCTCCGGCCCTGGTTACGGGCGATAGTTGGAACTATTTCACGTGCGTGACAAAACCACCTTTGTGTTACAACCAGGTTACGTGAGCAAGCCTTGGATGTATTTCTGGGCATCGAAACGGTCAAAATCTGCTTCAGACTCCCCCGTGCCAATCCATTTGATCGGAATATCTAGCTCTTTTTCAATTGCGAGTGCCACGCCCCCGCGGGCGCTGCCATCGAGTTTGGTGAGAATAATTCCTGTTACATCAACAGCCTGCGTGAAAATTTTCGCTTGCTGTAAACCATTTTGACCAGTTGTTGCATCAATAACTAATAAAACTTCATTGATTGGGAATACTTTCTCAACAACGCGCTTTACTTTTTCAAGCTCATCCATCAAATCGCTCTTATTGTGTAAACGCCCAGCAGTATCGATAATCAAAAAGTCGGATTTAATCTCTTGTGCCTTTTTTGCCCCATCAAATGCAACTGAAGCTGGGTCACCATTTACTTTTCCAGAAACTACATCGACACCAATTCGCGATCCCCACGTTTGTAATTGCTCAACGGCGGCGGCACGAAAAGTGTCCCCCGCAGCCATAACAACGCTCTTTCCGTTGTTTTTCAAATTTGATGCTAATTTCGCAACACTTGTAGTTTTTCCAGTGCCGTTAACACCTACGACCATAACTACCGTTGTTGTTTGTCCTAGAATTGCACCACGATTCTTGGTCGAAAGATTTGAACTCAGAATCTGCGATAAGGCTTCTTCGGCGTTATTGCTCTTTACTTTTCGCGCTTGTTCAAGAAATTCTCTGGTAAGGGATGGACCCAAATCAGAGAGTAATAACTCTTCTTCTAACTCTTTCCAGTCAGCCGGCGCAAAATCATTAACGCCTTTAATTTTGGATATGAATTTACTAAATAATCCCATCAATCAAACCTAAATTAACTTGCGTCAGATTCGCGCAAACGCTGAGAAATAACTTCAGTCACGCCATCGCCTCGCATTGTTACGCCATACAAAGCATCTGCAATCTCCATAGTGCGCTTTTGGTGAGTAATGATAATGAGCTGAGAAGTTGCGCGAAGCTCTTCGAAAATCACTAGCAATCTGCCCAGGTTAGTATCGTCAAGGGCCGCTTCAACTTCATCTAGAACATAGAACGGGCTAGGGCGCGCTTTAAAGATTGCAACTAACATAGCCACGGCAGTCAAAGATTTTTCTCCACCTGAAAGCAATGAAAGACGTTTAATGCGCTTTCCGGGTGGACGGGCTTCAACATCAACGCCACTGATCAAGGGATTATCTGGATCCGTCAAAATCAGACGACCATCTCCGCCAGGGAATAATCGGGAGAAAATATCCTCGAAATGTTTTGCCGTTTCTTCATAGGCTTCCATAAAGATTGACTGCACGCGATCATCAACTTCCTTGATGATATCGAGCAAGTCCTTCTTAGTGTTCTTCAAATCTTCTAGCTGCTCGGCCAAGAACTTTAATCGCTCCTCAAGAGTTGAGAACTCTTCAAGAGCCAAAGGATTAATTTTTCCTAGCAAAGTCAGTGAGCGTTCAGCAGAAGCTAAACGTTTTTCCTGTTGGTCGCGTCGGTAAGGAATTAACTCAGTAGTAACGATTTCGCCTGCTTCATTTTCAAAGAACGTTGGAACATCTTTATCTGGTCCATATTCTGAAACTAAAGTTTGTGTATCGATACCGAATTCTTCCATGGTTTTATTTTCAAGAGTTTCAATACGCATACGTTGTTCGGCACGGGCAATCTCGTCTTTATGAACACTTGAGGTTAACTGTTCAAGTTCAGTTGTTAGTTCGCGTCCGCGTGACCGTACAGTCAGAGTTTCACCGTCGCGAGCAGTGCGTGACTCTTCTAAACGTGCACGCTCGGTAGCAGCTTTAGCAATCGAGCGTTCAATGTGAATCAAAACTTCATATGCAGATTCGGCAATTGCTTGTGAAATAACAGCAGCCCGAGCGCGCGCACCTCTACGCACAATTGCCCGCTCTGAAGCTTCACGTTCATTGCGGGCAGAATCTTCTAACGCCTTAGCTCGAGCAGCCACGGAATCCACACGTTCTTCGATTGTGCGCATTGCCAGACGCGCCTCAACTTCTGTTGTACGAGCCAGTGAAACGGCGTTGCGTAAATTTTCCGTAAAGGTGTGATCAGGTTCTGCAACTGCGCCTTGCTGGTTAAGTTGATTTTGTGCGATAACTAATTCGCCTTCATCGCGGCTTTTGGCGGCGCTGGCTTCGTTAATAGAAGTATTCAAACGTTCAACTTCGGCTAACGCTGATTTCATATTTTGTCCGGATACGGCTAATTGCTCGGTAATCGATGCGATACGCGCATCAGATTCATTGAGTTTTGAAAGCGCGACATCAAATGTACTTTGGCGATCCGCTACTTGCGTTGTGGCGGTAACGATTTCAAATTTTAGGCGATCACAGGTGTGATTGATTTCAGTGAGCTTTGTTTCCAGGCTCTCAATCAATGCCTTGATTTCAATCAATGACGATGAAGACTTTGAGCCGCCTCGTGCGCGGTGTTTAGTGACTACATCGCCATCGCGCGTTACAACTGTAACTGAGGGATGTGAGCGCAAAATTGCTTCTGCATCACGCGCATTATCGGCAACTACTGTTGAAGCCAACAGAGAGGAAATCAAATCACCGATTGAATGTGAGCGAATGTGTGATGAGAGTGGGCTCAATCCCGCTGGAATATTTGAATTGCCATTGTTGCCCGGTTCAAACACAAGCACATCAGCTTGACCTAAGTTTTGATCGCGCAAGGTTGTAAGGGCCGTTACGGCTGAGGATAAATCCGAAACAACGATGGCATCTGCCAGATTTCCAAGGGCGGCAGCGGCGGCAGATTCCCATCCATTATCGATTTCAATTAATGATGCGACTGATCCAAGAATGTGAACCCCGCGAGAATCGCGCATCAGAGCTGAAGCACCATCTCGATTTTGCGACGTCATCTTCATCGCTTCTAACTTGGATTCAACCGCGTTTCGTTCGCGATCAGCTGCTCGCTCAGAATCAACGAGAGTTGCAAGATGCGCCTTTGAGGAATCAAGTGAGGATTTAGCGTTTTCAAAAGCTGAATCAAGACCGAGTTCGCCAGAGTCTGCGCTAGCAATTTCAAGTTCAAAAGATGCGTATTCTCTAGAGGCATTATCAACGCGCTGCTGTGCCTCATCGCGAGCCTTAGTTAAGCGCGCGATTTCTTCAGCAATTGCTTCAAGTCGAGCTTGAAGTGATTTGATATGACCTTCTTGGCGAGCAGTACCTTCGCGCGCATCGGCAATTGCTCGCATTGCTGCTGCAATCTTATCTTCATCAATTTTTAGTGAGTGTTCGGCACTGACTAATGCCGTGGTTGCTAGTTCCAATGCTGCACGTGCATCGTTAATGCTATTGCGTAAATCATTTTCTTCTTGGCGCAGACCTTGGGCCTCTTTATCTAAACTTTCAGGATCTCGTCCTGCAGACCGAGCTTCTTCAGCTTCCTCATTGAGAAAACGTGAACGCTCTTGCGCAAGGCTTTGCGTTCCACGGAATTTTTCGCGAAGTGAATTTAATTGGTAGTACGTCTCTTGGGCTTGAACAAGCATCGGAGTTTCGAAAGCTGATTGCGCATCGAGAGTTTCTTCGCGCATACGAATTGTTTCAAGCTCTTTATCAACTTCGGCACGTTTCTCGCGAAGTGCAGTCTCATCAGCAACTTCAGCATCTAAAGTCCGTGACATCGAAATAAAATCATCGGCGAATAAACGAAGCTTTGCATCACGCAGATCTGCTTGAATCGTTGCTGCTTTCTTAGCAACTTCTGCTTGCTTACCGAGTGGTCGAAGTTGACGGCGAAGTTCCACCGTTAGATCTTGAACACGCGCCATATTGGCCTGCATTGAATCAAGTTTGCGCAATGCTTTCTCTTTGCGCTTACGGTGCTTAAGTACGCCCGCGGCTTCTTCGATAAATCCTCGACGCTCTTCAGGTGTTGCCATCAAAATCGCATCAAGTTGGCCTTGACCAACAATGACGTGCATTTCGCGGCCGATACCTGAATCACTTAAGAGCTCTTGAATATCTAGAAGTCGAGATGCTTCACCATTAATTTGATATTCAGATTGACCATTGCGGAAAAGTATTCGAGAGATTGTTACTTCGGTGTAATCAATTGGCAGTGCGCCATCAGTATTATCAATTGTCAGTGAAACTTCTGCGCGACCAAGTGGAGCACGCCCACTAGTACCAGCGAAAATTACATCTTCCATCTTTCCGCCGCGTAGGGATTTAGCGCCTTGCTCACCCATAACCCACGTGAGTGCATCTACAACGTTTGATTTACCAGAACCGTTTGGACCAACTACGCATGTAATTCCCGGCTCAAGTCTTAAAGTGGTACTCGAAGCGAAGGACTTAAAGCCCTTGAGGGTCATGCTCTTGAGATACACGCGGTAAACCTATCGCGCTCAGCGCTTGTTTTTAACGAAATTACTGCTGCGGCAGCTCGGTTTTTAGGCTTTCATATGCGATGCGGGCCGCAACTTGCTCAGCCTCTCGCTTGCTCTTTCCAGTACCGACGGCCACGGCGTTTCCAGCGACCATGGCGGTAGCCGTGAAATCTTTATCGTGATCTGGACCTTCTTCAGTAACAACATACTCTGGGGCACCTTTACCAAGGCTGGCAGCTAACTCTTGCAATGCAGTTTTACCATCAAGGCCTGCACCGCGCGCAACGGCAGAATCCATTGTTGAAGCAATAAGTCTGCGAACTATTTCTGTACATTTTTCAAAGCCACATTGAAGATAAATAGCTCCAATTAATGCTTCGAGCGCGTCTGCAAGAAGTGAATTTTTATCACGTCCGTTTGTAACTTCTTCGCCTTTACCAAGTCGAATATGCGAACCAAGATCCAAGGTGCGCGCAATATCTGCGAGCGCGCGCATGTTTACTACTCCAGAGCGCAAGGGAGATAAACGTGATTCATCTAAATCTGGATACCGTTTATAGAGTTCTTCAGTGACAATTAAACCGAGAACCGAGTCACCAAGAAATTCAAGGCGCTCATTAGTTTCTTTACTCGCCGATTCGTATGCAAAAGAACGATGAGTAAAAGCTAACTGCAAAAGTGAGGGTTCAAGTTCTACCCCCAATGCTTCATTGAGCATAGAACTAACGATCAAACCTCTAGGACTTGGCGGCGGTTATAAGTACCGCATGTTGGACATGCCGTGTGTTGAAGCTTTGGTGATTGGCATTGTCCGCATGTTGCTAAAGAGGCAGCAGTTGTCTTCCACTGGCTACGGCGTGAGCGCGTCTTTGAACGCGACATTTTTCGCTTTGGTACTGGCACGGTTCGA
>WLQG01000043.1 GCA_009698445.1 Actinomycetota bacterium
ATCGAAGACCCACGCACGCCTAGAATTTCCTTACCAGTTGAAAACACCGAGGATGGAGATGACAAGTGAGCCGAGAGCAGATTACTTCTGCACAGCGCATCGTTATCAAGATTGGCTCGTCCTCTCTCACAGGTAAAGCCGGCTCTGCATTAGATGCAAATGCGGTAAATAAACTTGTAGATGTTGTTGCTGCATGCCGTGCACGTGGCGCCGAAGTTGTTGTTGTTTCTTCAGGTGCCATCGCTGCAGGTTTAGCGCCACTTGGTTTAAGCACACGCCCTAAGGATTTAGCAACGCAACAAGCTGCTGCGTCAGTGGGTCAAGGTCTTTTGATTGCGCAATACACTCAAAGTTTTAATCGACATGCAATTACTGCCTCACAAGTTTTACTCACGACTGAAGATGTAGTGCGTCGTTCGCATTATCAAAATGCGCAGCGCACTTTGTATCGCTTGTTGCAACTTGGTGTCGTACCTATCATTAATGAAAATGACACTGTCGGTACTGGTGAAATCCGCTTTGGCGACAATGATCGATTGGCTGCTTTAGTTGCACTTTTGATTAACGCTGACTTACTTGTTTTAGTTTCAGATATTGACGCACTTTATGATGCTCCGCCAGCACAAGCGGGCGCAAAGCGCATTCATGAAGTTGCATCCGTTGCCGACATTGAAGGCATTTCACTTGGAGGGGCCGGCACGGCAGGTGTTGGCAGCGGGGGAATGGTTACAAAAGTTGAGGCTGCGCGCATTGCAACTTCTGCTGGAATCCCAATGTTGCTGACATCGCTAGCCGATGCTGATAAATCTCTAGCCGGTGAAGAGTTTGGAACTCATTTTCATGCTCACGCAAGTAAGACAACATCAAGACTTTTGTGGTTAGCTCATGCAACAAAACCACACGGTAAGTTAATTTTAGATTCTGGGGCAGTCACAGCAATTTTAGAACGGGGAGTTTCATTACTACCTGCTGGAGTTACGGCCGTTGAAGGTGAATTTATTGCAGGTGATGCCATTGAATTAGTGGGGCCAGATGGAAGCGTTATTGCGCGTGGCCTAGTTGCATTTGATTCAGATGATCTACCAAAGATGTTGGGCCGTTCTACTAAAGAACTTGCAGCATCAATGGGTGCAGAGTACGAGCGTGAGCTAGTACACCGCGATGATTTAGTTTTGCTCTGAAATAGCTTTCAGGACGGGTGCCACTTTTGCACTCATACCATCGGCGCTAGTCGGCACATCGCTCAATTTAACAATTACTGTTTTGTGGGCGGAATCCATCCAGACAAACTGCCCGTGTAATCCAAGCATTAAATTAATTCCTGGATAAGGGTGCCATACCTGTGCGCTGTATCCCCAACCGTAATCAAGGGTTACTACAGGTTTTGAAATACGAGCCAACCAAGTCGGACTAATGATTTTAGATTTCGGATTAATAATTTCAGAACCGATTCGTGCATAGTCGCGAGCTGTAGCATTAAAACAGCAGAACGCTTTTTCAGTTCCACCTATACGGTCTACGTTCCAGGTTGCATCATTTGCTGCACCTGCAACTTGCCAGATATTTTTACTATAAAAATCGACCAGCGATTGCCCGGTTACTTTCTTGATAATCATGCCAAGTAATTGGGTATCGACAGAACGGTATTCGGCAAATGTTCCTGGCTCTTCAGTCATCTTCCGATTGTGGCTCAAAAACCAATCAACATCCGTAGAGGCATACATCTGGGCAATTGCAACGCCCCAGCCTGATGGACCCGTTGGATAGTTATCAGAAACCCCGATGCCACCCTTCATGTCAAGAAGATCTTTAATCGTAACTTTGTCGAAAGATGTTCCAGCTTTAAATTGCGGCAAGAAACTTACAAAAGTATCGCTTTCTTTGAGCTTTCCTTCATCAATTAACTTTCCAATCATTAACGATGTCATTGTCTTTGCTACTGAATAAGAAGGTAAGCGGGTTGTTGCGCCCATTCCGTTGTAGTACTTTTCAAAAGTAATTGCACCGTCACGAATAACTAAAAAGGCATTAGTGCTTGTGGCTGAAATAAATTGATCAAAAGTAATTGTTTTTCCATCAAAGTTAACATTGGCCGGCATTTCTTCACTTCCGGATTTCCAGATTGCTGCAGTGGTCGCTTTAATAATGTGAGCTGGCATGAGATCTGGAGTCTTTGAGGCCGGGGCTAATCCCAATTTGATAACAGCGATTGGTTCGGGATAGCGGATGGCCTTGGTTAATCCGAAGAGGGCTACATACAAAACTAAGATGACAACGAGAATGCGGCGGATTAATTTGATCACGGATAGAGCCTAACTCCCGATAGGCTTTACGTCATGAGCGCAACGCAAATCGTTAACGGCCTGGCAGATACTGCCCGCGCTGCTGCACGAACTTTGAGCGTTGCCACAGGAGCCGAAAGAAGTGGTGCTCTGAACGCAATTGCTGATGCAATCATCGCTCGAAGCGCCGAAATCATTGCAGCTAATGAAGAAGATATGGTGCGCGCCCGTGCTGCTGATATCAATTCTTCATTACAAGATCGCTTGCTTCTGACTCCTGCACGAGTTGAAGGTATTGCTAATGGCGCACGTCAAGTAAGCCAACTACCAGATCCCCTTGGAATCACATTGCGTAAGTCAACTTTGCCTAATGGAATTGATTTAGAACAGATCACTGTTCCTTTTGGTGTTGTTGGAATGGTTTATGAAGCTCGTCCTAATGTAACGGTAGATGCTGCGGTGATTTTACTAATGTCAGGAAATGCGGCGCTTTTACGTGGGTCATCGAGTGCGGCATCAAGTAATAAAATATTAGTAACGGTGATGCGCGATGCGCTCAAGAGTACAAAGATTTCTCCAGATGTAATTCAACTTGTGCCATCAGATGATCGCGACACAGTTAAAGCGCTACTCAACGCTCGTGGCAAAGTTGACTTGGTAATTCCACGGGGGAGTGCATCACTCATTCGTATGGTGGTTGATGAATCTAGCGTTCCAACCATCGAAACTGGCGCAGGCGTGTGTCACGTCTTTATCGATGAGTTTGCCGATCTTTCAAAAGCAGTTCCAATTATTATTAACTCCAAAGTTCAACGTCCAAGTGTGTGTAATGCTGCTGAAACGCTTTTAATACACAGTTCAATTGCGAAAGATTTTGTTCCTGTTGCGTTAAAGGCTCTTCACGATGCAGGAGTTGTCTTACATGTAGACGCACAGGTGCTTGCCTTAGCAGATTCAATTCCAGTAACTGCGGCTACAGAAGAGAATTGGTCTACTGAGTACGGAACTCTTGAAATTAATGTTGCCATTGTTGACTCAGTTGATGCCGCTAGTGAGCACATTGCTAAGTACGGCACTCAGCACACTGAAGCCATTGTTACTGAAGACAAGGCAAATGCGAAAAGGTTTATTGCGCTTAGTGATTGCGCCGCCGTAATGGTCAATACGTCAACGAGATTTACAGATGGTGAGCAAATGGGATTTGGTGCAGAAATTGGAATCTCAAATCAAAAACTACACGCCCGTGGGCCTATGGGTCTTGAAGCTATGACCACAACTACCTGGATTGTTACTGGAGATGGGCAAATTCGCAGTTAATCGCGAAATTAATTAGACTCACACCCATGACCAGCCTTTCCCGCGATGATGTAGCAAAGCTTGCTGGCCTTGCTCGCATTGAAATGAGCGATGAAGAGCTAGTCGCACTCTCCAATGAGTTCACAGTTATCTTGGATGCAGTTGCCCGTGTGCAAGAAGTTGCTAGTGCTGATGTGGCGGCAACTTCACACCCATTGCCACTTCGAAATGTTTTTCGCCCCGATGTAGTTGTTCCATCGCTTTCACCAGCTGACGCGCTCTCTGGCGCACCTGCCCAAGAGGAACAACGCTTCCGAGTTCCGCAGATATTAGGTGAAGAATGATTCGTAATTCAGCATCAGAGATGGCTAGCAAATTAGCAAACGGTGAAATTACTTCAGTTGCGCTCACACAAGCACACCTGGATCAGATTTCTGCAGTAGACAAAGATGTACATGCTTTCTTGCACGTTGATACGCAAGGCGCACTTGCACAAGCCGCAGCTGTAGATGCCAAGCGCAAAAGCGGCGAGAAGCTTTCACCATTAGCTGGAGTTCCTTTAGCCCTAAAAGATGTGATGACTCAAAAGGGAATTCCAACTACATGCGGTTCAAAAATTCTTGAAGGTTGGCGTCCACCGTACGACTCAACCGTTGTTGCTAATTTAAAAAAGAACGACATCGTTATTTTGGGCAAAACAAATATGGATGAATTCGCCATGGGTTCGTCAACTGAAAACTCGGCCTACGGTCCAACACATAATCCATGGGATTTAACGCGCATCCCTGGAGGTTCAGGCGGTGGCTCTGCTGCATCTCTTGCAGCATTTGAAGCACCACTTGCAATTGGAACTGATACCGGTGGTTCTATTCGCCAGCCCGCAGCAGTTACTGGAACTGTGGGAGTCAAACCAACCTACGGTGGAGTTTCCAGATACGGCCTCGTTGCTTTTTCTTCTTCCCTTGATCAAGCGGGTCCCTGTGCACGTACAGTTTTAGATGCTGCGCTATTACATGAAGCGATTGCAGGACACGATCCAAAAGATTCAACATCTATTAATGCACCAGTGCCTGCCGTAGTTGCTGCTGCAAAATCTGGCAATGTAAAAGGTATGAAGATTGGTGTAGTTAAAGAACTTAATGGAGATGGTTATCAAAAGGGTGTTCGTAACCGTTTTGAAGAATCTCTTGAACTTCTTGCTGCCGCTGGAGCTGAAATCGTTGAAGTGTCTGCCCCGAACTTTGAATACGCGCTTGCTGCTTATTACTTGATTGCTCCATCTGAATGTTCATCCAACTTAGCTCGCTTTGATGCCATGCGATATGGCCTTCGCGTGGGCGATAACGATGGAGCATCTGCTGAATCAGTAATGAATTTAACTCGCGAAGTTGGTTTTGGTCGTGAAGTTAAGCGTCGAATCATCCTTGGAACCTACGCGCTTTCATCTGGTTATTACGATGCTTATTACGGCAGTGCCCAAAAAGTTCGCACACTCATTACACAAGATTTCAACAAGGCATTTGAGATTGCCGATGTATTGGTTTCACCAACATGTCCAACAACTGCTTTTAAAATCGGTGAAAAAGCTAATGATCCGCTGGCTATGTATCTCAATGACATCGCCACAATTCCGGTAAATATGGCTGGAATCGGTGGAATGTCATTGCCATCAGGTGTTGCTGACGAAGATGGTTTGCCAGTTGGTTTCCAGATTATGTCACCAGTGATGAAAGATGATCGCATGTATTCCGTAGGTGCAGCACTTGAAGCAGCGCTGCTCACAAAGTGGGGCGCACCATTGCTTTCTACCATCCCAGCATTAGCAGGTAGCAAATGAGCCTGACCTACGATGATGTAATTGCAAAGTATGAACCAGTTCTTGGTCTTGAAGTTCACGTAGAGCTCAATACTAAGTCAAAGATGTTTTGTGGCTGTTCTACTATTTTTGGTGCCGAACCTAATACGCAGACTTGCCCAGTTTGTTTAGCTCTACCTGGAGCCTTACCAACGGTTAATGAAAAAGCGATTGAATCGACTATCAAAATCGGACTTGCACTTAACTGTTCTATCGCTCCATTTAGTCGCTTTGCTCGCAAAAACTATTTCTATCCAGATATGCCTAAAAACTTCCAAATTTCTCAGTATGACGAACCAATCTGCGTTAATGGTTATGTAGATGTTGAGATTGAAACTGATGAAGGCCCAAAGGTATTTCGCATCGAAGTCGAACGCGTTCATATGGAAGAAGACACCGGAAAGTCATTGCACGTAGGTGGTGCAACAGGTCGTATCCATGGTGCGGAATATTCACTTCTTGATTACAACCGCGCAGGTATTCCTTTAGTTGAAATTGTTACCAAGATTGTTCCAGGTACAGGAAAATATGCACCAGAAGTTGCACGTGCCTATGTTGCAGAACTTCGTGACATCTTGCGCTCACTGGGAGTCAGCGATGTGAAGATGGAACAAGGATCCCTACGTTGTGATGCCAACGTTTCATTGAGATTAATTGGCGTCGACACACTTGGTACTCGCTCTGAAACAAAAAACGTTAACTCACTGCGCTCAGTAGAACGGGCAATTCGTGGTGAAATGATTCGTCATGCCGAACTGCTCAACAAAGGCGGGCGAGTAGTTCAAGAAACACGTCACTTCCAAGAAGACACAGGTCTAACGCGCTCAGGTCGCTCCAAAGAACAGGCCGAGGATTACCGTTATTTCCCAGAACCAGATTTAGTTCCAGTAGCCCCAGATGCTGCATGGATCGAAGAACTACGCGCAGCTTTGCCAGAACGCCCATCAATTCATCGCAAGCGTTTGCAAGAACAATGGGCAGTTCCGGATAAGGAAATGTCAGCGATGATTAATGCCGATGTTTTAGATGTTGTTGAAGCAACCGTCGCACTTGGTGCTGATCCAACTAAGGCACGTGGTTGGTGGCTAGGTGAAATTTCACGTATAGCAAACGAAAAAGATGTTGCAATTAAAGATTTAGCAATTGCGGCATCTGATGTTGCTGAGATCGTGGCCTTAGTAAATGCAGGAGAGCTGACCGATAAGTTAGCTCGACAAGTTGTTGAAGGCGTAATTGCCGGGGAAGGAAAACCAGCAGCGGTTATCGCAGCCCGAGGAATCAAAGTTGTTAATGATGATTCAGCACTTATGACTGCAATCGAGCGCGCATGTGCGGCGCAACCAGAAACTGCTCAAAAGGTTCGCGATGGCCATGTACCTGCGGCCGGAGCTTTAATCGGTGCGATTATGAAAGATACAAAAGGCCAAGCAGATGCAGCTAAAGTTCGCTCACTTTTGTTAGCTCATCTAGGACAATCAGAAGGCTAGACTACGCAGATGCCAAACATGAAACCGCGCTCTGGAGTTGTTACTGATGGATTAGAACGCGCACCTGCTCGTGGAATGTTGCGTGCAGTTGGCATGGGTGATGCGGATTGGGTGAAACCTCAAATTGGTATTGCATCATCCTGGAATGAAATCACACCATGCAATTTGTCATTAGACCGTTTAGCAAAAGCATCTAAACAAGGTGTTATTGATGCAGGTGGATTCCCTATGCAGTTTGGGACCATCTCTGTCTCTGATGGAATTTCTATGGGCCATGAAGGAATGCACTTTTCATTAGTTTCACGCGAAGTAATTGCAGATTCAGTTGAAACGGTTATGCAGGCTGAACGTTTAGATGGAATGGTTACTTTTGCCGGTTGTGATAAATCACTTCCTGGAATGATGATGGCGGCGGCACGAATCGATGTTGCCAGCGTTTTTGTTTACGCCGGGTCGACATTGCCAGGCCAAGTAGATGGCAAAGATGTAACAATCATCGATGCTTTTGAAGCTGTTGGCGCATGTGCTCGTGGATTAATAACGCAAGATCGCGTCGATCAAATTGAACGTGCCATCTGTCCAGGCGAAGGTGCGTGCGGCGGTATGTACACAGCTAACACAATGGCAAGTATTGGTGAAGCTATTGGGCTTTCACTTCCAGGATCTGCGGCGCCTCCTGCAGTTGATCGTCGTCGTGATACCTACGCAGTCGCATCGGGTGCTGCCGTAGTTGAACTCATTCGCCAAGGAATCACTACTCGCGACATTTTGACAAAACAGGCTTTTGAAAATGCAATAACGATTTTGATGGCTTTAGGTGGTTCCACAAATGCAGTGCTTCACCTATTGGCTATTGCTAATGAGGCCGAAGTAGATCTCTCACTCGATGATTTCCACAGAATTGGTTCAAAGGTTCCTTTGCTGGGAAACCTCAAGCCATTCGGCCAATTTGTAATGAGTGATGTCGATAAAGTTGGTGGCATTCCAGTTGTACTTAAGGGATTACTGGATGCAGGTTTGCTGCACGGGGATGTACTTACTGTTACTGGTAAAACAATGGCTGAAAACCTTAAAGATATTGCTCCGCCAGATCCTGATGGGCAGATTTTGCGCGCTGTCTCCTCACCTATCTCCACTGATGTTGGAATTACGATTTTAGGAGGCTCACTTGCAACCGAAGGTGCAGTATGTAAAACAGCTGGAATTGGAATTGAAACATTTGAAGGTCCTGCTCGAGTATTCGAACGCGAACAAGCAGCAATGGAAGCGCTAGAAAATGGAACTATCCAAGCCGGTGATGTTGTAGTCATTCGCTATGAAGGTCCAAAGGGTGGACCAGGTATGCGCGAAATGTTAATGATTACTGGCGCAATCAAAGGTGCAGGTCTTGGAAAATCAACTTTGTTATTAACTGATGGACGTTTTTCTGGTGGATCAACTGGATTATGTGTTGGTCACGTCGCACCTGAAGCTGTTGATGGGGGACCAATCGCATTTATTAAAGATGGCGACACAGTGCGAATCGACATCACTAATCGCACATTAGATTTATTGGTTGACCGACAAGAGTTGGAGGCCCGCAAAGTTGGCTGGAAGCCGCTGGGCCACACATACTCCCGCGGAGTCTTGGCCAAATATTCAAAATTAGTGGGGTCTGCATCCAAGGGCGCGGTCTGCGACTAATCCCTGCGCGAACCAAGCCTGTTCAAACTATGAGATGTGCATCTCATGTCTTGACTCTCATGCGTAATTCATTGGAGAATATGCCCATGAGTACAACATTTGTGGTGGTGATTTAGCAGCGCGTGATCTAGCAACGATCATGCGCCGCCCTCAGTTATCTGAGGGTTTTTTCGTTTAACACGCAAATATAAAAGGGCGACGAAGGGAGAAGAACAATGAGTCAGATGACTGGGGCGAGTTCACTTGTCGCATCGTTAGAAGCTGCTGGCGTTGATGTGATGTTCGGAATCC
Source organism: Actinomycetota bacterium (assembly GCA_009698445.1). GTDB lineage: Bacteria > Actinomycetota > Actinomycetes > Nanopelagicales > Nanopelagicaceae > Planktophila. The sequence goes on from WLQG01000043.1 coordinate 8,895, forward strand.
CTGGCGGTGCAATTCTTCCTGCGTACGATCCAATTTTTTCAAGCTCTATCCGACACATACTTGTTCGTCACGAACAAGGAGCAGGTCACGCTGCAACTGGGTACGCGCAAGTTACCGGTCGAGTTGGTGTGTGCATTGCAACGTCAGGTCCAGGTGCAACAAATCTGGTAACTCCTTTGGCAGATGCTGCAATGGATTCAGTTCCTGTTGTTGCAATTACTGGCCAGGTTCCTTCAGTTGCAATTGGAACGGATGCTTTTCAAGAAGCTGACATCCGCGGAATCACGATGCCTTTCGCCAAACATAATTATTTAATTACTAACCCCGCCGATATTCCGCGTGCAATCGCTGAGGCTTTTCATATCGCAAGCACAGGCCGACCTGGACCGGTACTCGTTGATATTGCAAAAGATGCACTGCAAGCGATGACTGATTTCAAATATCCAAGTTCAGTGAGCTTGGCAGGATACAAGCCTAAGTCAGTTCCTGATAACCAAGGGATTCTTGATGCAGCAGCATTGATCACGCAATCAAGTAAGCCAGTCTTTTATGTTGGCGGCGGAGTAATCAAAGCGAACGCGTCACGTGAACTTCTAGAGCTTGCACAGTTACTTGGTGCACCTGTAGTTACAACGCTAATGGCGCGCGGTGCTTTCCCAGATAGTCATCCACTGCACCTAGGCATGCCTGGAATGCACGGTACCGTTGCTGCAGTTACTGCGCTTCAAAAAGCCGATCTACTCATCACTTTAGGTGCACGCTTTGATGATCGCGTAACCGGGAAACTTTCTACTTTTGCAGTTAACGCCAAAGTAATTCACGCCGATGTTGATCCTGCAGAAATTGGCAAAAATCGTTTTGCCGATGTAGCTGTTCTTGGAGATCTCAAAAACACTATCTCTGCTTTGATTCCAGCCTTAAAAGCAGCACTTGCAAAGAACCAACCGGATTTAACTCCATGGTTGCGCCAGATGAACTCATTAAAATCTGCTTATCCATTGGGTTATGACAAACCGTCTGATGGTTCACTCTCACCGCAATATGTAATTGAAAGACTTGGGAAAATTTCTGGACCAGAAGCTATTTTTGCCGCTGGTGTTGGTCAACATCAGATGTGGGCCTCACAGTTTGTTTCATATGAAAATCCACGCACGTGGCTTAACTCTGGTGGTCTCGGCACAATGGGCTACGCAGTTCCTGCTGCAATGGGCGCAAAGGTTGGAGCTCCAGATACAACCGTATGGGCCATAGATGGCGATGGCTGTTTCCAAATGACTAATCAAGAACTCGTAACGTGCGCACTCAATAACATACCAATCAAAGTTGCAATTATTAATAATGAATCACTTGGCATGGTTCGCCAATGGCAGACCCTGTTCTATGAAGGTCGTTACTCAAACACGAGCCTTGATTCAAAGCGTATTCCTAACTTCCCAATGCTTGCAGAAGCGATGGGTTGCGTTGGTTTGAGTTGTGAGCGCGAAGAAGATGTTGACGCAATCATCGAAAAAGCTATGGGTATCAACGATCAACCTGTTGTAATTGATTTTAGAGTTCACCGCGATGCAATGGTGTGGCCAATGGTTGCTGCCGGAACATCTAATGATGACATTATGGTTGCGCGCGAAACTGCGCCTGACTGGGATTCACAGGAGTTGTAAAAATGGCCCAACACACACTTGAAGTTTTAGTTGAAAACTCACCTGGCGTATTAGCTCGCGTTGCGGGTTTATTTTCACGCCGTGCTTACAACATTGAACGCTTATCAGTTGGACCAACTACTGACCCATCCATCTCGCAGATGGATATCGTGGTTAATTTAGAAGGCCATGCACTGGAGCAAGTAATTGCTCAGTTAGATAAGTTGATCAATGTGATTTCTATTAAGGAAATTCTTCCGAACAAAGCAGTACCAGCAATTCACGACACTCAACCCGATTACCAGAACTAAAGGAGAAATACCGTGGCAGCAACGATGTATCACGAAGAGGATGCAGATCTATCCATCATCCAGGGTCGCAAAGTCGCGATCAT
>WLQG01000044.1 GCA_009698445.1 Actinomycetota bacterium
AAAACTGCATATTTACCGCATAAAAAGTCAGATTTTTGAGGTGCGAAATCTTCTCCAGAGATCTTTTCATTATTGAGATATGCGCCACCTTCTTTAACAATGCGACGCGCTGCTGATTTCGAATCTACAACTCCAGTTGCTGCTAGGAGATCAACCCATGTCGGAATTGGTTGATCTTTTGCAACAGTTGTTCGAGGAAGTTCGGCAAGTGCGCTAGAAAGTGTTTGCTCATCAAGTTCAGTGAGATCCCCTTGACCAAAAAGTGCACGAGCAGCAGCTTCCACTCGAGTTGTTGTGTCTTCTGAATGAACAAGAGAAGTTAATTCACGCGCTAATGCACGATGTGCCTCGCGCAAACCTGGATTCGCGTTATGCGCATTCTCCAACTCCGTAATTTCATCGTGGGATTTGAATGAAAATACTTTTAGGAAATTAATAACGTCTTTATCATCAGTATTCAGCCAGTATTGGAAAAATGCATAAGGCGAAGTCATCTCTGGATCTAGCCACACCGATCCCCCAGCGGTTTTACCAAACTTAGTTCCATCTGCTTTAGTAAGAAGTGGGACAGTTAAAGCATGACCACTGCCCCGTTCGACTCGACGAATGAGATCTAGGCCCGCAACAATATTTCCCCATTGATCTGAACCACCTAATTGCAACGTGCAGTTGTTTCGTCGGAAAAGTTCTAAGAAATCATAGGATTGCAAGACTTGGTACGAAAATTCAGTATATGAAATACCACCGGCTTCTAATCGCGCCGAAACTGAATCCTTAGATAACATTTGATTAACACTAAAATGCTTTCCAATATCACGCAGAAATTCGATTGCACTTAGCGGCGAGGTCCAATCTAAATTATTAACCACAATTGCCTTATTGTTAGCTGCGTTAAAATCAAGATAGGCAGAAACCTGGGTACGAATTCGATTCACCCAACCTTCTACTATTTCGCTGCTGTTAAGAGTGCGCTCTTCATTTTTCCCGCTGGGATCACCCACTAATCCAGTAGCTCCACCTACAAGTGCAATTGGCGTGTGACCAGCCAATTGAAAGCGGCGAAGTACGAGAAGTACGACCAGATTCCCCACGTGTAAAGATGGCGCAGTTGGGTCGAAACCTACGTAGAGAGTGATTGGTTTCTTCAGCGATTCAAGCAAAGCCGCCTCGTCAGTAGATTGCGCTAATAAGCCGCGCCAACGCAGATCCTCTAGAAGATTCATGCACCCATCATCTCTGAAAATGCCTTCTGTTTGTCGGCAATTTTCTTACGTTGCGCCTGATTTTCATTGAGCGCATTCTTTATCTGGTCGTTCACTAATGCTGGAGCCGTTCCACCTGCTGTGGTCCGCGAATTCAAGGCACCGGCAACCGTAAGCACGGCGCGGACTCCCCCATCCAGAGATGGGTGAATCGATACGAATTCATCATCGGTTAGTTCGTGTAATTGACGCGAAGTTTTCTCACACAGTGAAACGCATTTACCTGCAGATTCATGTGCTGATGCAAATGGAACATTCTTACGTACTAAATAATCCGCAATCTCGGTAGCCAAAGAAAACCCAGTTGGTGCAGCTAACGCCATCTTTGCGCGGTCGAAATCAGTAGTAGCAACCATTCCAGTAATTGCAGGTAGAACTAACAACAAAGTATCGATGCTGTCAAAGAGCGGTTCTTTATCTTCTTGAAGATCTCGATTGTAAGCAAACGGTAAACCTTTAAGCATCGTCATTACCGATACTAGATTGCCAATCAGACGTCCTGACTTACCTCTAGCAAGTTCAGCCATATCTGGATTTTTCTTCTGCGGCATAATCGATGAACCAGTGGAATATTCATCAGCTACTTTTGCCCAAGCAAATTCAGTTGAAGCCCACAGAGTCCATTCTTCGCCAATGCGTGAAAGGTGCAGACCGATTGTCGCGCAGATAAACAGCGCCTCGGCAACATAGTCACGATCACTCACAGCATCAATGCTGTTAGCAAAACTAGATTCAAAACCAAGGTTCTTAGCAGTATGGGCAGGATCAAGTGGAAGAGATGAACCCGCAAGTGCTCCAGCCCCAAGTGAACTCACTGATGTGCGTTTAAGCCAGTCATTGATTCGATCTAAATCTCTGGCAAATGCATGGGCATGTTTAGCTAATTCATGGCCAAAAGAAACTGGTTGTGCATGTTGAATATGAGTAAACCCTGGTGCACTGTCATTTACATACTCAGCGGCTTTTTTCAAAATAGCGGAATTAAGTTCGGTAACTAAATGCGCAATTTCAAGCATGTGATCAATTGCAAAAAGACGCAGATCTGTGGTGACTTGATCATTGCGCGATCGGCCTGCACGCAAGGCGCCGCCGATCGGACCTAGCTTGGAAGTTAATCCGCGCTCTAAGGCGCTATGAACATCTTCATCAGAAGGTTCGGCGACAAATGTACCCGTGCTCACTTGCGAAGCTAACTCCTTGAGAGCAGCACGTATCGCAGCGGCATCATCCTTAGTTACTAACTTGTTAGATTCTAAAACAGATAAGTGAGCAAGTGATGAACGAATGTCATACGGCGCTAAACGCCAATCAAAGTGCGCGCTACGAGATAGTGCGAAAACAGCTTCGGCTGGGCCGCCACTAAAACGAGCACCCCAGAGCGCCATTTACTTTCTCCCATTCTTAGTTGCTGCGTAAGCCAGTAATTCTTTCGCTAATTGCGCCCCACCTGTTGCTTTCTTGGACACAAGGATAATCGTGTCGTCACCAGCAATCGTGCCGATAACACCTGTGAGGTTGGCATGATCGAGTGAACTAGCAACGAATTGCGCCGCCCCTGGTGGAGTATGAATAACAGCTAAATTTGCGCTGTGATCAACTGAGAGAATCAACTTTGATGGAACGGGGTTGATTCTCGTAAGTGCATCATCAGAGGACTCTCTAATCTGATACATCGATTCACCGTCTTTGCCTCGCCCACGAACAGCGCCAATTTCTTCCAAGTCCCTACTTGCTGTTGCTTGAGTGACGCGATATCCGCTTTTTTTCAGGGCGATGACCAAATCTGATTGTGAATGAATTGCTCCAGATTGAATCAGAGCTATTGCTTTAGCTCTGCGCGCAGAGACATTAGTTGCGTTACTTGCCATCACTGATCACCTTTCTGAAAATAAAAACAAATTTCATCAATTGAGCTTGCGTGACAATAAGAGCCGGAGCAATGCGAATTGTTGATTCATTTGCGGCATTAACTAGGACACCGCTTTGCTGCATCTTGGCGGCAAACTCTTTTGCCGTTGGAGCATCGAGTTCGATACCAATCAACAGCCCAGCACCTCGAACTTCCTTTACACCTTTGATCACTGCTAGTTCGGCCAAAAGATATTCGTGATGCAAAACAGCCTTTTCGATGAGTTTTTCCTTTTCGATAACAGCTATTGCAGCAAGGCCCGCGGCAGTTGTGACTGGATTTCCACCGAAAGTTGAACCATGATCTCCGGGTTGAAATAGCGTTGCAGCTTTTCCTAGAGCAATCATTGCCCCTAGCGGTAATCCGCCACCCAAACCTTTGGCAAGAGTGATGACATCCGGCGTGATTCCAGAATATTCATAACCAAACCAATCACCGGTACGCCCCATTCCGGTCTGTACTGCATCGATAACAAGCAACGCCCCATGCTTATCGCACAATGTACGTACGCCAGCTAAATAATCAGAAGGAGGAATAATCACACCAGCTTCGCCCATTATCGGTTCAATAATTACCATTGCTGTTTTTCTATTAATCGCCCGGCGCATTGCGTCAATGTCACCAAAGGGAACGTGCTTTACTCCTTTGACGAGCGGCAAAAATGGCTCTCGCTTAGATGGTTGGCCAGTAAGTGATAACGCGCCCATCGTTCGTCCGTGAAAAGCACCTTGCGCAGCGACGATGCGGTTGCGGCCAGTACGTCGTGAAAGCTTTAACGCAGCCTCATTTGCCTCAGCTCCAGATTGACAGAAGAAAACGCGCGCTGTTTTGTCACCAGTCATTTCAACTAATTGTGACGCTAGCGCAAGTGCATTGGGATGAGCATAGAAATTGCTGACATGGCTGAGTTGAGCAATCTGCTTGCTAACAGCTTTAACGATCGCAGGGTGAGCATGACCCAAAATACTGGTTGCGATTCCTCCAAGAAAATCTAAGTACTGCTTGCCGTCAGCATCAGTAACTACTATTCCTTTTCCTTTTACCAATGCAATAGATGGAACTCCATAATTATTTTGTGTTGTGTTTTTCCACTGCTTAATCAGCTCTGTGTTTTTCATGCAATCACCAACGTTCCACCTTTACTCAGTAATGCATCTGCAAAACTATGAGGATCAGTACCATCAATAATTCGAACTGCTTTTGCCCCGCTTTTTATTGCATCTAAGGCAGCCTGAACTTTAGGCGCCATCCCTTGAGTAAAACTGCCTTTAATCTGGCTTAGTTCATGGGCTTGAATCGCATTAATCAATGAGGATTCATCAGGCCAATTTCGGTAGATCCCCGCAACATCGGTCATGATGATGAGAGAAGACGCATCAAGGGCTCCGGCAATTGCTGCAGCTGCTAAATCTGCATTCACATTCAAACCCCCAGTATTTTCATCGCTAGCTATCGGTGCAACAACTGGAACAATCCCTCGGCCTATAAGTTGAAGCAGTTCTGAAGTATTGACCCGCACAACATCTCCCACTTGTCCTAATTCTGTTGGTGTTCCATCAACTAACGTTGATCTTTTGCGTGATATCAACGTTGGAAGGGTACGACCGGAGATGGCTTGTGCCTTAATTCCTCCGTGCACAAGAGTCTGTGCAACCTTTGGTCCAACTTCATTTACCAAAACATTCTCTACAACAGCGAAAATCTCTGGTGTGGTGAAGCGAAATCCACCTACAAAAGAACTTTCGATTCCCTTTGACTTCAACGCTGCATCAATTTGCGGTCCACCACCATGAACAACAACTACGGACTCTCCCGTACCTTGTGCACTTGCTATCGCTTGAGCGAAAGCTCCGTTTTCATCTTTCATGGCATGCCCGCCAAATTTAACGACAATCATGTTGAGTACGCCGAATTCTCATGTACGTAGTCATGGGATAGATCATTGGTCATCACAGTTGCGCTTGCTTTGCCAACTTTGAGATCAATAACAATTTCAACTAAGCGATCACTGAAATCTACTGCGCTCTTATCAGCATCTGGGGAGCTATTTGAGCACACTTGAACTCCATTGAGATTGACATCAATTCTTAGCGGATCCATATGTGCATCTGCAGTTCCAACGGCGGCTAATACTCTTCCCCAGTTTGGATCTCCACCAAAAATTGCAGCCTTAAGTAAATTGTTACGGGCACATGCTCTGGCAACTTCAACTGCATCATTTTCAGTCACTGCATTGTTAACTGTAATCGCAACTGATTTCGTAGAGCCTTCAGCATCCTCAATGAGTTGGGCAGCTAATGAACCACACACAGTCATGAGCAAATCTTCCAACTCTGAATCAGAGAGTGATTGTCCAGAAGCCCCTGATGCCATAAAAAGTACAGTGTCATTTGTAGACGTGCAACCATCTGAATCAATTCGGTTATAAGTTCTATCGGTCACTTGTGCAAATATTTCTTTAGCATTTGGGCTGACTTGCCCATCTGTCATAACTACAGAAAGCATTGTCGCTAAAGCCGGCGCTAACATGCCGGCACCTTTAGCTATTCCTGCGAACTGCACTTTACCTAGAGTTGCTTGTGCAATCTTTGGTACCGAATCAGTTGTCATTATTGCTTGGGCACACTCTTGCAGTGACTCCACCTTTAGCTCAGTGGCTATAGATCGAATTCCGCTCTCAATCTTTGCCATCGGAAGTAGCTCGCCAATGAGCCCTGTTGAGCAGACAACTACTTCACCCGATGAAACTTCTAGTAACTCACCAACTAACTCCGCAGTTGCATGAGTGTCAGCAAAACCTTGAGGCCCTGTGCAGGCATTTGCCCCACCAGAATTAAGTACTACTGCCCTAACAATCTGATCTTTAATTACTTGCTTGCTCCAAATAACCGGTGCAGCAACAACCTTGTTTGATGTGAAAACCGCTGTGCCAAAAAATGAAGGGCCGATATTTTCAATGATGGTTAAATCGAGGGCGCTTGTGCTTTTTAAACCTGCTGCAGTGGCCGCTCCTACAAAGCCTTGGGGTAATTTCATGCGCCTAAACCATCAGTAGATAAACCAGAACCTTCATGCAAACCGGTAATGATGTTGGCGTTTTGGATTGCTTGACTGGCTGCGCCTTTCCCTAAGTTATCCAGGGCAACACTAATTAGCAAACGTTGAGTATGTTCATCAACGGCAACCTGCATATGAACTTTGTTAGAACCTGTTACAGAGCCAGTCTTAGGCATCTGTCCAAGAGGTAATACATCTACGAAGTACTCCCCTGCATAATGCTTAGAAAAGAGATCATGGGCATCTTTTGAACTCATTGGTGTGAGCAATTTAGCGGTTATGGTCGCGAGGATTCCCCTGGGCATGGGAGATAAAATCGGAGTGAAAGATATTTTTACTGGCTTTTGTGCAATTGCAGAGACGGCTTGTTCAATTTCTGGAGTGTGCTGATGAACACCTGCGAATTTGTAGGAAGTTAATGAACCCATTACTTCGCTAGCAATTAAATTAATTTTTGCACTTCTGCCAGCACCAGTTGTGCCAGATGCTGCAACCACAACAACATCACTCACATCTACATATTGAGCAGCTGGAACTATTCCTAAAGAAATTGCAGTTGCATAACACCCGGGATTAGCCACTCTGCTCTCTTTGGAGATTGCATCACGCTGCCCCTGGCTTAGTTCTGGTAATCCGTAGACCCATGCACCCGCGTGTGTTCCTCCATAATATTTTTCCCACTGAGCCGCATCTTCTAATCGGTAATCAGCACCAAGATCTACAATCTTCACATGTGATGGGATCTTGGCAATAAGTGATGCTGATTCACCGTGGGGCAAGGCAATAAAAACTAGTTCAATATCTGAAAAATTAATCTCAGAGATAGCCTGAAACTTCTCACCATTATGGGTTGTCAAATGTGGGTGCACGGAAGTAACTAGTTCGCCTGCATTCGAATGCGCACTAATTGCAGTGACTTGAAAATGAGGATGGACTGCTAGCAAACGAAGGAGTTCTCCCCCGGCATAACCACTCGCACCGATAACCGCTGTCTTCATGAATCAAGGGTATATCTGAATCGATATTTATGCAAATACCTGCATATTTATGCGGTACGGACTACTGCTCCGCACTTCTTGGCCGCTACTGCTGTAGCCGCTTCGCGCATAGCTGACACCTCATCGCCAGTGAGGGTGCGATCGGGTGCTCTAAACACGAGGGTGAAAGCTAGGGAGATTTTTCCATCACCAATTTTGTCATAACGATCAAATAAGGAAATGGATTCGAGCAAATCTCCAGCGCCTTCTGTTAATGCTGCTTGAACCTGCGATGCAGTAACTTTCTCATCAACGATCAGTGCAACATCTTGCAGAGCCGCCGGCATCGTTCCCACACGAGTTGGGCGTACTAAAGATGAATCAGGCAAAGCACTTAACCCAACAGCAAAAGCAACACTGCGTTCAGGTAAACCATATTTGGCAATGATTCTTGGGTGAAGTTCGCCAGCATGTGCCACTGCTTTGCCATCCACAATTAATTCAGCGCAGCGTCCTGGATGCCATGGTGCAAAGTCAGAACGCTTAACGTCCCACTCAAGATTGCAAAGAGCGAGAATGTCTTGAGCATATTCAATTGCATCATGCCATGTATACGTGCGAGCTTTGCCTTGCCAATTATCGTTCTCAACTTTACCTACTAATAAACCAGCTACGTGATAGGCCTGTGGAGGTACCGATGCAAAAATTTCATCAATAATCTTCTGGTTTGGGCGTTTACTCAAATCTGGAGATACCGCCGGTACCAACTTCTGTGAACTACGGAAGATTGATCCCATTTCAAAGATTGCAAAGTCCTTAGCTCCACGGCTGATATTGCGTTGGGCAACTTCAATTAATCCTGGTACTAAATGGACTCGCATTAATGGGAACTCTTCTGACATTGGATTTGCAATTGCATACGTAGCTGCGCGCTCACCGACAAAGCCCATAGCATCGATAGTTTCTTGGTTAGTGAATGGGAACGTCTGTACTTCGGCCAATCCACGGCTAGCTAACATCGTCGCTACTGCTCTGCGACGCTTCTGTGTTGGTGTTAACGATGCGTGCAGTGGACGAGGTGGCAAAATAGATGGAATCTTGTCGTAACCAATCATCCGTGCTACTTCTTCAGTGAAGTCGGCAACTGCCAATAGATCTGCTCGCCATGACGGTGGATCAATGGCCCAAGTCTTTTCATCCACGTCACACCCAACTTGGCGAAGGATACGTGCGACGTCCGCGCTGGCAACTTCAAAGCCCAGAATCTTAGAAATATACATTGGATCAATTTTCACAATCGGTGGATAAACCGGCTTACCCGCAACCACTGTTGCCACATGCACTGCAGAGCTATGGGCGGTTAAAAGCTGAACAAATCGTGCGGATGCGAATTCGGCTAACGATGGATCAACGCTGCGTTCCAAGCGCCGTGATGCTTCAGATGAAATCTTGTGTCGACGTGAGTTCTTAGCAATAGATACAGGATCAAAACGAACTGCCTCTAGTGCAATATCTGTGGTCGATTGTGTGATCTCTGATGAAAGTCCACCCATAGTTCCTGCAAGAGCTAGTGGTTGTTCATCATCACAGACCATCAAATCATCTGCAACTAATGTTCGCTCTTGTCCATCAAGGGTAATAAATTTCTGTGACTTACCGGCGCGCTTAATGGTTAATCCACCCTTGATTTTGGATTTATCAAATGCGTGCAAAGGTTGGCCAAGTTCTAACATCACATAGTTTGTAACATCTACTACTAATGAAATAGAGCGCATGCCCATCTTTTCAATACGTCTGCGCATCCACAGTGGGGTTGTTGCTTTAGGGTCAAATTGAGACATTGTGCGCAGATAAAAAACGGAAGCCGCTGACGTATCTTCAATCTTTGCAGTTACACCTTTACCGGTTTCTTCAAATTTTAAAGACCGCAGCGCATCAACTGGATCTGTGTACTTGAGACCAAGTGAACCTGCGACCTCGCGCGCTATGCCTCGAATGCTCAGTGCATAACCGCGATCTGGATTAACAGCGACATCAAATATCACATCATTGATCTGTAAGCCTTCGATAGCGTCTTCGCCTATTTTTACATCGGAATCTGAGAAAACCATGATGCCCGCATGTTCATCGCTAATGCCAAGTTCGCGCGCAGAACAAATCATTCCATTAGAAGTTTTGCCATACGTTTCCCGGGCACCGATTGCGAAATTACCAGGAAGAACTGCTCCTGGAAGAGCTGCCACAATCATGTCTCCCACTGCGAAATTAGTAGCACCGCAAATTACATAGCGTGTTTCTTTTTCGCCACAATCAAGGCCCACATATCGAATTGGCTTCTTGTGCTCGGTCAATTCTTCAATGGAGAGAACCTTTGCAAACTTAAATGGGCCGGTTAAATCAGAGCCCTGATAGATGATTTCTTCAACTTCAAAACCAACGCGAATCAAGCCATCAGATATTTGATCGGCAGTTACCGAGTTAGGAATATCTACAAACTCTTTTATCCAGGATAACGGTGCGCGCATTAGAGTCCCACCCCAAATTGACGAGTGAAACGTAAGTCACCTTCGACGATGTCGTGCATATCGGTAATTCCATGACGAACCATCAAAGTTCGTTCTAATCCCATTCCGAAAGCAAAGCCGCTATAAACATCGGTATCTATGCCACATGTCTGCAACACCTTTGGATTCACCATTCCACAACCGCCCCATTCAATCCAGCGATTATTAAAGAAAATATCTACTTCAGCACTTGGCTCGGTGAATGGAAAAAAGGAAGGACGTAGTCGGGTCGTTACATCTGGCCCAAACATATGTCGGGCGAAGTTATCCAGCGTTCCTTTCAGATGAGCCATAGTGATGTCTTTATCAACCACTAATCCTTCTACTTGATGAAACACCGGACTGTGTGTGGCATCGAGTTCATCGGCTCTAAAAGTTCGACCTGGGCAGATGACATAAATAGGTGGTGTTTGAGTCAACATAGTGCGGATCTGAACTGGTGAAGTGTGCGTGCGAAGCACCATTCCAGATTCAACTGGCTCAACGAAGAATGTGTCTTGCATTGTGCGAGCTGGATGATCTGCAGGGATGTTGAGCGCATCAAAATTCAACCAACCAGATTCGAGTTCTGGTCCCTCTGCTACTGCGTAACCTTGTTCGATGAAGAAATCAGAGACTTCATTTTTGATAATTGAAATTGGATGCAATCCCCCGCGATGTCTGCGGTTCACCGGCAAAGTAATATCTACAACTTCTTCCAATAAAACTTTCTTGTCGCGCGATGCCTCTAGCTTTTGCGTGGCTTGCGCTAACGCCAGGGCAATTGCAGCTTTGCCATCGCCAATGATTTTGCCAAAGCTAGCCTTCTCTTCCGGTGATAGAGAGCCAAGAGTTCTTGATGCAAGTGAAATCGGCGATTTATCTCCAGCATGGGCTAAGCGTGCGGTTTTCAATGAATCTAAATCAGTTGCGGCGCTAAAAGCTACATGGGCATCTTTAACCCATTGTGAGACATCTTCTTGGCGCATAGAGCGAACTCTATCCTGTGAGAGTTTAGGAAGATGGGATATTTGCTAGGTGATACATAACAATGGTTGCCGCCGCTGAAAGATTCAGGCTTTCGGCATTACCAGGCA
>WLQG01000045.1 GCA_009698445.1 Actinomycetota bacterium
CACGCTTTCCAAGCGTGCGCACTCGGCCGCTATGCGAATCCTCCCGAGGGGAGCACTCTATCGGTGGCTATAACTATGATTACGCCAGATCCCTCGTACGGCGTTACCGTACTGAACTCCCCCAGGGCAGGAATGCAGCAAGGGTAGGTCCGCTCTGGCGGGTGTGCGAGGGGTCCTATTTAATTGCCGCGTCGAACAGTAGAGGAGAGCAAGCGATGTCATTAGCTTTGTATCGCAAGTATCGTCCCTCTGTTTTTGCAGATGTCATCGGACAAGAACATGTAACAGTTCCGCTTTCAAATGCTTTGGAATCTGGACGCACACATCACGCATATTTATTTAGCGGTCCACGTGGTTGCGGAAAAACTTCTAGCGCTCGCATTATGGCGCGCTCACTTAACTGCGTTAAAGGCCCAACTCCAAATCCATGTGGTGAATGCCAATCATGTAATGATCTAGTTGCTAATGGACCAGGTTCATTAGATGTTATTGAACTAGATGCTGCAACACATGGATTAGTAGATGATGCTCGCGATCTTCGCGATAAAGCATTCTTTGCACCAGTACAAAGCCGTTACAAGATTTACATCATCGATGAGGCGCACCAACTTGGGCCAGGCGCGGCAAATGCGTTACTCAAAGTCGTTGAAGAACCACCTCCCCATGTAATTTTTATATTTGCTACAACTGAACCAGAAAAACTGATTGCAACTATTCGCTCTCGTACTCATCACTATCCGTTCCGTTTAGTCCCACCAGGAATTTTGGCTGCGCACTTAGAAAAGATTTGTAACTTAGAAGGCGTCAGCGTTGCTAAAGGCGTTATTCCTCTAGTCGTGCGCGCATCTGGAGGATCAGTTCGTGATGCTTTATCTGTTCTAGGTCAGCTTTTGGCAGGTGCTGGAAAAGATGGCGTTAGCTATGAAATCGCAATTCAATTATTAGGTTTCACTGATGGCGCATTGCTCGATGATGCAATCGATGCAATCGCGGCCCACGATGGTGCAACGTTATTTAAAACTATTGATCGTGTTATTGAATCTGGCCATGATCCACGCCGCTTTACAAGCGATATGTTGGAGCGAATTCGCGATTTAATGATTGTTGATGCCCTCAAAGATTCAGCCAGCAATGCGATTCTGCGCGATGTTCCAGATGATCAGATGGAACGTATGCGCAATCAAGCCAATCGAATTGGTACTGCCAATCTTTCACGTGCTGCCGATATTGCCGCCGAAGGTTTAACTCAGATGCGCGGTGCAACTGCGCCACGTTTAATGCTCGAACTTATTTGCGGACGCATTCTTTTGCCGATTGGTGACAATGGGGAATCTGGAATGCTTTCAAGAATTGAGCGGCTTGAACGTGCAGAGAACATTGCTCCGATGAGTTCTGCTCGTTCTTCAGAAGTGCGCACCGCAGAGCCAAAAGAAACTACAGGCTCTGCTCATGCGCCTTCAGAAGTCACTCACTCTAAAGTTGAAGAAGCAAAGACAATAGAGAAAGAGCAAGAACCTTCTGCAAAACAACCGCACGTACCGGGCAGCTTCGATATTGCTGCGCTGCGTCGTGCATGGCCAGATGTTATTGAAGATGTAAAAAAGCGCCGCAGACTTACCTGGTCGCTGCTATCAGCATCGGCGCAGGTACTGGCGGTTGATGACAAGGCGATCACTATTGGCATTGTTAATGCAGGTGCGCGTGATTCATTTGTACGCTCTGAATCAGATGAAATCTTGCGCAAAGCTTTTGTTGATGTAGTTGGTTTAGATCGCAAAATTGAATGTGTGGTTGATCCATCGATTGATACCAATACTCCTGCAGCTCGCGAGACTCGCACGTCAGAGGCACCAACCGATAAAACTTTATTGTCAGGCGCAGCATTGCTCGCACAAGAACTCGGTGCAAAGATAGTTGAGAGTAAATAATCTATGTCGGGTATGTATGAAGGCGCGATTCAAGATCTCATTGATGCGCTAGGTCGCTTGCCAGGAATCGGTCCAAAGTCAGCACAACGTATTGCTTTCCATATTTTGCAGGCTGATAGTGAAGTCGCGTCAGCCTTAGTTGATTCAATCCGAACAGTGAAAGAGCGCGTTAAGTTTTGTGTGCAATGTGGAAATGTTTCAGAAGAAGATGAATGCCGCATCTGTCGCGACCCTCGCCGCGATAACACGTTGATCTGTGTTGTTGAAGAAAGCAAAGACGTTATTGCAATCGAACGCACTCGCGAATTTCGCGGTAAGTATCATGTGCTGGGCGGAGCAATCAGCCCAATCGATGGAATCGGTCCAGAACAACTGCGCATTCGCGAACTTATGGCCCGTTTAGCTGACCCTGGAATTGTCGAAGTTATCTTGGCAACTGATCCCAATCTTGAGGGCGAAGCAACGGCCACATATTTATCGCGCATGATTAAGCCGCTGGAAATAAAGGTCTCTCGCTTAGCCAGTGGTCTGCCTGTAGGGGGAGACCTAGAATATGCCGACGAAGTTACGCTGGGCCGAGCTTTTGAAGGCCGACGGGACGTTTAATCTCGCTATATGAGACTCTGCTTGTCTCATTATTTAGGAAAAGCAGAAAATTGGTTAGCGTCAATTAAATCTATGCGCCACCATTAAGCCATGGGACTCATCGTTCAGAAATATGGCGGCTCATCCGTTGCCGATGCCGAGGGCATGAAACGCGTTGCCAATCGCATTGTGGCGGCAAAGCGCGATGGAAATCAGGTCGTGGTCGTTGTTTCTGCGATGGGCGATACAACCGATGAACTTATTGATTTAGCTAAACAGATCACGCCGATCCCAGCAGGTCGCGAACTGGATATGTTGCTCACTGCCGGTGAGCGAATTTCTATGGCTTTACTTGCAATGGCGATTACAAATTTGGGACACGAAGCACGTTCATTTACTGGTTCCCAAGCTGGTGTGATCACAACATCTGCTCATGGTCGCGCTCGCATTATCGATGTAACTCCAGGGCGAATTCAAGAAGCGTTGGCTGAAGGTGCAATTGCAATTGTTGCTGGTTTTCAGGGAATTTCACAAGATACAAAAGATGTAACAACTCTTGGTCGCGGTGGCAGTGACACAACTGCTGTGGCATTGGCCGCGGCTTTGGAAGCCGATGTTTGCGAAATTTATACTGATGTCGACGGAATCTTTAGTGCCGATCCACGCGTAGTACCAAATGCACGTAAATTAAAAACAGTAACGTATGAAGAAATGTTAGAACTAGCAGCAAGCGGAGCAAAAGTTTTGCATTTGCGCTGTGTTGAATATGCACGCCGTTATGACTTACCGATACATGTACGTTCATCGTTTACAGCTAATGAAGGAACATGGGTGGTTAAAGACCATCCACAAGGAGGAGAAATGGAACAAGCAATCATCGCAGGCATCGCACACGATAAGAGCGAAGCAAAGATCACGATTGTCGGAGTACCTGACCGAACTGGTGTTGCAGCGCGCATTTTCCAAGCGATCGCTGATGCTGACATCAACATCGACATGATTGTTCAAAACGTCTCTGCCGCAGCAACAGGATTGACTGATATTTCATTTACTTTGCCAAAAGATGAAGGCGCTGATGCAACTGCAATCTTGCAAAAGCTTCAAGGCGAAGTTGGATTTGCATCTATTCAATACGATGATCAAATCGGTAAATTGTCATTAATTGGCGCTGGAATGCGTTCACACCCAGGTATTACTGCAACCTTCTTTGGTGCAATGTCTGAAGCAGGAATTAACATTGAAATGATTTCAACGTCAGAGATTCGTATCTCCATTATTTGTCGTCAATCTGATCTTGAACGCGGCGCTAAAGCTGCCCATGCTGCTTTTGGTTTAGATGCAAACAGCAATGAGGCCGTTGTTTATGGAGGAACTGGAAGATGAGTAAAAAGAAAAGCACAAAGAAGCCATCACTAGCAGTCGTTGGCGCAACCGGCGCAGTCGGCACAGTAATGCTAAGCATCCTCTCAGAACGTAAAGATGTATGGGGCGAGATTCGCTTGATCGCATCTGCGCGCAGTGCTGGGAAGAAATTGATGTGCCGTGGCGAAGAACTCACCGTTGTTGCTTTAACCCCAGAAGCATTTGATGGCATCGATGTTGCAATGTTTGATGTTCCAGATGAGATCTCTGAACAATGGGCACCAATCGCCGTAGAGCGCGGTGCAGTTGTTGTCGATAACTCTGGAGCCTTCCGCATGGATCCAAAGGTTCCGCTAGTTGTTCCTGAAGTTAATCCAAAGGATGTAAAGAAGCGTCCTAAGGGAATTATCTCAAATCCAAACTGCACAACGCTTTCAATGATTGTTGCAATGGGTGCCCTAAATAAAAAGTTTGATTTGAAAGAACTTGTTGTGGCTTCATACCAAGCAGCATCAGGTGCGGGGCAACCTGGTATCGATTCATTACGTGCACAGATTTCACTTGTTGCCGGTACAAATGCTGGTGAATCAACTGGAGATGTTCGAAAGCTCGTTACAGATTTAGGTGCGTTTCCAGCTCCGCTGGCACTAAACGTTGTGCCTTGGGCAGGTTCACTTAAGGAAGATGGCTACACATCTGAAGAGTTAAAAGTACGCAATGAATCACGCAAGATTCTTGGAATGCCAAAGCTCAAAGTTTCAACGACTTGTGTACGCGTACCTGTTCTTACAACGCACTCATTAGCGGTTCATGCAACATTTAAAAAGGAAGTCACTCGCAAAGCTGCGCAAAAAGTACTTGAGAAAGCCGCTGGAGTTACTCTTCTTGATGATCCAGAGAACAAGAAGTTTCCAACACCAAATGATGCAGTCGGCACAGATGCAACTTGGGTAGGGCGTGTACGTCAATCACTAGATGATAAGAAATCTATAGATTTGTTCCTCTGTGGAGACAACCTTCGCAAAGGTGCAGCCCTTAATACTGCGCAGATCGCTGAATTACTAGCAGTAGAGTTCACTTCATGAGCATTAAAGAGCAGTTAAAAAAGGATCTGACCGAAGCTATTCGCGGACGCGATGAAATTACTTCAGGCACAATCCGCATGGTTCTAACGGCAATTACTAATGAAGAAGTGGCTGGCAAAGAAGCCCGTGTTCTTAGTGATGAAGAAGTAATCACTGTTCTATCTCGCGAAGCTAAAAAGCGCCGAGAAGCTGCCGAAGCATTTGAAAATGCAGGCCGTGCTGATAAGTCCGCGCTAGAAAAAAGTGAAGGCGAAGTAATCGCAAAGTACTTACCAGCTCAACTAAGTGAAGCTGATATCACTGCAATTATTGCCGAGGCAATTGCTTCAACTGGCGCGCAGGGCCCTGCAGATATGGGCAAAGTAATGGGCGCAGTAAAACCAAAGATTGCAGGCAAAGCCGATGGCGGCGTTGTTTCTGCACTAGTGAAAGCAGCGTTAAATAAATGACTAAGTATGAATATGCAACAGTGCCACTTCTTTCTCACGCAACTAAGCAGATCCTTGATACATGGGGTTCTGATGGTTGGGAACTAGTTCAAGTCGTACCTGCTCCAGGAACTGGCGAGCAGCTGGTTGCTTATATGAAAAGAGTAATTGCATGAATACAGTAGATGTGCGCGCAAAGCTAAAAGAACTTGGCCTTGAACTTCCAGTAGCAGCTAAACCAGTTGCTGCTTATGTGCCAGCTATCCGTACAGCAAACATCGTTTTTACTGCAGGACAACTTCCTTTAGTGAACGGTGAAATGGCCGGTACTGGAAAAGTTGATGGTGAAATTACGCCAGAACGTGCAAAAGAGTTGGCACAGATTTGTGCACTTAACTGTTTAGCTGCCGTTGAAACTGTTGCTGATGTAAACAAGATTACAAAGATTGTTCGTGTGGTTGGTTACGTTAATGGCGTTTCTGGTTACATCAATGCGCCACTAGTTGTAAACGGAGCAAGTGAACTGTTCTTAGCAATCTGGGGCGATGGCGCAAAGCATGCACGTAGTGCAGTTGGAATCGCGGAATTGCCCTTGAATTCACCAGTTGAAATCGAACTAACGGTAGAAATTACAGACTAAAAACGGTCATTTACCGCGCTTTGAAAGGCGGTCAAAATCTGTAATTAAAACTGCACGTCCATCAAGCTTTAACCAGCCGCGTCCTGCAAAATCGGCAAGGGCTTTATTCACTGTTTCGCGAGATGCGCCAACAAGTTGAGCAAGTTCTTCTTGCGTTAAATCATGGTGAACAAATAAACCTTCGTCAGTTTTCTTTCCAAAGCGCTCACCAAGATCGATAAGTGCTTTAGCAACGCGACCTGGTACATCAGAGAAAACTAAATCACCAACAGCCTCATTTGTGCGACGAAGGCGTTGGGCTAATGAAGCTAATAATTGAAGTGCTACATCTGGGTTTTCGCGCAGCCACGGTAGTAGCTTTTCTTGTCCAAGACTTAAAAGCTTTGCATCAGTTACTGCCGTTGCAGTTGATGTGCGTGGGCCTGGATCAAAAAGACTTAATTCGCCAAACATTTCGCCAGGGCCAAGAATTGACAGTAAGTTTTCACGCCCATCACCACTTGAAGTACCAAGCTTTAACTTTCCTTCAACGATGACGTACAAATGATCGCCTTCGGCGCCTTCAGTAAACAGGACGCTTCCCTTTGAAATCTTAACTAAATCCATTTTCGCGCGAAGAGATGCCGATGCGGCTTCGTCAAGGGCGGTAAAGAGCGGGGCTCTATGTACTGCATCTAAATCTATGGTCACGGGTAGTACTTTAGCCTCATGCCCGCCCATAGCGAAACCCGCCGAGAGGCTCGGGCTATCTATCGAATTCTGAGCAAGACCTACCCGAATATTCGCTGTGAATTAGATTTTAAAAATCCCTTGGAGTTAATTGTTGCCACGGTCTTGAGCGCACAATGCACAGATAAGAGAGTTAACACTATTACTCCAGCCTTGTTTAAGAAATATAAATCTGCTAAATCATATGCAGAAGCAGATTTACATGAGCTTGAAGAACTGGTGTATCAAACTGGTTTTTATCGCGCAAAGGCCCGCCATATAAGGGGGATAGGCGTCAAATTATTAACTGATTTTGGCGGAAAAGTTCCCAGCACATTAGAAGAATTAATTACTTTGCCGGGAGTCGGTCGCAAAACCGCCAATGTAGTTTTAGGTCATGCCTTTGATATTCCAGGAATCACGGTTGATACACATTTTGGTCGCTTATCTCGCCGCTTTGGTTGGACCAAGGAAACTGATCCGGTGAAGGTTGAAAGAATCGTTGGAGAATTAATTCCACAGAAAGAGTGGACAAATTTATCGCAGCGAATGATTTGGCATGGACGGCGCATTTGTCATTCGCGCAAACCTGCATGCGGTGCATGCCCACTAGCCAAGATATGCCCTAGCGTTGGCATAGGCGAGATGGATGTAGCTAAAGCAAAATTATTAGTCAAGACTGATAAGGATTTTCGATGAAGAGATTGGCAATTGTAGTTGCGGTAATACTTCTTGCCGGCTGTTCTTCAACTCCCGAAAAAGTTGCTGGTCAGGTTATCTCCTGTAATTCACTTGTAAGCACGCAAGCGAGCAATTCAATAAATCTTGACTGCCTTGATGGCGGTACTGGTGCATCCGTAAATACATTAAAAGGCCCCATGATTATTAATGTTTGGGGTTCTTGGTGTGGCCCATGCAAAGAAGAGATTCCGATTTTGCGATCTTTTTATAAAAAGGCAGAAGGGAAAGTAGCTTTAGTGGGCGTTGATGTTGAAGAAGCATCGATTAAAGATGGCCAAGATTTTGTAGAAAATAATGGAATTACTTGGCCCAACTTGTTTGATTCAGCCGGAAGTTCTAGGTCCTATTTTGGAATGGGTGTACCAGTGACATGGTTTATTGCCTCCGATGGAAGCGTGGCATATAAACACGTAGGCGTTCTTAAAAATGAGATTGAGCTAATTACCCTTACGTCAAAATATCTAGGGGTAAAGCTTTAATCCTCAGATTTGGCGCTTTGCAAACCCTGCGATATCAACTTCATAACGTTGGGGTCTGCCAATGTTGTGGCATCGCCAACTACGCGATCTTCAGCCACATCTTTGAGTAAACGACGCATGATTTTGCCACTTCGAGTTTTTGGAAGTTCATTCACAATCAAAATCTGACGTGGTTTAGCAATTGCGCCAATTTCTTTAGCCACGTGATTGCGAAGTGCAATATTTAATTCATCCCCATTTGCATGTTCTATTCCACCACGCAAAATAACGAAGGCAACAATGCCTTGGCCAGTCATTGCATCAGCAGCTCCAACAACTGCTGCTTCTGCAACCGATTCATGCGAAACTAATGCTGACTCAACTTCTGTTGTTGAAATTCGGTGACCAGAAACATTCATCACATCGTCAACGCGACCTAGCAACCAGATTGCACCTTCATGATCAAGTTTTGCACCATCGCCGGCAAAATAAATTCCATCAAAGCGTGACCAATAAGTTTCCTTGTAGCGCTCATCTTCGCCCCAAATTCCGCGAAGCATAGAAGGCCAAGGTTCATCAAGGATTAAATAACCACCGTGACCATCGCCAACCGGTACTGCATTATCGTCAACAACTTTTGCACTAATTCCTGGAATTGGTCGCATTGCAGAACCAGGTTTAGTTGAAGTAACTCCAGGTAGTGGAGAGATCATGATGGCGCCGGTTTCGGTTTGCCACCATGTATCAACGATTGGACAACGATTTCCACCAATTACTTCGCGGTACCACATCCATGCCTCAGGATTAATTGGTTCACCCACAGATCCCAATAAGCGCAGAGATTGCAAGTTATGCGCCTGTGGAAATTCATCGCCCCACTTCATCCAAGTACGAATCAAAGTTGGAGCTGTATACAAGATTGTTACGCCGTATTTTTCAATAATTTCAAAAATGCGGCCTTTGTGTGGAGTATCTGGTGTTCCTTCATACATCACTTGTGTTGCACCATTTATAAGTGGTCCGTACACAATGTATGAATGGCCGGTAACCCAACCAACATCTGCCGTGCACCAATAGACATCGGTTTCGGGCTTAATATCAAAAACAACTTTGTGGGTATATGCCACCTGAGTTAAATACCCACCGGTTGTGTGAAAAATACCTTTTGGCTTGGCTGTTGTGCCAGATGTATACAAAATGAAGAGCGGGTGCTCAGAATCAAAGCTTTCTGCCACATGTTCTTCGGATTGGCGACCAACAATGTCGTGCCACCAAATATCACGATCAGTCCATGCAGTTTCTTGCTTTGTGCGTTGAACTACTAAAACTTTTCCAACATTGTGCTTGCCTTTGAGTGCTTCATCAACGGCTGGCTTCAAAGCAAAGGCTGCACCCTTTCTAAATCCACCATCGGCGGTAATCACTAATTTTGCGTCGGCATCTTGAATTCGCGATAGCAATGCGTCAGCAGAAAATCCACCAAATACAACTGAGTGTGGTGCACCGATTCGCGCACAAGCCAACATTGCAATTGCTGCTTCAGGAATCATCGGCATATAAATCGCAACGCGATCTCCAGATTTAATTCCAAGCTCTATCAGAGCATTCGCAGCCTTCTTAACTTCTGTCAGTAACTGTGAGTAAGTAATAGTTCGAACATCACCAGGCTCACCCTCAAAGTGAAAAGCAACTCGGCTGCCACGACCTTGCGCAACGTGGCGATCTAATGCGTTAACAGATGCATTTAATTTTCCACCAAGAAACCATTTGGCATAAGGAGGATTCCATTCCAATGCGGAATCCCATTTTTTATCCCACTGAAGTTCGCGAGCCTGTTCTTCCCAAAATGCCACACGATCCATATTTGCATGTGCATATTCATCAGGTTTGGCATTTGCTTGAGCGGCAAACTCTGGAGTGGGAGGAAAATGACGATCTTCAGTCAATAAGTTTTCTAAGGACTCGTTGTCTTGGCTCATACCCAGTGAGATTACCCGCCGAAACCGCTTATCAACAGAGTTTTCTTCACATTGCATGTCACATTCCTTTCGCCCCCAGAATTTCGCAGCGAAGGGAGGTCACACATGGGAATTTCATCTATTTTGTTGCTGATGTTTAAGTTCTTCGGCAATGCCACATTGGTCGCAGCCCTATTCCGTTTTGCCGGCTCGGTCTTTAAGACATACATGTAGGTACAACTGGCAAAAGGCCCCTAGTCCACCCGAACTAGGGGCTTTTTCGCGCCTTTTTTGTGAGATTCGAGCCAAAGTGAGAGGATTGGCCGTAAGCCTCTAGACGGTTCAAAGTTGCACTCGCTTTTAGGGATTACACCAAGCTACTAGGAGTCACAGTGCCAATTGCTAGCCCAGAAATTTATGCCGATA
>WLQG01000046.1 GCA_009698445.1 Actinomycetota bacterium
AGGTTCCGGAGGACCCGGGCCAACTACGAGTGATGATTGAAGGGGTGATTCCGGTTAAGGCCGGATAGCGCGATGGCAACCATCGACCCTTACGTTCTCAAACACCTTTCACATATGCAGCCAGCTTTGTACTGGCTCGATGAAGATCCACTTGAGCCACAACCAAATCCAACGTTAATCGGTGATGTAACAACTGATTTATGTGTGGTGGGTGCTGGTTATACCGGTTTATGGACGGCGTTAATTGCCAAAGAACAAAACCCAGAACGCGAAGTAATCCTTGTAGAACAGCGCGAAACTGGCGCAGGTGCATCTGGACGCAACGGAGGATTTTGCAGTTATTCATTAACGCATGGCTTTATGAATGGTTACAGCAGATTTAAAGATGAGATGGCCGTCATTGAACGCCTTGGTCGTGAAAATCTCGATGCTATTGAAGCAACTATTAAACGCTATGACATTGACTGCCAATTTGAATGGACAGGCGAACTGCGCATCGCAACGGATGAGTGGCAAATTGAAGGTTTAGTTGAAGAAGCAAATTTACGAAATTCTTTTGGTGATCATGTCGAAGTACTCAATCAAGATGAAATTCAAGCGCGAGTAAATTCACCCTTATCAAAGGCCGCACTATGGGATCCTGATGGCACAGCTCTAGTTGATCCAGCACGTTTAGTGTGGGGATTAGAGCGGGCTTGCTTAAAGCTGGGTGTAAAAATTTATGAAAATACTCATGTTGAATGGTTAGAGCGTACAAGTGATGCAATGATCGTCCACACACCGTATGGATCTGTTTATGCCCAGAAAGTTGCACTTGCCACCAATGTTTTTAAATCACTAGTTAAGCGTGCTCATAAATATGTTGTTCCGGTATATGACTTTCAATTAGTCACCGAACCACTAACTAAAGCGCAGATGGATTCAATTGGATGGAGCGGGCGAGAAGGATTATCTGATGCGGGTAATCAATTTCATTACTACCGCCTGACTCAAGACAATGAGATTTTATGGGGAGGTTATGATGCAATTTATAATTTCCGAGGCAAGGTTCGCCAAGAATATGAGACAAGTGCTGAAACCTATGCTCACTTGGCTCAAGCATTTTTAGAGAATTTTCCGCAGTTAAAAGGAATCAAATTCACACATGGGTGGGGTGGAGCTATTGATACATGTTCTCGCTTCTCACCATTTTGGGGAAAAGCATATGGTGGTCGAGTTGCTTATGTAATGGGATTTACAGGTCTTGGCGTTGGTTCAACGCGATTTGGCGCACAGGTGATGTTAGATCTGCTTGATAAAGTTGATAACGAACGCACCCAGTTAAAGATGGTTCAAAAGAAACCAATACCTTTCCCGCCCGAGCCATTCAAGTTTTTATTTATCCGGTTAACGCAATGGTCCATCAATCGGGCTGATCAAAATGAAGGTAAGCGCAATCTTTGGCTGCGGTTGCTAGATGTTTTGGGCTTAGGCTTTGATTCTTAAGCTTTACCTCTATTCTTAACCCATGACTAATCACGGCAATATGTACGGCCCAGATTTCACCTTTCTTGGAATCGAACGCTGTGATTTAGATGTCCCATCAACTTTTGCTGACGCAGATGTTGTGATTGTCGGTGCGCCAATTGATAGCGGAACTTCACATCGCTCTGGTGCAAAATTCGGACCTCAAGCCATTCGTGGTGGAGATTATTTACCCCATGATGCTGAGCGTCCCCACCTAGCTTTACGCATAGATTCGTTGCAAGCAATGAAAGTAGTTGATGCAGGTGATTTGTTAATGCCAGGGGGAGACTTAGTAGCTTCCCTTGAAGTTTTAGCTCAAGCAACTGAAAAGATTTCGCGTGCAGGTGCAATTCCAGTAATTCTTGGAGGCGATCACTCAATCGCATCAGCCGATGTTGCCGGAATCGCACGCCATCGCGGCCTTGGCAAAATCTCGATGATTCACTTTGATGCACATGCCGATACCGGTGAAGATCAATGGGGCGCACTTATTGGGCATGGCACACCAATGCGTCGTTTAATCGATACGGGAACTGTTCGTGGAGATCGCTTTTTGCAATTAGGTTTGCGTGGATATTGGCCAGATGCAAAAACTCTTGACTGGATGCGCGATCAAGGGATGCGTTCATACGAGATGACTGAAATCCATCACCGTGGACTGAACACAGTTTTAGATGAATCTTTTGCAATTCTTACTAATGAATGCGATGGCGTCTTTTTATCTGTCGACATTGATGTCGTTGATCCCGGAATGGCTCCTGGCACCGGAACGCCAGAACCTGGTGGAATGACCAGTCGCGAGCTTCTAGAATCAGTTCGCAGAATCTGTCTTGAACTACCAATCGTTGGTATTGACGTAGTTGAAGTTGCGCCGGCATTTGATAGCGCAGATATAACTGCAATTTTAGCGAACCGCGTTGTCCTTGAAGCTTTAAGTGCAATTGCAAAGCGTCGTTCAGGAACACCATATTCACCAACTCAAAACCTCCTGGATCGATAAATGCGCGACGTAGTTATTTTGGGCTCAACGGGTTCGATTGGGGTTCAAGCCCTTGAAGTAATTGCCAATAATCAGAAGCTATTTAATGTAATTGCTATTAGCTGTGCTGGTACCAATCCAGAATTAGTAATTGCCCAAGCCAAGAAATTTAAAGTTACTCACGTAGGTGTCCTAAGAAATGCCGATGTTATTGTCCAAGCGCTACCTGGCGTAAACGTGATAGACGGAGTGAATGCATCTACAGAAATTGCTGCAATCAACTGTGACGTCGTAGTAAATGGCATCACTGGTTCAATTGGTTTAGGCCCAACCCTTGCTGCTCTAGATGCCGGAAATACCTTGGCACTTGCCAACAAAGAATCCTTGGTAGCCGGAGGCGATTTAGTTATGTCGCGGGCTAGAGAACACCAGATAATTCCCGTTGATTCTGAACACAGCGCAATCTTTCAGTCATGTTTAGCTGGAAAAAAATCAGAGATAAATAAGATTATTTTAACGGCAAGTGGGGGAGCATTTAAGGATCGAACAAATCTGGATGGAATTACGGTCGAAGATGCGCTCAAACATCCAACGTGGACAATGGGGGCAGTAGTAACGATTAATTCGGCAACACTTGTAAATAAAGGCCTAGAAATTATTGAAGCCCATCATTTATTTGCTTTGCCATATTCAAAAATTGAAGCAGTGATTCACCCACAATCTGTAGTTCACTCCCTTGTGGAATTTAGTGATGGCTCAACAATTGCCCAAGCTAGTCCTCCCAACATGATGGGGGCTATCGCTTATGCGATGAATTGGCCCGATCGTTTAGCAGATGCAACTGCGCCCATAGATTGGTCAATTCCACATTCATGGAGCTTTGCACCGATTAATGCTGCTCAATTTCCAAGTATCGAATTAGCGCGACATTGCGGCGAAATTGGTGGGGGATTGCCTGCGATATTTAATGCTGCCAACGAAAGTGCAGTTGCCGCGTTTATTTCTAAGAAGGTAGCGTTTAAATCCATTATTGGAGTCATAGCAGCTGTTGTCGCCGATTTAGAAAAAGATTGCCCAAAAACTCTGCGCGATTTAGCTGATGTCAGTGCCATCGAAGATGATGCTCGCACTCGTGCACAAGCACATCTACTACGATTGGCCCCATAATGCAGATCATCGGAATTCTCGGTTTTGTTGTTGCCTTACTTCTTTCTGTCATGATTCATGAGTTTGGCCATTTCCTCACTGCTAAAAGATTTGGAATGAAAGTCAGTGAGTTCTTTCTAGGTTTTGGTACTCGTATTTGGTCAACTAAGCGCGGTGAAACTGAATTTGGTCTTAAAGCGATTCCAGCGGGTGGGTATTGCAAAATCGAAGGAATGGTTCCCGGCGATGTAATGCCAGAAGGTGAAGAATCACGCGCCTTCTACCGGGCTAAATCTTCTCAGAAACTGATTGTGCTTGGCGCAGGATCATTTCTGCATTTCGTCCTTGGATACTTACTTCTATTTGTTTTATTTGCTGGTGTAGGAACCAATCAATTACTCCCAACTATTAATGAAGTAGTCAAAGGGTCAGCCGCACAATCTGCTGGAATACTTGCTGGGGATGAAGTGCTAGCAATTAATGGTAAGCAAGTTAAAGATTGGTATAGCGACGTCCAAGTTATCCGTAACTCAAAAGGGGCGCCATTAACTTTGCTTATTAAGCGGGGGAGCGAGCAAGTAACTATTACGGCATCAGCAAAGCTGGAAACCATTGATGGTAACAAGCGCTATGTCCTTGGAATTATTAATCAAGTTGGAATCAAACGTGCTGGGCCAGTAACTTCCCTAAAGAATTCAGGAATTGTCACAAAAGATTTCTTAGTTCAAAGCGTGAAATCGCTCATCAATTTGCCGTCAAAGATTCCCGCGCTGTGGGGACAAACTGTTGGTGGCCAGACCCGTGATCCCAATGGTTTAGTCGGCGTTGTTGGTGTGGCACGCGTTTCAGGTCAGGCAGTCGGCAGTGATTCGTTATCGACTACAGAACGTGTATCAACTTTTATTTTAATTATTGCTAGCTTAAATATCTTCGTCGGATTATTTAATCTCTTGCCAATATTGCCCCTAGATGGTGGTCATATGGCCGTTGCTATTGCCGACGAAATCCGCGCATTTATTGCGCGCCTTCGAGGACGTGCCCGCCCTGCTGCAATTGATGTGACCTTGCTGACCCCAGTCACCATGGTGGTATTCGTAATCTTGGCAGCCCTTACCGTTTTACTGCTTGTTGCAGACATCGTTAATCCAGTAGTACTAAATCTTTAGCGCAACCCGCATTCTTACGGCACAATAGCCACATGGTTGATCTTGGAATTCCTAGCGCGCCCCCAGCAACTTTGAGCCCACGTCGAAAGACGCGTCAGATGATGGTGGGAAATGTAGGCGTTGGAAGTGATTATCCAGTCAGCGTGCAATCAATGTGCACAACGTTGACTTCTGATGTGAATGCAACTCTTCAGCAAATTGCAGAACTCACTGCATCTGGCTGCCAAATCGTACGTGTTGCAGTACCTAGTCAAGATGATGCAGATGCCTTAGCTCAGATTGCCAAGAAATCACAGATTCCTGTCATTGCAGATATTCACTTTCAACCAAAATATATTTTTGCAGCAATTGATGCAGGATGCGCAGCAGTTCGTGTTAATCCTGGCAACATCAAACAATTTGATGACAAAGTTAAAGAGGTTGCTAAAGCTGCCGGAGATGCTGGAATTCCTATTCGTATTGGAGTTAATGCCGGTTCACTCGATCCTCGCTTACTTGCCAAGTACGGAAAAGCAACTCCAGAAGCCTTAGCTGAATCTGCATTATGGGAAGCATCTTTATTTGAAGAGCATGGATTTTCTAATATCAAAATCTCCGTAAAGCACCATGATCCAGTAACAATGGTAAACGCTTATCGAATTTTGGCTGCAAAGTCTGATTATCCATTGCACTTAGGTGTGACTGAAGCTGGCCCTATATTTCAAGGAACGATTAAATCTGCAACTGCGTTTGCCATTTTATTAGCAGAAGGAATCGGCGACACGATTCGTGTTTCTCTTTCAGCACCTCCAGTTGAAGAAGTAAAAGTAGGAATGTCGATTCTAGAATCGCTGAATCTTCGCCAACGTAAACTAGAAATCGTGTCATGTCCATCATGTGGCCGTGCCCAAGTTGATGTTTATACCTTGGCTGAAAAAGTACAAGCAGGATTACAAGGTATGACTGTTCCGTTACGCGTTGCAGTTATGGGATGCGTAGTTAATGGACCAGGTGAGGCACGTGAAGCCGATCTTGGTGTTGCTTCAGGCAACGGTAAAGGCCAGATTTTTGTTAAAGGACAAGTTATTAAAACAGTGCCTGAAGCCCAAATCGTTGAAGTTTTAATTGAAGAAGCGATGCGATTAGCTGAAGAAATGGAAGCCGCTGGCGTTGCTTCGGGGCAGCCATCAGTTGATGTTCGATAGGCTCAATCCATGCTAAAAATGTCTACGCTCTTTTTGCGTACGCTGCGCGATGATCCAGCAGATGCTGAAGTTGCAAGCCACCGCTTACTTGTTAGAGCTGGATATATTCGCCGAATCGCAGCAGGTATTTATTCATGGTTACCACTTGGTGTAATTACCCTTCGCAACGTTGAAAATGTTATTCGCCAAGAGATGGATCAAGCAGGTTTTCAAGAAGTTCATTTTCCAGCCCTCCTTCCGCGCGAAGCATATGAGGCAACAAATCGCTGGGAAGAGTACGGGCCTTCACTATTTCGTTTGCAAGATCGTCGAGGCGCGGATTATTTATTAGGCCCAACGCATGAAGAGATGTTTACTTTGATGGTCAAAGGTGAGTATTCATCGTATAAAGATCTGCCTTTATCTATCTATCAAATTCAGACAAAGTATCGTGATGAGGCAAGGCCACGAAGTGGAATTATTCGAGGCCGCGAGTTTGTTATGAAGGACTCATATTCTTTTGATATTGACGATGCTGGCCTAGAGGTTTCCTACCAAAAACACCGCGATGCATATGTCAGTTGCTTTAATCGATTAGGCATGAAGTACAACATCGTTAAAGCCGTATCAGGTGCTATGGGTGGCTCAAAATCTGAAGAGTTTCTAGCACCGTGCCCAACAGGTGAAGACACGTACGTCTTGTGTCCAAAGTGTGGTTTTGCTGCAAATGTTGAAGCGATGATTACAAAGGTGCCTGCAGGTGATCCATCTGGTGTGCCTGCATTAGAGGAGTTAGACACACCTAACACTCCAACGATTGATTCTTTAGTTGAGATTATGAACTCTCAGTTTGGTGGCGGATTCACCGCGGCAGATACTTTGAAAAATATTATGTTAGTCGCCGATGGCACACCCCTTGCAGTTTTAGTGCCGGGCGACCGAGAAGTTGACTTAAAGCGATTGCAGGAAAATTTAGGTGGAATTCACGAACTCCGTGTATTTGAGGAAGCAGATTTTGCTAAACATCCATCACTTGTTAAGGGATACATCGGACCGCAAGATGCTGCGCGCTCTGGAATAAAAGTTCTGGCAGATCCGCGTGTCGCACCAGGAACATCATGGATAAGCGGTGCAAATAAAAAAGACCGCCATGCGCGCTTTGTTGTTAACGGCCGAGATTTCACGCCAGATGCATACGTTGAAGCTGCAGAAGTTCGCGTGGGCGATAGTTGCCCTGAATGCAGTACTGAAATTGTTATTGACCGCGCAATTGAAATTGGCCATATTTTCCAACTGGGTCGCAAATATGCAGAGGCACTTAGCCTTACGGTCTTGGATCACAACGGAAAATCCCAAGTTGTAACTATGGGTTCTTATGGCATCGGCGTTTCACGCGCAGTTGCAGCTATTGCAGAACAAACAAGTGATGAGATTGGTCTTAACTGGCCAGTTGAAATCGCCCCAGCCAAAGTTCACATTGTTGCAACTGGAAAAGAAGATCTCCCCTTTGATACTGCCCTAGAGATCGGTACTAAGTTAGAGGCAGCAGGAATTACTGTCATGCTCGATGATCGTCGAGATGCAAGCGCTGGCGTGAAATTTAAAGATGCTGAACTAATCGGTAATCCGATAATTGTCGTAGTAGGCAAAGCGTTAGCTGAAGGAAACGTAGAAGTGCGTGTTCGCAAAACCGGTGACAAGAGTGAAGTTGCAGTAGCCGATGCAGTTTCAGCGATCATCAAGTTATTAGCTTAGAAACGTGTTTGCCGATTTAACGCTAGCCACTGGGCTATTTCTCATCTGTGCTTCTTTTTTTGCAGGCTTTGTCGATTCGATTGCAGGTGGTGGGGGATTAATTCAACTTCCTGCGTTGCTCATTGGATTACCAAAAACGCAAACAGTTACAGTGCTTGGAACCAATAAATTCGCATCAGTCTTTGGAACAACCACAGCGGCAGCGCTCTACCGCCGCCAAATAAAGCCAGATCCTAAAGTTCTTATTGCAATGGCATTACCCGCTTTTATCGGTTCAGCTGCCGGGGCTTCTATGGCCTCACAAATTCCAACGAAATCAATGCGTCCAATAGTTTTAGTACTGCTGATTGTTGTTGCGATTTATACGTGGCTCAAACCTGACCTTGGCAAGATTGAATTATTGCGCCATGAATCAAAACGCAGAATTCAGATTTCAATAGCTGCAGGTTTGATTATTGGTTTTTATGATGGAATTTTTGGACCAGGTACAGGTTCTTTCCTCATGTTGATTTTAGTTGCTTCCCTTGGTTATGCATTTATCACTGCCTCGGCCATTGCTAAGGTTGTAAACGTCTCTACAAATGTTGGGGCAATCATTGTTTTTGGAATCCATGGCGCAGTTATTTGGCAGTTAGGTTTAATTTTGGGAGCAGCAAATGTGACCGGCGCAGTGATCGGATCACGACTTGCAATTCGTGGGGGTTCAACCCTGGTCCGTAGGGTTTTCCTTATAGTAACGCTGGCATTAATCCTAAAAGTTGGAATTGATACTTTCGCATCTTTCTAGTTACACTTGTGCCTACAACTTAATAAGAAAGCAGAACTACCCATGACGCTTAAGGATTCACTTACTCAACTTCTCACCCCAGCTGTAGAAGCCGCGGGATTTTTCTTAGAAGAAGTTCAACTTTCAAAAGCTGGCAATCACAGCACAGTAGTCTGTGTTGTTGATGGATTAAAGCCCCTCAATATGGATGAAGTAACCAGCGTTTCACGAGTTATTTCTGAAATTTTAGATAGTGAACCAACTATGGGTGAGGCTCCATTTACTTTAGAGGTTACATCTCCTGGCGTTGATCGCCCTCTGACTATGCCTCGCCACTGGACTAAAAATCTGACTCGCTTGATCAAGATGACGTTCAATGATGGAACAACGTTAACTGCCAGACTCAATGAATTTAACGATACCCACGCACTCTTGGTAGAAAATATTAAAGGCCGAATGAAAAACCATGAGGTTGCCTTTGCCGACATTAAGCGCGCGGTGGTTGAGATTGAATTTAATCGTAAGGATGACAACTAATGCATGTAGAGATGTCAGCCCTTGTTGCACTCACAAATGAAAAAGGGATTCCACTAGAGCAGTTGATTCAAGCAATTGAAGTTGGAGTTTTGACTGCCTATAACCAAACCGATGAAGCTAAGCGCTATGCCCATGCTGTTCTTGATCGTGAAAGCGGCGAGATCCAAATTTTGATTCCACAGTTTAATGAAATTGGCGAAAAAATCGGTGACGAGCAAGATATGCCTGATGGTTTCTCACGCGTAGCGACATCAACGGCGCGCCAAGTTATCAAGATGAAGATGCGTGAAACAAATGATGCATCCATCGTTGCTGAATTTACTACCAACGTTGGAGATGTTATTTCTGGCGTAGTTCAACAAGGCCGTGATCCAAAGATGATCAATGTAAATCTTGGGAGATTTGAAGGCCGAATCCCACCACAAGAACAAGTTCCTGGTGAGGTTTACAACCACGGTGATCGCATTAAATGTTTTGTAGTTGAAGTTAAGCAAGGATTAAAAGGGCCTGAGATCATGTTATCTCGCAGCCACCCCGCACTTGTTAAACAGTTATTTGCACTTGAAGTTCCAGAGATTAATGATCGCATCATTGAAATCATGGCTGTAGCTCGTGAAGCAGGTCATCGAACTAAAGTTGCAGTGCGTTCTCACCGTGCAGGTGTAAGTCCTAAGGGTTCACTGATTGGTCCATTAGGTGCACGTGCTCGGGCCGTCATGGATGAACTGCATGGTGAAAAAATCGATATCGTTGATTGGTCTGAAGATCCTGCAACATTTGTTGCTCACTCACTTGCCCCAGCAAAAGTTTCTTCCGTTGAAATCACAGATCTTGCATCGCGTTCGGCCAAAGTCGTTGTCCCCGATTATCAACTCTCCTTAGCCATTGGAAAAGATGGGCAAAACGCCCGCTTGGCCGCCCGCTTAACTGGCTGGAGAATCGATATTCACCCTGATAATCCGGTTGAGGTTTAAGCGGGCATTATGTAAATAAGGCCCTGGTTAGATACCATTGGGCATTGCTTCACACAATGAAATGGATATGAAAGATATGAAACTTAAATGAGCTCGTTAGAACTATGAGGTCGTTCAACTAGGGCTTGCATGTAACGTTTCATGCGGGCCAAGACAGGGGAAAAATTGTCAAAGGTCCGCGTACACGAGTTAGCAAAGCAACTCGGTATGGAGAGCAAGGTTGTCCTTGCAAAGCTCCAAGAAATGGGCGAATTCGTCCGATCAG
>WLQG01000047.1 GCA_009698445.1 Actinomycetota bacterium
ACTAATACACGGTGGCGAAGTCCTTTGGCTTGTTCACGACGCTCATGAATAACTGGTCCATGACCAATCGGATCAACAAGAGGTGGCCATCCAGCTGCAGCAAAAGTTGTAGTGCTCTGATCTTGATAGAAAGCGCGTGATAGAAGATCTGGGTGATGTAAAAGTTTATGACCAGTAAAAGAATTATCAGTAACACCATGTTGTTCGTGAGTCGAACCGGTTAATAAAGTAGACCAACTTGGTCCAGACCATGTTGGTGGCTCAATAGTTATTGGAGTGAAAAATCCTTTTTCTTTCAACGCCGCCAATGTAGGAGCATGTAAAAGTGCGGTATCTAAGTTAACTCCGTCGATACCGATTAAAAGGATTTTACTTTTCATTTATGCGATTGCTGCAGAGATTGCTTGTGTGTGCTCAGGCGAAGATCCACAGCAAGAACCAACTATGTTGACTCCTAGCTCCTTCATTTCTTTGGCATAACGCGCCATTTCTTCGGGTGTGCCATCATAAATAAATTCATCACCTTGAAGCTTTGGTAGGCCTGCATTTGATTGCGTGATGATAAAGA
The DNA here is from genome assembly GCA_009698445.1 of Actinomycetota bacterium. Classification (GTDB taxonomy): domain Bacteria; phylum Actinomycetota; class Actinomycetes; order Nanopelagicales; family Nanopelagicaceae; genus Planktophila. The sequence goes on from WLQG01000047.1 coordinate 569, forward strand.
CGCCTTCTGGTCGAGCTTCTACTAACTCTTTAGCAATCTGGGACATTTCATCAGTACCGCGCCCGCAGTTTGCTCCGATGATACGGACACCGAGGGCTGCTAAATGTTTAACCGCCATCCCTGGCTTAACGCCCATCATTGTTCGCAAGTTTGTATCAAAACTTAGCGTTGCAATAATTGGCATACCAGGAGCAACTTCTTGGGCCGCGGCAACTACTGCTTCAACTTCACTGAGATCTGACATAGTTTCTATAAGTATCGCGTCAATTCCACCAGCAACAAGTGCGCGGATTTGCGCGGCAAACAAAGCCTTGCCTGACTCCATCGTCAACGTTCCCATTGGTTCCATTAATTCACCAGAAGGTCCAATGTCGCCCATAACAAAACAATTGCTGTGACGATCTGCGACTTTGCGGGCAATTTCTGCACCAGCTTTATTTAACTCTTCTAAACGATCTTCAAGTCCGTGCATTGCAAGACGACCTGCAGTTCCACCAAAAGTATTTGTTGTCAGAAAATTTGCACCCGCCGCGGCATAAGCTTCGAGAACAGCTTCAATTTCCTCTGGCTTTTCAACATTCCACAGTTCAGGTGCACCGCCATCAGTTAATCCGCGCGCCTGCAGCATTGTTCCCATTGCGCCGTCAGAAGTGAGAGTTGCCTTTTCTAAAGAATCGTAAATTGCAGACATTATTTTTCTCCTAGTGAATCAAGTAGTGCGGCTAATTTTTCTTCATTTAATTCTTCTTCTAACTCTTGAGCGACTCGCGCAGCTAAAACTTCAGGAGAATCACTTGCCTCTACCCATGGATCGCGGTTCCAACCAGATGTATAAGCATCAGCATCAATGGCACCTAAGCGCATTGCTGCCTCATCGATTGCCTCTTGAAAGCGAGATGCCAACATGACTTTGATAGTTGTTTCATCCATACGTGCAACAACCATTGATGGAATTTCACGCCAGCGCATGATTTGATATTGACTCATTGGGCAATTCTATAGGCTCAATTCCTAGGCTTTAACGCATTAAAGCAGTAGCCTTCTCCACATGATTGATTTACATTCAGTTGATTTGTGGCAACAGGCTGCAGTAATTATTGATGCTGTTATAGCCGCCGTTCTTGGTTCCCTCATTGGCTGGGAGCGTGACCGTGCTGGTAAATCAGCTGGCCCTCGCACAATGGCTTTAGTGTGTGCATCATCTGCCGTCATTGTTGCAATCGGTGCAGTTATGGATGTTGAAGCTAAGTACGGTGATCCCACGCGCGCCCTTCATGCAGTCATTACTGGAATTGGCTTTCTTGGAGCAGGCTTAATCTTTACTAATACCCGCGCTGGTTCTTCTGGAATCGGTGGCGTAACAACTGCGGCAACAGTTTTCACAACGGCTGCAGTTGGTGTGGCAGTAGGGCTAGGTTTTCAAGTTGCTGGAGCCGGCTTAACATTAGTTATTCTCATTATTTTGCGATCAACGCAAGTAATTGAAAAAACAACTAACCGCCACGACTAACGTTTATTAATTTTTAAAATAACGTTTCGATCAGTGACTCGACCCAACCACCAATCAATCCCATGTTTTGCACCTAGCTCTGGCCGCTTTTGCCAGACATTTGCGCTAACGGTTCGCGACAAAGCAGCAATCTCTAAGGGCGTAGAAGCATCTGCATAGTCCGTGCCCGCCGCATGATCGACAACAGTTAAACCAAAGTAGGTATCGCCAGATTCATCAACAACTATTTCAACGGTACGCGATTGTTGTGGCCAATCTGCATGGGATGCAGTTTCGATCTGCCAGAAACCAATCTCTTCTTCCTTTTCACCGATCCACTCGACGTGGTGGCGATGTTCATGACCTGCCAGCCAGGCAATTACTTTTGGATATTTAAGAAGCATCTGTTGGATTTCATCAACGCATACTCTGCGTCCAACTGGTGCGTAATCATTAAACATTTTGCTCAAAGGATGGTGTGATGCCAATACAACTGGGCGATCTGATTGGGCAACTTCGTTTTCAAGCCATTCGAACTGTTCAGAATCCATAGAACCTTGCCAGCCACCAAAGTGGTTGACGCTATCAATCACAATAAGTTTCACACCTTGTATGAGCGTTGAGTAGTACATAGTTTTTTCACGCGCATTTTTTTCGGTGAAACCATGACCACGAGGTTGACCGGGGGAGTCAAGATGCAATTGTGCATATTCACCGCGTTCAATTGCTCTGCGTTCTAGATCTGCGGCAACATCAATAAAAGGTGCATCACCTGCGGGTGGATATCCCGCAGGCCCAACTTCGCGAAACTGCATCAGAACTTCGAATAGAGGCGCAGTAGTAGGCAAAGCTGTGTATCGCTTTGCTCCCACCATCTCTTTTGCAGATGATTCTGATGGTGCAACAGTTCCCTGTAGTAGTGCATCGTGATTGCCGTGAACGGCAAACCAAGGAAAATTTAATCCAGTTGCTTTGAAAGGTGCTCGACAAGAGTTCAACAAGTTTGGAATAACAGGAAATCCATATTTAGCACGTGCGTCATCATCTTCTTTTCCTGGCGGTGTTCCGTGGGGGTGCCAATATCGTGTGTCGTAGTGTTCTGCACCATCATCGATGACGCCTTCATACTTAGAAAAATCACCAGAGTCAGGTCTAATTTCTAATCCATCAAGTAAAGCTAAGTACCAATCAACTTCATTTTTTTGTGCGTTATCAGTTGTGTCCCCAGTAATTATCGCGCCTGCAATTTCATGGCCAGAAAGTGGGCCAGTTGTAATTGTGTTGAGCGACTGCACCATTGATTCAACAACGTGAGGTGAGAGCATTGAATGTGCGCGATATGTGCCAATAGTTCCAACTTGTTCGCGAATGGGACTATCTGGATCTGCGTGACGATCTAAATATTCAGGTCGAGTAGGTGATTGCGCATCGCAGACATGCAGGTCAGAAAGATGGTGAAGAATTAAAAGCGGCGTGCTCTTTTTAGGAAATGTATGACCACAATGTGGTTCAGCAGGCACAGTAACCAGGTCGCGCCAGCCTAGAGAGTTAGCCTCTCCGCGTTCAAATGCCATAGTCAGTATCCTAGCCAAGTGGAAAGTAAAGCAGCGAGCATCATCGTCTTAAGTGGCGGCACAAGTTCGCGCTTTGGTGCTGATAAATCTCAAGCAATTTTGGGTCATCAACAGTTAATTCATCACGTGCTCGCTGGCATCCCTAGTGAATTTGAAATTATCGTTGTAGGAGCAGATCCGTTATTTTCTGGCGCACCATATACATGCGTGCAAGAGAACCCGATTGGCGGTGGGCCAGTAGCTGGAATTAGCGCCGCACTTGAAATCTGCGAAAGTGAAATTGCTGGTGTAATTGCAACAGACATGCCTTTTGCGCTCTCGCATATGCTGCATTTATATACCGCCATGACTTCTCATGACGATGCGGTTATGTACGTTGATAGCGCAGGATTTAGACAACCACTGGCTGCGGTGTATCGAGTTGATGCGCTAGAGCAGGCGTTCTCAAAGCTCGGCGAAGTTCATGGTCAATCCATGCGAGCTCTAATTTCACATCTGCAGGTTCATGAAATACCTATGAGCCCAGAGGTTGAAAAAGCAATGATTGATGTTGATACTCCACATGATTTAGTTGTAGCGATGCAGTATTTGGCGAGCTTATGAAAACCCTGATTGAAGGCAGTTGGGATGATGCTCGCGCAATTGCTAGCAGCGCCTTTACCAAGTTGAAATCTGAACGTTTACCAGTTGGTTCCTGTATCGGGCGCACACTTGCAGTTGATGCAAAATCTCTCGTTGATCTTCCTACATATGCAACTTCTGCAATGGATGGTTATGCCGTTTCAGGTTCTGGACCATGGCGAATTATTGGTGAAGTCAAAGCTGGTCTACCAATGAAAACTGCACTTGAATCGGGGCAAGCAGTTGGTATTGCAACGGGTGCAGTTATTCCAGAAAATACTTTTGGAGTTATCCGCTGGGAAGTTGCACAAGTTAATGGGGATTCATTAACAGGGCCTGTCGCTAAAGATCAAGAAATTCGCCCACCAGCACACGAGTGCAAGGCTGGAGATGTAATCGTTGAATCTGGGACACAATTAAATCCCGCGATGATTGGTCTGCTAGCTGCCGCAGGTTTTGATGAGATTGACGTTGTTGTTCAACCTCGCGTTGCTCTTGTTTTGCTCGGAGATGAAATTCAACTCAGTGGCATCCCTCGTGATGGATTAGTAAGAGATGCACTAGGCCCACAATTACCAGGTTGGCTTGGAGCAATGGGTGCACAGATTGTTAGTACGCAATATATTTCAGATGAGTTAGAGCTAGTTATTTCTGCGCTCAACGATGCCTGCGCACAGGCAGATGTCGTGATTACTACAGGTGGAACTGCTCAAGGTCCGCGTGATTATTTACATGGCGCACTAGAAGCAATACAGGCGCAAATTTTAATTGACACAGTAAAAGTTCGTCCTGGGCATCCGATGTTGTTAGCACGCAAAGGAGATGTTGCAATTCTTGGCCTTCCAGGAAATCCGCAGTCTGCAATTGTTGCACTTGTTTCATTAGGCCAACCCGTAATCACATCGCAACTAGGTCAAAAACAAAAGGAGTTAGCGGTAGTCACAACAGCTAGCGAAATAACTGCACCCGAAGATTTCACTCGATTGATCATTGGCAATCTCATTGACGCTCATTTTCATGTAGCCCCATATTTAGGTTCAGCAATGCTGCGTGGATTAGCGCACTCTGATGGCTTTGCCGTAGTTACTACGGCTGTGACAGGTGCGGGCGAACAAGTGCGCTGGCTAGACTTACCTGCATGAGCGATGGATTAACGCACCTCAATAGTTCGGGTGAGGCAAACATGGTCGATGTAACTGGCCGTGATGTCACTGTGCGCGAAGCGATTGCATCAGGACGAGTTAATTTATCTAGCCAGGTTGTCGCGCTATTGCGTGATGGCACAACTCCCAAAGGTGATGTTTTATCAACTGCGCGAATCGCTGGAATTATGGCCGCTAAGAAAACTAGTGAACTTATTCCACTGTGTCATCCCATCGCTATAAACAAAATTGCAATTGATTTAGTGATTACTGACTCTGGTGTCGATATAAAAGCTGAAGTCATTACTTCAGATCGCACTGGAGTTGAAATGGAAGCGCTCACAGCGGTGAGCGTTGCGGGCTTAACAATTATTGACATGATCAAAGCTTTAGACCCAGCGGCGCAAATTAGCTCGATTCATGTGGATTCAAAATCTGGTGGAAAGAATGGCGATTGGAAGCGCGCGTGAGTACACGCACCGCAGTAGTAATCACGGCCAGCAATCGTGCATCACGTGGTGAATATTCAGATTTAAGTGGCGCAGCACTCGTCAAAGGATTAAGTGCACTTGGCTATCAAGTTCAAGGTCCGCATATTGTTCAAGATGATGTTGCAGCAATTAGCGAACAGTTAACTTTGGCGTTAGCCAGCCATTCACGTTTAATCGTTACAACCGGTGGAACGGGAGTTTCTCCTACTGATGTGACTCCTGAAGCAACTGCGCCATTTATTGAAAAGTTAATTCCTGGATTTACCGAGGCGTTACGTGCATATTCGCGCGACAAGGTGGCCACATCTGATTTAACTCGGGGATTAGCCGGAACGCATGGAAAATCATTAATAATTAATCTGCCTGGCTCACAGGGCGCAGTTATCGATGGACTGGTAATTATTGAACGCCTAGCTGGTCATATTTTGGATCAACTAGATGGCAAGGATCATTGATGCCTTCACTAGTTTCTGCCGTCGTTACCGATGCACCTATCCATATAAGTGAATTATCTAAACTAGTTGCTGACGCACGAAGTGGAGCAGTAGTTACTTTTTCTGGAGACGTACGAAATCACGATCACGGCAAAGAAGTTCTATCACTTACTTATGAGATTCACCCCAGTGCCGCTGATGCCATCAAATCAATTACACAGGCCGTTATAAATGATTTTGATATTGAAAAAGTAGCCGTAGCTCACCGATTTGGAGATATTGCTATTGGTGAAACAGCTTTTGCAGTAGCGGTATCAGCAGCCCATCGCGAAGCCGCCTTTGAAGCTTGTTCTGCCATAGTAAATAGCGTTAAAGAGAAACTACCTATCTGGAAATATCAGAAGTTTGCCGATGGCAGCGATGAATGGGTGAACTGCGCATGAGTCTGCTCATTGATACCTATGGACGTAAACACCGAAACCTAAGAGTTTCACTTACTGATCGTTGTTCACTGCGTTGTACATATTGCATGCCGCATGATTTTGCCGCATGGATTCCTAATGATGATTTACTCACAACAAATGAACTTCTTACAATAATTGAGGTAGCCGTAGAACAAGGGATCGACGAGGTCCGATTAACGGGTGGTGAACCTTTACTTCGCCCTGACATTGTTGAAATCGTTGATCGCATCGCTGGGTTGAAAAATGCACCACGATTAACGCTGACTACTAATGGATTGCGGTTAAAAGAGTTAGCGCAGCCTTTAGCTAAGGCCGGTTTGAATCGAATCAATGTCAGCTTGGATACGTTAAGCCGAGAACGATTTAAGAAACTTACTTACCGAGATCGACTTGATGATGTCATCGAAGGTTTGAATGCTGCCAGAGAAGCAGGTTTGTTTCCGATAAAAGTTAATAGTGTTTTGCTGCAAGGAGTTAACGATGATGAATCACCTGCCTTGCTAGCTTGGGCGATAGAAAATGAGTACTCATTGCGCTTTATTGAACAGATGCCGTTAGATGCAGGGGGGATTTGGGATCGAGCAACAATGGTCAGCGCGGATCAAATTTATGCAGACCTATCGACACATTATGAATTAACACCAGTGGATGGCCGTGGATCTTCACCTGCTGAAGAGTTCTATATCAATGACACGCAAGCAACAGTTGGCATTATTGGCAGCGTTACGCGCCCATTCTGTGGGGCATGTGATCGCTTGCGCCTAACATCTGATGGACAGTTGCGCTCATGTTTATTTTCTAATGAAGAAGTAGATGTACGAAAAGTATTACGAGATGAAACTAGTAATGACGGCGCAAAGCGTGAAGCAATTGCAGCACGCTTCCAACAAACGGTTCTTAGCAAGCTGCCTGGTCACGGAATTAATGATCCATCCTTTATTGCACCCGTTCGCCCTATGTCAGCAATCGGCGGTTAGCCACCAGCAAAACGTGGCAATACATCAATAAAACTGCCAGCGTTAATTGCCATATCCATATCGTGAACAGCCACAGAATCAACTAAGAATGAGCATTGATCAATAACGTGAGCAAGCTGGGCGTTATTAGCGCTGATGTGTTTAAGAATCGCGGACAGCGAATCTGGATCAACCCGTTCAACGCTTACGCCCGCTGCGGCACGCGCAGCAGCAAAGTATCGAACCTCTATATCCATTGCCATAGCCCCATTGTATGGTTACCCAATGCTGGAATACATCATCATCTTCTTCACCGGAATCCTTGTCGGTGGAATAAATGGGATGGCCGGGGGAGCATCGGTAATTTCTTATCCAGTTTTACTTGCAACAGGTATGTCACCCGTCAGTGCGGCAATTTCAAATGCGCTCGGTGTTACGCCGGCAAACTTCTTTGCCCTCATCGCAGTTCGTCATCAAATGCGTGCTTACTTTCAGGAATACAAAAAGCTGATCTATATTTCAATCATCGGCTCAACAACTGGGGCTATTTTGTTGTTAAGCGTGCCTCCAGGTGTTTTTGAAAAGATGGTTCCATTTCTTCTGCTATTTGCCAGCTTGTCTTTTCTAATTAAAGCAAAGCCTGATCGCGGCGCTCGGCATGCTCTAGTTGAAAAAATTGGAATCGCAGCAAGTGGTCTTTACTGCGGATACTTCGGACCAGGCCAAGGCGTTATGGTGATTGCCGTTCTAGCCCGAGATATTCGCCGAGATCCAAAGACACTTAATACAGCTAAGAATTTAATTGTCGGGTGGACTTCCTTGATCTCCAACATCATCTACATCTTTAGCGGCAAAGCACATTGGGGCGCGGTCGTTGCCCTGCTTATTGGCGCCAGTATTGGCGGAACATATGGGGGACGTTATGCCGCCAAGATGCCGGCCTCCCTCTACCGCGCCTTGATTTTGACGGTGGGCTTTGGCGCCTCAGCCTGGCTCTTTGCCAAGTACTACCTGAGCTAAAAATTCCCCCTCGCGCCTCTGTTCATTGGTATATCACTGATATATCATCGCCAATGTGAGCCAAGCTATCCACATACTCTCGCGCGAGAGCAGTTCTATGTCCGAGCTGGCCTATACCCGAATCCGTTCGATGATCATCACATTAGAACTTGAACCAGGATCTCTCATTAGTGAAAGCGCGTTAATGAGCACATTAAAGATGGGGCGAACACCCATACGCGAAGCTCTGCGCTCGCTGGCAAATGAAAAACTTGTTGAGGTGTATCCACGTCGTGGAATGTTTGTTTCCCGCGTCGATGTTGCAAATCTTTCGCAACTCTCTGAAACCAGAGCGGTCCTAGAAATTAAGGCGGCAGAACTTGCAGCCACACGTTCAACTGCGGCTGACCAAGAGATTACAAAAGCTTTAATCAAAGAAATCAATGCCATCAAGGGAGATTTGGATATGCCAACCCTTATTGGTTTAGATCAACGTATCCATCACCATATTTATCAATGCACCCACAATGAGTTTCTAACAGCAGCGTTAGATAACTATTACGCGCATGCATTGCGCATCTGGTTCTTAGCTCTTGACCGTGTTGAACATTTAGCCGATGCAATCATCGAACACCGAGCATTACTAGAAGCGATTGCAAGTAATGATCCAAAAGCCGCATCTAAGGCGATGAAAGAGCATGTTGAAGGTTTTGAATCTGAAATTCGTAAATCTCTATAACCACCACCAATAGAAAAAGGAAATGAAGATATGAGTAAGTTACCTACAAAGGCAAAGTGCGTTGTTATCGGCGCTGGAATCGTCGGCAACGGTATGGTCTATCACCTTGCAAAGTTAGGCTGGACCGACATTGTCCAAATTGATAAAGGACCACTTCCTAACCCTGGTGGATCAACTGGTCACGCATCAAACTTCATTTTCCCTGTCGATCATTCAAAAGAAATGACCGCGATTACTGCTGAAAGTATGCGCCAGTACAAAGAGTTTGGAACATTCACTGAAACCGGTGGAATTGAAGTGGCTCGTTCAGAAGAACGCATGCAAGAGCTTGCGCGTCGTATTACATCTGCAAAGTCTTGGGGAATTGATGGTGGTCAAATCCTTACTCCTGCAGAAGTAAAGAAATTAGTGCCATACATCGATGAAACAATCATTCTTGGCGGTTATTATCAGCCAACTGTGGGTGTCGTTGACTCACTTCGCACCGGAACAATCATGCGTGAAAAAGCGCAAGAGATGGGCGCTGCGCAATCTTTTGCTAACGTGGAAGTTCAAGACATCACGGTTGAAAACGGTGTAGTAAAAGCTGTTGTTACAGATCAAGGCACAATCGAAGCCGAATACGTTGTTATCGCTACAGGTTGCTGGTC
>WLQG01000048.1 GCA_009698445.1 Actinomycetota bacterium
TAACCCCAACTGGACGTGAGGAAGCGTGGCGTTTTACACCGCTTAAGCGACTTCGTGGACTACATGATGGTTCTGCAAGTATTTCCGATCGTAATTCACTCGTAGCTAAAGCTGCTTTGCCGAAAGGCGTTAGTTTTACACGTGAATCTTTAGCTCCACTAGCTGCTAGTGATGACATCATCATCGAACGCATTAGGGGAGCGGCATCAGATGTTTCACATCTAGCAATCGCTGCCAATGTTGAAATTCAGGAGCCGATCTTCCTAACTCGTATTGCAGGTGCTTTAGATTCAGCTGAACTTTCTAGAGTTCGTATTTCGCTGGGTACGCATGCTGTTGCAACCGTAATTGTTGAAAATATTGGCGATACGTTGTTGGCCGAAGATTTGGAGATTTCTTTAGCTCCAGGATCCTCCTTAACTTTTGTATCTCTACAAGAGTTTGATTCTAAGAGCGTATACACAGCTCGCCATCATGCCGTAGTTGATAAGGATGCTGTTTTCAAGTCAATTACAGTCACTGTTGGTGGGGATGTTGTTCGTATTCTTCCTACCGTTGAATTTATTGCCTCAGGTGCCTCCGCCGAACTCTTAGGTGTTTATTTTGCAACGACCGGACAGTTTTTCGAGCACCGGATGCATGTTGATCATGCTGTTCCAAATGCGAAGTCTCGGGTTAACTTTAAAGGAGCCCTTGCTGGCAAGGATGCTCATACAGTATGGATTGGTGATGTATTAATCCGCGCCGTTGCACAAGGTACGGATACATACGAACTCAACCGTAATCTTTTGCTCACTGATGGTGCACGGGCTGATTCAGTCCCGAATCTAGAAATCGAAACTGGAGAGATTGTTGGTGCAGGACATGCAAGTACTACCGGTCGATTTGATGACGAGCAGTTGTTCTATCTGATGTCACGTGGAATCACTCTAGAAAATGCTCGTCGTCTTGTTGTCCGTGGCTTTTTCAATGAAATCATCACTGAAATTGGAAATGAAGAAGTACAAGAGCGCCTCATGGAGCGTATCGATGGTGAACTTGAAAGGGCAGGTGCATAAATGGCCGATATAGCTTTAGATCAATTAGAGGTCGGAAAACCTGTCAAGATCGAAAAAGATGGCAAAACTATCTGTGTTGCCAGAGTTGGCGATGAAGTATTTGCCGTTGACGATACATGTTCTCACTCTGAGGCATCACTATCAGAAGGTGAAGTAACAGATTTCAAAATTGAATGTTGGCTCCATGGTGCTGAATTTGATTTACGAACCGGTGAGGCATTGACCTTGCCGGCAAATATCAGTCTTGCAACTTATGCAGTAAAAATCGACGGAAATTCCGTCACGGTTGAGATTTAGTACACGAGTAGAAGAGAGAAAATAATGAGCGTTTTGGAAATCCGCGGACTACAAGTTTCAGTTAACACTGAAAATGGAACTGTTGAAATTCTTAAGGGTGTTGACTTAACTATTAAGTCAGGTGAAACACATGCCATCATGGGTCCAAACGGGTCTGGTAAATCAACTCTTGCTTACTCAATTGCTGGTCACCCAAAATACACAATTACTGGTGGCTCTGTAACACTTGATGGCGCTGATGTCTTGGACATGACTGTAGATGAGCGCGCTAAGGCCGGTTTATTCTTGGCAATGCAGTATCCAGTAGAAGTTCCTGGAGTCTCTGTATCGAATTTCTTGCGTACAGCTGCAACTGCACTACGTGGAGAAGCGCCAAAACTTCGCACGTGGGTCGCTGAAGTTAAAGGTGCAATGGAAGCGTTGAATATGGATCCTTCCTTTGCCGCTCGAAATGTTAATGAAGGTTTTTCTGGCGGTGAAAAGAAGCGCCATGAAATCATGCAGCTTGAACTCCTGAAGCCAAAGATGGCCATCCTTGATGAAACAGACTCAGGGTTGGACGTTGATGCGTTACGTATCGTTTCAGAAGGTGTTAATCGAGCTAAGGCCAATAATGATTTGGGTGTATTACTTATTACACACTACACGCGCATCTTGAAATACATAAAGCCTGATTTTGTTCATGTTTTTGCAAATGGCAAAATTGTTGAAGAAGGCGGTCCGGATCTAGCCGACAAACTAGAAGCCAATGGATATGCAGATTACGTGAGCAAGTAATTTCAAAATGAGCTTCTCTGTCGCGCAGGTGCGCAAAGATTTTCCAATCTTTGAACGCACTATTCGCGACGGGAAAAGATTGGTCTATTTAGATAGTGGTGCAACGGCTCAGAAACCTTGGGCCGTAATTAATGCTGAAAGTGATTTCTATTCAAAGCACAACGCCGCGGTTCACCGTGGGGCTCATCAGCTTGCCGAAGAAGCAACTGATGATTATGAGGGTGCACGCGAAATTGTTGCACAGTTTATTGGGGCTCAAGAAAATGAAGTGATCTTCACAAAAAGCGCCACGGAGTCCATAAATCTAGTTGCCTATGCAATGGGTAATGCTGAAGCCGGAAATCGCTTTGCTTTAAGCCCATCTGATTCCATTGTTGTAACAGAGATGGAACATCATGCAAATCTGATTCCATGGCAGCAATTAGCTAGGCGTACCGGAGCACAGCTCAAATGGTTCAAAGTGGGGCAAGATTCACGATTAGATCTTTCAAATATTGATGAAATTATTACTTCACAGACAAAGGTTGTTGCAGTAACGCATCAATCCAATGTTCTCGGAACCATCAATCCGCTGGAAGCTATTGTTAAGCGAGCACACGAAGTTGGGGCGGTTGTAGTACTTGATGCATGTCAGTCAGTGCCACATATGAGTGTGGATGTCGTTGCACTTGATGTGGACTTCTTAGCTTTTTCTGGACACAAAGCCATCGGACCAACAGGTGTTGGAGTTTTATGGGGCAAGGCCGAACTTCTAGATGAACTGCCACCATTTCTTACCGGTGGATCAATGATTGAAAATGTAACTATGACAACTACAACGTGGGCACCTGTCCCACAAAAGTTTGAAGCCGGTGTCCCTAACATGGCTCAGGCGGTGGGATTAGGTGCGGCATGTAAGTATTTATCTGAATTAGGAATGGACGCGGTTCGCGCTCATGAAATCGAACTTACTGGCTACGCATTAGAAAAAATTTCGGCTATCGACGGAATAAGAATTGTTGGGCCACTAGAGAATGTATCTCGCGGAGCTACGGTTTCATTTACACTTGCAGATATTCACCCTCATGACATTGGTCAATATGTTGATAGCCAGGGCGTCGCAGTTCGAACAGGTCACCATTGTGCTTGGCCGTTAGCAAGGGCAATGAATGTTCCAGCAACGACCCGTGCCTCTTTTTATCTTTATAATGATGATCATGATGTTGATGCTTTAGTAGCAGCATTACTTGGAGCACAGAAATACTTTGGGAGATTTTGATGGAACTTGATTCGCTGTATCAAGAAGTCATTCTGGATCACTACAAGCATCCACAACACAAAGGATTAAATCCAGTTTTCACGGCTCAAGTCAGCCACGTAAACACCAGTTGCGGTGATGAGATAACTCTGAATTTGAATGTAGAGAACAATGTTATTACTTCGATTACATGGGATGGTCAGGGTTGCTCCATTTCACAGGCCAGTGTTTCCATGCTCAGTGATCTCGTTACCGATAAGACTTTAGAAGAAGCCGATGCAATTGTTAAATCATTCTCTGAGTTAATGGCTAGTAAGGGAACTTCTGCTGGTGATCGAGAGATTTTAGAAGATGCCGTTGTATTTGCTGGAGTTTCAAAGTTTCCAGGTCGGGTAAAGTGTGCCCTGCTTGGTTGGATGGCTTTTAAAGATGCTGCAATACAGTCACAGGGAGAGAGCAAATGACAACAACCGTCGATGATGTTACTGAAGCGATGAAAGATGTCGTAGATCCAGAACTTGGAATCAACGTAGTAGATCTAGGTCTCATTTATGACGTTATGGTCGATGAAGCCAATATCGCTATTTTGAATATGACGCTCACTTCGGCAGCGTGCCCGCTTCAAGATGTCATTGAAGACCAAACGCGTTCAGCATTGGCTTCAATGACCAGTGATGTGAAGATTAACTGGGTATGGATGCCACCTTGGGGCCCAGACAAAATCTCTGATGATGGAAGAGAACAGCTTCGCGCTCTCGGTTTCACTGTCTGAGCAATAACTCAATAAGGTAGTCACATGTCAATGCATGCGGCTTGGATGACTCATCGCTCTATGACGGCAGATCCATCTGTCAAGCAACAAAAATTGAAGCCAGGTACGGTCAAGAGGATTTTCACTTTTGCCAAGCCTTATCGCCTCAGTATTTGGATCTTCTTATTTACGGTTGTTATTGATGCCGCCTTAATTGTTGCCACACCTTTACTTTTGCGCCAACTCATCGACAAAGGTGTCATTCCTAAAGATGGTGCTTTGGTCACGCGTTTAGCAATCTTTGTTGGTTTGCTAGCAATCGCTGATGCAGCCATGAGCATGTTGGGACGCTATTACTCTTCCCGAATTGGTGAAGGATTAATTTATGATTTGCGTTCACTAGTATTCGCACACGTTCAAAAGCAATCAATCGCATTTTTCACCAGGACTCAAACTGGCGCACTAATATCTCGAATCAATTCAGATGTCATGGGAGCACAGCAGGCATTTACAGCCACGCTCTCTGGGTTAGTTAGCAACGTAGTCAGCTTGGTTTTAGTCGGAGTCACGATGATGATTTTGTCGTGGCAGATAACTATCTTCTCGCTATTGCTCTTACCGCTATTTCTGATCCCAACTAAGTGGGTAGGGCGAAAACTGCAAGAACTCACACGTGATTCTTTTAATACCAATGCCGAGATGTCGAGCACTATGACGGAACGCTTTAATGTCTCTGGGGCAATGCTTGTAGCTTTATACGGGCAACCAGCACGTGAACGAGAATTTTTTAGGTCTAGGGCACGCAAAGTTGCCGATATTGGAATCAAGATGGCAATGCTTAATCGCCTTTTCTTTATCGCACTTACAAGTGTTGCAGCCATTGCCACCGCATTTGCTTATGGAATTGGCGGCCATTTAGCAATTAGTGGGGGAGTAACAGTTGGAACGTTACTTGCTATTACTGCGTTGCTAGCTCGACTTTATGGACCACTGACCGCACTATCGAACGTGCGCATCGATGTGATGACATCGCTGGTTTCATTTGAACGCGTGTTTGAGGTATTAGATCTAGAACCAATGGTTAAGAATCGTGAAAATGCAGTCGAATTGAAGCCAACGCATCCGAAGATCGAGTTTAAGGATGTTAGTTTTTCTTATCCAAGGGCGCAAGAGATTTCACTAGCATCCCTAGAATCTGCAGCAAAGCCTGAGACAATTCAAAGCGGAGAGGTTTTGCGTGGGCTTTCATTCACGGCGGCACCTGGAACATTAACTGCATTGGTCGGTCCTTCTGGTGCTGGAAAAACAACCATCAGTGCCCTGGTACCGCGCCTCTACGATGTGACATCCGGTTCTATTGAAATTGATGGGCATGACATTCGTGATCTGACTCTTGAATCCTTACGTGGAGCTATCGGCGTTGTTATGCAAGATGCGCATTTGTTCCACGAAACTATTGCAGAGAACCTGCGGTATGCAAAAAACGATGCCACTGAAGATGAGATGCGAATCGCTTGTGAATCTGCTCAAATATGGAAATTGATTCAATCACTGCCAAATGGTTTAGACACGATGGTGGGAGAGCGTGGTCACCGTTTATCTGGTGGCGAAAAGCAACGCTTAGCCATAGCACGCTTATTGCTGAAGTCGCCGTCAGTGGTGATTCTTGATGAAGCCACCGCACATCTAGATTCAGAGAATGAGGCTTTAGTTCAAGCTGCATTGCAAAGTGCTTTAAAAGGTCGAACAAGTATCGTCATTGCGCATCGACTCAGCACTGTGCGTGATGCCGACCAGATTCTTGTACTTGAAAAAGGCCAGATTGTTGAACGCGGAAAACATGATGAACTTGTGGCGATCGGCGGTTTGTATGCCGATCTTTACAACCGTCAAGATTTAACGGGCGCGACGAATTAGTATTCGACCGTAAATAACAAGGCCTGCAAAGAAAATCCATTGCAACGCATAAGCCATATGGGGACCATCACTCAGCTCTGGCAATTGGGCCGTGACGGTTGCTGAAGCTTTATCTGAACTATTAAGTAGATCGATGTAATAATTCTCAGTATTGAGTTGTGATTGCGCGTCAAGTTTAGAAATCAAACCCATTCCACTTGTTGGTAACGCAAAGAAGGAACCTCGAGGCAGGGAAGAATCTAAACGTAATCTGCCGGTGATTGAGACTTCATCAACTGGTGGGGGAGTAATGGTTGGCGCAATTGTGGCGTTGGCTCCAGCCTTAACCCACCCACGATCAACCCAGAATTTTTCGCTATTTGAGGTTGTGAACAAAGTTAAAACTTCAAAGCCGTAAACGCCTTCGCTATAACGATTACGTAAAAGTATTTGCTGTGATGCATCAAATACACCTTGTGTAGTGACAGTCTGCCACTCAGCAGCAAGTGGGGAATTTTTAACAGAATCCAATGTGACTGGAGCCAAAGCAATATGCGCTTCAATCATTGTATTTCGAGCATGTCTATCAACACCGCGGTGATATTGCCACTGAGCTGCGACTACACAAAGTGCGACCAAAGATATTGCGATAAGGGATTTAAGAAGTGAATATTCTTCGCGCTCTTTTGCCATAGTTAATCGAGTGAAAGTGGCTTTTCTTGAATGATTTGAGAATCACGGTTAAATGTTTCGCGGCCCGCGTTTGCAATCACTACGGCAAAATACGGGAGCCCTGCTGCTCCTGCTAAAGCTATCCAACGATAAGGACTTGGAAGGACGACGGTAAGAATAAAACAAGCGGTTCGAATCATCATCGAAATGAAATATCGTTTTTGACGAGCCGACTGATCTCGAGTCAAGGCTAATGGCGCATTGGTAATCTCAAATACTTTCTTTTTCTTAGCCATATGCAAAGAGTAGTGCTCGACGCACGGCTGCGCTTCTTTTGAATACCTCTCGGTAACCAGTAAGTTTTGACTATGAGTTCAGTGGCCCTGGTTACAGGCGGAAACCGCGGTATTGGTTTGGCAGTTGCACAATCGTTGGCCGATGCCGGCCATGATGTTGTTGTCACGTATCGCAGTGGTGTTCCACCTATCGGATTCAAGTCAGTAATCATGGATGTCACAAGTACTGAAAGTGTGGATGCCGCTTTCAACGAAATTGAGACTCAATGGGGAATTCCAGAGATTATTGTTGCCAATGCCGGCATAACCAAAGATGGTCTCGTCATGCGCATGAGTGATGATGATTTTGAATCTGTTATCGACGCCAATCTCACAGGGGCGTTCCGAGTAGCGCGCCGATCTACTAAGGGATTGTTAAAGTTAAAAAAGGGAAGGCTGATTTTTGTTGGTTCTGTTGTTGGTGCAGTCGGTGCCGCTGGCCAAGTGAATTACGCAGCCTCTAAATCTGGTTTAGTCGGAATGGCCCGATCTTTTGCCCGTGAATTAGGCAGTAGAGGAATTACTGCAAATGTCATTGCGCCGGGTTTTGTAGAAACGGACATGACGTCGGCTCTGGATGAAAAACGTAGAAATGACATTGCACAGCAAGTTCCATTGGGTCGTTTTTGCTCGGCACAAGAGATTGCTGATGTTGTAACTTTTGTAGCATCACCTCAAGCTAGCTATATCACTGGGGCGTTAATCCCAGTTGATGGCGGACTAGGAATGGGTCACTGATATGGGCTTACTCGATGGAAAGAAGATCTTAGTAACAGGAGTACTCACTGATGGCTCCATTGCATTTCATATCGCCCGTTTGGCGCAAGAACAAGGCGCCGAAGTCTTGCTCTCATCTTTTGGTAGAGCACTATCTTTAACCACACGCATCGCGGGTCGACTTCCAGCACCAGCGCCCATTATTGAACTCGATGTAACAAATACTGAGGATCTTGGTGCACTGGAATCTCGAGTGCGTGCGCATTTTCCTAATGGTCTAGATGGTGTTGTTCATTCAATTGGTTTTGCTCCAACATCTGCGTTAGGTGGAAATTTTCTCAACACAGAATGGGAAGATGTAGCAACTGCGATGCATGTATCTGCTTACTCTTTGAAATCGTTGACCATGGCAGCCCGCCCACTATTTAATGGCGGCGGCTCTGTTGTTGGACTTGATTTTGATGCAACCGTCGCTTGGCCAAAATACGATTGGATGGGCGTTGCAAAAGCAGCTCTTGAATCAACATCACGGTATCTAGCCCGTGATTTAGGACCGGAAAATATTCGTGTGAATTTAGTTGCAGCTGGACCTATCCGTACAATTGCCGCGAAATCTATTCCTGGATTTGAAGAGTTTGAAAAAGTGTGGAATGAACGCGCACCACTTACGTGGGATGTAAATGACCCAGTACCTGCGGCGCAAGCAGCGATCGCGCTTCTCTCGGACTGGTTCCCAAAGACCACGGCCGAAATCATCCATGTCGACGGTGGCGTTCACGCGATGGGTGCCTAAGCGCTCAATTTCGCCTTTTTGCCTCTAGCGGGTAATCTTGGCCCCAGACCAGTGGCCTAATAACCACTGCAAGAGGAGTTACCGCTCCCACCTTCATTGCCACTAGTGCGAGCTGGTTTGTCGGATAAGAGAATTATTTCTCTTTACCCTTGCGGTTTTCTTTTGCAGCGCTGTTAGACCAAAGCGTTTGACGAAACCGAAGGAGTACAAATCACAACTGACCCGCGCATTAATGATCGTATCCGCACACCCGAAATTCGTTTGATCGGTTACACCGGTGAACAAGTAGGAGTTGTAGATATCGATACAGCGTTAAGAATGGCAGATGAAGTAGGTCTCGACTTAGTCGAAATCGCACCCGATGCCGTTCCACCCGTTTGCAAGATCATGGACTTCGGAAAATATAAGTACGAAGTTGCACAGAAAGCTCGGGAAGCGCGACAAAACCAGACCCACATTGTGGTGAAGGAAGTGCGGTTGACACCAAAGATTGAAACTCATGATTACGAAACAAAGCGTAATCAAGTAGAGAAATTTCTTAAGGGTGGCGACAAGGTGAAAGTTACGATGAAGTTCCGCGGACGCGAACAAACGCGACCTGAGATGGGCTACAAGCTTTTGCAGCGTCTTGCAGAAGATGTCGCTGAGTTTGCCTTTGTCGAGTTCGCCCCTAAACAAGAGGGACGAAATATGACAATGGTGTTAGGTCCAACTAAGAAGAAGACAGAAGCAGTAGCTGAAGCAAAAGCAGCGCGTAAGGCAAAGGCCGATGCCGCAGCAGAGACCACGGATGGAGCGTAAGAAATGCCAAAGATGAAAACACACAGTGGTGCGAAGAAGACTTTCCGCATCACAGGTACTGGAAAGGTTATGCACGAGCGTGCTGGCAAGCGCCACTTACTCGAGCACAAATCTTCACGAGTCACCCGCCGTCTCTCAACTGAGAAGTCTGCAAAGCCAACCGTAACTATGACAGCCAAGCGCATGCTTGGCTTGAAGTAAGGA
>WLQG01000049.1 GCA_009698445.1 Actinomycetota bacterium
GTAGGTGTCTAATGCCACGTTTAAAGGTAACTCAGATTCGCTCGAAGGTTGGAAACAAGCCAGAGCAACGCGACACACTTCGTTCATTGGGCCTAAAGCGCATTAACGATGTTGTAGTTAAAGAAGATCGTCCAGAGATTCGTGGAATGGTCTATGCAGTTCGTCACTTGATCACAGTTGAGGAGGTTGAATAACGATGACACTAAAACTTCATCATCTCCGTCCAGCCCCTGGTGCTAAGAAAGCTAAGACTCGTAAGGGTCGCGGTGAGGCATCAAAGGGTAAGACAGCAGGTCGCGGTGGCAAGGGAACTCGTGCCCGTAACCAGGTTCGTGCAGGTTTCGAGGGTGGTCAGCTACCTCTCGTAATGCGTTTACCTAAGCTACGAGGTTTCAAGAACCCAGCTCGCATTGAGTACCAGGCAGTTAACGTCTCAACTATTAACGCGCTTTTCCCTAAGGGTGGCGATGTAACAGTTGCAGATCTAATTGCTAAGGGTGCAGTTCGTGACTCTCTTCCAGTGAAGGTGCTTGGCAATGGCGATATCGATGTAAAGGTAAACGTCACGGCACATGCATTCTCTTCAACTGCGGTAGATAAGATCACTGCCGCCGGCGGAAAAACAAGCGTTCTTTAATTTAGCGAGATAGTGGAGAAGATCAATGCTTTCAGCGTTCGGTATGGCCTTTAGGACACCTGATCTACGTAAGAAGATCTTCTTCACTCTTTCAATTATGGCGCTGTTCCGTTTCGGTTCAGTAGTCCCTACTCCTGGCGTCTCTTATGGAAACGTCCAGGAGTGCTTAAAGACTGTGCAATCAGGTGGACTTTTCGGTCTGATTAACCTTTTCAGTGGTGGAGCGCTAATCAAGCTCTCGGTTTTCGCACTTGGAATCATGCCTTACATCACGAGTTCAATCATTATTCAGTTGTTGACAGTTGTAATTCCTCGCTTCGAAACTCTAAAGAATGAGGGTCAGTCAGGCACTGCAAAGCTAACTCAGTACACACGTTACTTAACTATTGGTCTTGCAATCTTGCAATCAACTGGTTTGATTGCAGTTGCACGTACACCCGGCCGGTTGATTTCAGGTTGTTCACTAGCAATTATTCCAGATACATCTTGGGCGCGAATCGTCACAATGATCTTTGTAATGACTGCTGGAACTTCGGTAATCATGTGGCTTGGTGAGCTCATTACTGATCGCGGCGTCGGTAACGGTATGTCTATCTTGATCTTTACATCTATCGCTGCAGGATTCCCAAGCCAGCTCTGGTCGATCAAACTTCAAAAAGGCCTCTTTGCATTCTCATTCGTAATGGCCGTTGGAATCTTGGTTGTTGCTGCAGTTGTCTTTGTTGAGCAGGCGCAACGTCGCATCCCAGTGCAGTATGCAAAGCGCATGGTTGGACGTCAGGCCTACGGTGGAACAAGCACCTACATTCCAATTAAAGTTAACCAGGCTGGCGTAATCCCAGTGATTTTCGCCTCTTCACTCCTCTATATACCTTCTCTTATTGTTAACTTCACCAATAGCCAATCGGCATGGGCGGTATGGATTAGCCGTAACTTTGTTAAGGGCGATCACCCAATCTACGTAGCTTCATACGCACTACTAATTATTTTCTTTACATACTTCTACGTTGCAATCACTTTCAACCCTGATGAGGTTGCCGATAACATGAAGAAGTACGGTGGATTTATTCCAGGTATCCGTGCAGGACGCCCAACATCTGAGTATTTACAGTATGTACTCTCACGCATTACAGCTCCTGGCTCGTTGTACCTAGCACTGGTTGCCGTAATCCCAATTGGAGCACTTGTGCTCTTTGGTGCTAGCCAGAACTTCCCATTCGGTGGAACTGCAATTTTGATCGTCGTTGGTGTAGGCCTTGATACTGCAAAGCAGATCGAGTCACAGTTGCAGCAGCGTTCCTATGAGGGATTCCTTAAGTAATGCGACTAGTCCTGGTAGGTCCACCAGGCGCTGGTAAGGGAACACAAGCTCAATTCCTAGCAGCGCATTATTCAATTCCACACATTTCCACTGGAGATATTTTCCGCGCGAATTTAAAGGCCGGAACTCCTCTTGGTGTGCAAGCCAAAAGCTTTATGGACCGCGGTGAATTAGTCGCAGACTCTGTGACCAATGAAATGGTGAAGGATCGTTTAACTCACGATGATGTTGCCAATGGATTTTTGCTCGATGGTTTTCCACGTAATGTTGCGCAGGCAGAGGTTTTGCGCGCAATTTTGGCTGAAAAAGCGAGGCCACTGGCTGCTGTTCTTGAACTTTCGATCGATAACGCAGAAATTATTACGCGTTTATCTAGTCGTCGTACTTGCAAGGATTGTTTTCAGCCATCAGTTGGCGTTGATAAATGCCCTCTATGTGGGGGAGATGTTTACCAGCGCGAAGATGACAAAGCAGATGTTATTGCACGTCGCTTAGAGGTCTATGAGGAACAGACAGCCCCCATTGTTTCTTTCTATCGCAGTGAGGGCTTGCTTATAACTGTTAGTGCAACTGGTAGCGTTGAAGAGATTACGTTGCGTGCGATCTCGGCTTTAAGCCGCGTTTCGTAGAGAGTTAGTTCATGGCAATTCAGATTAAAACTCTTGAACAACTTACAATAATGCGCCGCGCAGGGTTAGTAGTCGCTCAGATACATCAAGCGATTCGAGAAGTGATTAAACCCGGCATGACAACCGATGCCCTCGACGTCGTCGCTGCCGCAGTTATTAAACGCTCTGGTGCAACTTCAAACTTCTTGAACTACCACGGTTTTCCAGCAACAATCTGCGTTTCAATAAATGATGAGATTGTTCATGGAATTCCAGGCCCACGCATCATCAACGATGGAGATGTTGTCTCGATTGACTGTGGTGCGATTGTCGAGGGCTGGCATGGAGATGCAGCATTTTCAGTTGGTATTGGCGCTATAAACGCCGACGATCAAAAATTAATGGATGTCTGCGAAGAGTCAATGTGGCGTGGAATTGCCGCGGGCAAGAACGGTGCGCATTTAACTGACATTGGTTATGCAATTGAGCAGTACACAAACTCGCAGGGCAAGTATGGAATTTTGCGTGAATATGGTGGCCATGGCATTGGAACTGAGATGCATCAAGAGCCACATGTCTTAAACTTTGGAAAGGCAGGCCATGGCCCTGAAATAATCCCTGGTTTGGTTTTAGCTATCGAGCCAATGATTACTCGCGGCTCAGAGCGCATGAAGGTTCTAAAGGATGACTGGACTGTGGTTTCAGCAGATGGATCTCGTGGAGCGCATTTTGAACACACATATGCAATCTGTCCTGATGGAAAGCCTTTTGTTTTAACTTCTCTCGACGGAGGACGTGAAAAACTAGCCTCCCTTGGGGTTGAGATCTCTGGGGATCTCGATTAAATCCGAATTGAATATTTAAAGTCCCAACGATTGCCTTGGCGAATTGAAATTGATCTTTCGATTTCTTCACCACGGACGTTATAACCGGTCCTTTGAATTCTAATTGCCGCACTGCCAACAGGGATATTCATTATCTTTGCAATCTCTTTATCAACAATAATTGGAGTTAGGTGTTCATCTGCGCTAAATACTTCCTGCTCATACTTAGATTCGAGAATGTGATAGAGGGATTTTGTTAAATCAAGATCAAGTAAGTTCGGCGCAATAGTTTGGTTTATGTATGCAATTTCTAGGGAGAGCGGTTCTGAATTACCCAGTCGTAGGCGCTCAATTCGATAAGCTGGTTCGCTAACCACGACAAATTCATCAACAGCTTTTTCATCATCTTCAATGAGTTGGGCGCTAATGAGTTTTGTAGATGGTTTCAAGCCCTTTTGTTTCATCTCCTGTGTGAATGAGAGTAATTTCATCTGCTTAACAACGCGGGGAGGGGCAACGAATGAACCTGCGCCATGAACTGTATAAATTAATCCATCATCTTGCAGAAGTGCCAATGCCTGCCGAATAGTCACCCGAGAGGTTCCAAAGCGTTCAGCTAGGGCACGCTCCCCTGGAATTAGATCGTGGGTGGCTAGCTCGGAGATTTCAGTGCGCAATAGGTCGGCCAGGCGGAACTGCTTCCTGACCTCTTCTTTTGCCATATGCCCACCTGCCTGATTAGCCGGGAGCGCTCTGCCCGTGAGGCACAACCTAACCCAAAGCGCGCTCGAGCGTGAGGGTCGAGGGGGGAATTGAGTGCAGCACCTTGCCCACATACTAGCCATTTGCCCAAAATTGGTCTATACCTGTTCTACTAGATCTTTGGAACCCTCTCAAGATCGTGGAACTTATATGGAGGCATGTATGCGCACACTTCGCGCTAAATCAATCGCTGCCATAAGTGTTGCAGCCCTAGTTGGTGCTGTTGCATTTACAGGTAGCACCGCTGCGCAAGCAGCTGCCCCTAAATCAATCACAGTTTGGCTAATGCCAGATGCGAAAGATTTCGGAACAGCTCTTGAAGATGCAAATGCAGCTTTTACCGCTGCATATCCGAATACAAAAGTTATTGTTGAATTTCAAACATGGGGAGATCACCTCAAGAAACTCGATGCTTCTCTCGTTGCTAAAAAAGGACCTGATGTAGTTGAGTTTGGAAACACAGAAGTTATGAAGTATTCAGCTGCGGGTGCACTCGCATCACTTAGCTCATATAAGCCAACATTTGGAAACAGTGCAACTTGGCTTAAGGCACTTGAAGATGCAGGAAGCTACAACGGTAAGTTGTATGCAGTTCCTTACTACGCAGGTGCACGCGCCATTATGTACCGCCCTTCACTATTTAAAGCACAGGGAATCTCTGTTCCTAAGTCTTATGCTGAATTCCTAGCAGCCGGCAAGAAGTTAATGGATGCCTACGGAACTGACAAAGATTTCTCTGCAGTTTATCTACCAGGCAAGTACTGGTATGCGGCCATGTCATTTGTTTATGATGAGGGCGGCGCAATCGCTACTAAGTCTGGCGGCAAGTGGGCAGGTTCACTAGATTCTGATGCAGCAATTCGTGGTTTGAATCGCTTCAAGGAAGTTAGCGATCTTCTCTCAAAGGCAGACAAATCAGGAACTGAAGCTGCACAGTGGGATGTTTTCAATGGCGGCAAAGTTGCTATGTCATACTCAAATGGCTGGGAATCATGCTGTATTCCAAAGGTCGGTACTGACTGGGGCTTCTTCCCAATGCCTTCTGTTAAGGCCGGAAAAGCATCTCCAGCCTTCCTTGGTGGATCGAACTTGGCAGTTCCAAGTTATACATCGAATGTAAAATTGGCTGCTACTTGGATTCGCTACTACACAAATGCAACACAGATGAAGACCATCGCTCTAAGTGGTGCGATTCCAAATAATACAAAGATGCTCAGCTTGATTTCTGGTGCTGCTGCTCCAGTTGCAGCTGCAGCAAAGAACTCATGGTTCGTTCCAGGTGCTGTGAAGTGGGTTGATGTTGAGAATGCAAATACTCTTCAAACAATGCTTGCTGATATAGCCACTGGTAAGAAGACAGTCGCAAAGGCTGCTGCCGATGCATCTGCCGAGATTACGAAGCTTCTTAACTAGCCCTAGTTCTATTTAAGAAGTGTAAGGAGAGGCGACCTACTCGAGGGAAAGTCGCCTCTCCTTACTATTAACTTTCTAAGGAGGCCTCAATTGAGCACTACTCTGGCGCGGACTACTAGCCCCCGCAGATTTAAGCCATGGCCTTACTTATTAATTGCACCAAGCCTTATTGCGCTAGGCATAATTCTTGGATTTCCTGTCTATAAGTTGATTTCACTATCATTTGAAAGATATGGACTTGCGGAAATTATCGCCGGCAAAGGAACTTTCATTGGTTTAGAAAATTACCGCGAAACTTTAAAAGATCCTGAGTTTTGGCGAATTCTACGGCGAACATTACTTTTCACATTTGGAATGGTTTCAGTTTCAATAGTCGTTGGTGGCTGGCTTGCTCATTTGATGGTCAAGATGCACCCAGGAATACGCAAAGCTCTCAATGGCGTACTAATACTAGTTTGGGCCATGCCACAGTTAGTTTCAATCTCTGTTTGGCGTTGGCTCTTTTCGTTTGATTTCAGCATTGTCACTGCTCTGATCAACTCACTGGGCTTTGAGATGGATAATCACAACTACTTTGTTAACACTTTTTCAGGCTTTATGATTATTGGCGGCTGTGTTGCATGGGGCGCGCTGCCTTTTATAACAATCAGCATTTATGCGGCACTGACTCAAGTTCCAAAGGATCTAATTGAGGCGGCAGAGATTGATGGTGCAAATTCCCGTCAGGTATTTAGAAATATCATTCTTCCAATGCTTTTGCCGGTTTACATTATTTTGATTTCTCTCTCCACAATTTGGGATTTCCAAGTCTTTTCACATATCTGGATCTTCCTAGACAGTCGTCCTTCTGCTGAATATTACACAATGGCTATTTATGCCTTCCAGAAGTCCTTTGGTTTGAGTGAATATGGCATGGGTGCTGCGATCTCGTTAATCATGATTTTTGCCCTTATAGGAGTGACTGGTTATTACTTGCGACAAATGATGCGGATGGGGGATGAATGAAACGCCCGAATAGTTCCATATTTTCAAATATCTCAGGGATGTTTGCAATTGTCTTGATGGGCTTTCCTGTTTATTGGATGGTCAGCACTTCCTTTAAACCTAAAGGCGACATTCTCTCAACTAATCCAACATTGTTTCCACACTCATTCTCATTATCGAATTATACAGAGGCGATAACTAAAGAAGGATTTACCCAAGCGCTTTGGAATTCGGTGATTGTTGTTGTATTTACGGTAGCCATTAGTTTGTTTGTTGCGTTGTTTGCATCTATTGCAGTCGCACGGATGAAGTTCCGCGGAAAGCGCATATATGTAGCTAGTATTTTGCTCGTGCAGATGTTGCCACTTTCAGCACTCTTAATTCCTCTTTACTTGCTGCTTTCAAGGTTGAACTTAACCGATAAATTAGCTGGCGTAGTTCTCACGTATATAGCCTTTATTCTTCCCTTTGTTGTGTGGACTCTGCGTGGATTTCTAATAAATATCCCGGTAGAGCTTGAAGAGGCTGCATTAGTTGATGGTTGCACGAAGCCTCAGGCATATCGACTCGTCTTATTTCCATTGATGGCGCCCGGCCTAGTCGCCACCGCGATATTTGCATTTATTCAAGCCTGGAACGAATTTCTGCTGGCTTATATTTTGCTCTCGAGTCAAGACAAAGCAACGATGCCAATTTGGTTAGCAGGATTCACAAATAGATTTGGTACTGACTGGGGTCCACTCATGGCTGCCTCGACCATAACTGCGATTCCTGTAGTTATCTTCTTCTCACTCATCCAGGACAAAATTGCCACCGGTGTCACAGCTGGGGCGGTAAAAGGATAGCAATGAAACCGACAACCGCCCTTGATCGCACAATTCTTTCAACTTTTTCTCCTGGTTTCGGCGGGTCAGTAGTTCCTGAATGGATTAAGCCTTGGTTGGAGAATGGTTTAGGTTCAGTAACTCTTTTCGCATCAAACACTCCAAATTTCGAGTCAGCTGCACATCTAATTGAGGATCTTCGCAGTTATAACCCTGAGGTTCTTGTTTCTATTGATGAAGAAGGTGGAGATGTAACTCGGTTATTTGTTCGCGAGGGAAGCCGATATCCAACACCAGCGCTATTAGGGCAATGTGATGATGAGGATCTTACATATCGCTCATATAACTCTATGGGCACAATATTGCGAGAACTGGGTATCGATATTACCTATGCACCAGTCGCAGATGTTGTTGCCTTTGAAAATAATCCAATTGTCGGAGTTCGCTCATTTGGTATGTCATCCGATGTTGTTACTCGCCATGTAGCAGCTGCAGTCAGGGGATTGCAAAATGCCGGAGTCGGGGCTTGCGTTAAACACTTTCCTGGTCACGGTGCAGTCTTAGAAGACTCCCATCATGATTTGCCACATATCAAGATGGCTTTTGCCGAATATGAATCCCAACATGTAATTCCATTTAAACATGCAATTGAATCCGGTGTTTCTGCGGTCATGATAGGCCATTTAGTTGCAGAGGCTTTGGATGCAAAATTTCCTGCATCGCTGTCGAGCAAAGTTATTAGAGAATATCTGCGCGGAGTATTGAATTTTAATGGTTTGGTTGTAACCGATGCACTTGATATGGGCGCTATCGGTGGTCCATCAAAGATCCATGAATCCGCACTAAAGGCATTAACTGCTGGCGCAGACTTGCTGTGCTTTTCCGGTATGGGTGATCAATCTGGCTTTGTGGCATCAAGTTTTGATTGGATTAAGTCGGCAGTTGATTCAGGCTCGCTACCTGCTGAGTCATTAGAAGAATCGGAACAGCGAATAATTTCTTGGCGCTCAACCAATAGAACTAATGGTGTTGCAACTTCTGCCGTAGACTTCAAAGACTTAATCCATGGATTTGAAGTATCCGGCTCGGTTGAACTAGAACCAGGCGCCGTTAACTTGGTGGAGATTGGAACCAAGCCAACAATCGCCGCCGGTGATGTTTCATGGGGCATGCACAGAGAGTTACGCGCTGTAGGAATTGCCTGTGATATTCATGCAAGCGATGCTGAAACCCTTGCAAATAAGAAATTAGTGGTGGCTTTTAGAGATGCTTATCGTGATGCGCCGCTGCTTGCGACACTGAAGCGATTGAATGAGCGTTATCCAGAGGCTATATTCATTGATATGGGCTGGCCGACCCGTGAGTTTGTTCCCAAGAACTTAATTCGAGCATTTGGCTCCTCGGCCGTGATTGCCCAGGCTGTGGCAGCCCGAATTCGAGCTAAGTAGGCTGGTTCCATAACCTCTCTTTCGAAGGGCTTGTGGCCTGAGTTACACGGTTGTCATTCGATAGGGCCGATTTCCCTTATTCAAGCCCGCCCTCTAAACTACAACTTCGCTTGTTTCACGTTTAAACAGAATTGTGGGTACAGATTGGCTAGCAAAGATGGCGCCATCGAAATGGAAGGCACCGTTTCTGAAGCTTTACCTAACGCGATGTTTCGTGTGGAACTAACTAATGGACATAAAGTCCTCGCTCACATCAGTGGAAAGATGCGAAAGAACTACATTCGTATCTTGACGGCTGACCGTGTGATCGTGGAAATGAGTCCGTATGACCTTACTAAAGGTCGAATTATGTACCGTTATAAGTAACGAAGGAGCACAACGACATGAAGGTTAATCCAAGCGTGAAGAAGATTTGCGATAAGTGCAAAGTCATTCGCCGCAAGGGTCGCGTCATGGTCATTTGTGAAAATCTTCGTCA